>NZ_JBAKHS010000003.1:0-455496 GCF_036906795.1 Micromonospora sp. CPCC 205739 | reverse complement strand
GAAGCAGGAATCCGCCCGGACGCCGCGTGTTCCACGCGCAGCGTGGAGGGAATCTCCGCCCTTTAGGGCGGAGAGATCGTCAACGTCGGCGACCGTGACCCGCACCGTGACCCTCGTCCTGGTCGACCCCGCCGGTCGGCCGCTCGGGGCGCTGCCCCCGTACGACGTGCCGACCCCCTGGTGGCAGGAGGTCGACGCGGTCGTCCAGGGCGCGCCCGTCGAGGTAGCGGTGCTGCGGCTGCTGGACGGTGTCGGCGAGCGGCCAGGGGTCGGCGGCGCGGTGACGTACCTGGCCGAGGTGCCCGTCGCGCCCGCCGTGCCGCTGCGTCCGGTGGACGTCGACCTGGCGCCGCACCCGCTGCGCGCCCCCTACGCCGAGCCTGGTGGGCCGGCCGCCACCGTCGCCTGGGCCACGGCCGCCCTCGACGACCTCGGCCGGCCGGTGAAGGAGGTGGCGCAGAGGCGTACCTGGAACCTGTCGGCGATCTGGCGACTCGACGGCCCGCACGGCCCGGTCTGGCTCAAGCAGGTACCCGGCTTCTTCCGGCACGAGGCGGCGGTGCTGCGCCGGCTCGGCGCGCTCACGCCCGGCCTGGTACCGACCCTGCTCGCCGCGGACGACGACGGGCGGATGCTGCTCGACCACGTGCCGGGGGAGGACCGCTACGGGGCCGAGGCCGCCGAACGCGACGCCATCGCCGCCGACCAGCACACCCTTCAGGTACGCGCGCTGCCGCTGGCCGACGATCTGGTGGCGGCCGGGGTGCCTGACCTGCGCGGCGCCGCCCTGGCCCGGTGGATCCGCGCCGCGCTCGCCCCGCACGACGCCGACGCCGTGCTGGACGGGCTGGAGGCGCGACTGGAGCAGGCCCGCGAATGCGGCGTACCGGACACGCTGGTGCACGGTGACCTGCACCCGGGCAACGTCCGGAGCGACGGAAAGCGGCGGGTGATCATCGACTGGGGTGACTCGTTCGTCGGGCACCCGGCCTTCGACATCCTGGAGTTGGCGGTCGGGCTCCCTCTCCAGGAGTCGGACGCGCTGGCGGCCGCGTGGTGCGCCCGGTGGCGGGCCGACGTACCCGACTGCGAGCCGGAACGGGCCGTGGCGCTGCTACGGCCGGTCGCGGCGTTGCGGTCGGCGGCCGTGTACGCGGCGTTCCTGGCCGGGATCGAGCCAAGCGAGCGGGTGTACCACGAGGCAGATGTGCCGCGCTGGCTGGCCCGGGCCGCCACCGAGACCGCCTGACCGCTACTCCGGGGCGTGGCAGACGGCCTCGACGTTGTTGCCGTCCGGGTCGCGGACGAACGCGCCGAAGTAGGTCGGGTGGTACTCGGGCCAGAGCCGCGGCGCGTGCAGCACCTCTGCGCCGGCGGCGACCGCGGCGTCGTGGAATGCCTGCACGGCGGCCCGGTCGGGGGCGGTGAACGCGATGTGCGCCTCCCGCGGCTCACCGCCGGTGCCCACCGGGCCGAGCCAGAAGTCGGGGCGGTCGGTGCCGTAGGCGGTGACCGCACCTAACTCCATCACCCGGCGGCCGCCGAGCGGGGCCAGGACGGCGTCGTAGAAGGTGGCGCTGGCCCCTGTGTCGCGGACCTGGATCGACAGGTGGTCGAGCATGGGTGCGGCCTCCTCGGGCGTCGCGTCCGGATCAGGTTAGAAGCCGCCTACGACAATCTGCTCGCCACGACGCGGCCGCGCGATCGTCGTTCAGCGGTCCATCGGGGACGAAGGTGCGACGCACGGTGACCTGACCAGCCGCAACGTCGCTGCCGAGCAGTTGGTCGAAGCCGCGGTGTGGTCCGCGCGTATGGGAGGCCCCGACTCGTCCAGAGGCCGGTGGCCGGCGGTGCGCTACGGTCGGGGCCCCTCTCAGCGCCGATCGGGTGCCCGGCAGCCGACGGCGCGACCGCAGCCGTGTCCGGCACCGTGCCGAGGCATACGGTCCGCGTCGACGACCACGCTGGCGTGCCCGTGACACGGCAGTGACGGAAGGAGTTGCAGTGGCCCGATCCCCCCTCGACCCCGCGGTCGCCCGCGCCGCGTGGCGCCGCGCCGAGCCGATCCACGCGATGATCTATTTCGCCCCCGAGGCGCGGCAACGGTACGGCGAGCTCGGCCTGGACGGCCTGTCGGGCTACTTCGCATCACGGTCGGCCGCGTTCGGTGCGGTACCGGCCGAACCGGTCATCGCGACGTTCTTCAACTTCAAGCCCGCGCTGGTACGCGCGGCGCTGCCCGCCGCCTGGGAACGCGCCGCCCCGGCGGCCGTGCTTCGCGCCCGCCTGGACGCCGCGGACGCGGCCCTGAGCCGGGCCTTCTCAGCAGTGGAGGACGCAGCGGTGACCGTCGCCGAGGCGGCCGAGCTGGCTCGCCGGGCCGCCGAGTCGGCGTGCGAGCAGCTGCCCGGGCGTCCGCTGTTCGCCGCCCACGCGGCGCTGCCGTGGCCGGACGAACCGCACCTCGTGCTCTGGCACGCGCAGACGCTGCTGCGCGAGTTCCGCGGCGACGGGCACGTCAGCGCCCTGCTGCTGGCCGGCGTGAACGGTCTCGACGCGCTCGTGCTGCACGCCGCGACCGGCGACGTACCGGTGGGGTTCCTGCGCCGCAGTCGTGGCTGGACCAGCGACGAATGGGCTGGGGCGGTGGACGGGCTGCGGTCTCGCGGCCTGGTGGCCGGCGGCGACGACCTGGCCCTCACCGATGCCGGCCGGGAGTTGCGGCAGTCGGTGGAGGATCGGACCGACGCGCTCGCAGAGCCGGCCTACCGGGTGCTCGGTGAGGAGGGGTGTGCCCGGCTCGGGGAACTGGCGCGGCCGCTCAGCCGCGCCGTCGTCGACGCCGGGCTGCTGGACCTGAAGGCTACGCCCACCGGGTGATGACCGCGGCCGTCGGTGCGGTGGAGCGAGTACGACCGCGGTGGCTACCTCGCCGCGCCTGAGGTGCCGGACCTGTACGTCGGCGAGGTGCCAAGGTGTCACCGCCGGTAGGTGTACCAGCGACCCGAAGGGGTACCCGCGCCCAACACATTCCGCCACACAGGGTGGGTGCGGTGCCCGTGCCGATGGAGGAACCATGACCGGGTTGCGTACCGACCTGTACGAGCTGCGGATGGCGGCCAGCTACCTGCGCCGGGACATGGTGGAGCGCGCAACGTTCAGCCTGTTCGTCCGCCGCCTACCGCCGCAGCGTGGCTTCCTGGTGGCCGCCGGGCTGGCCGAGGCGCTGGCGTTCCTGGAAAGCTTCGCCTTCGACGAGGGCGAACTCGGCTATCTGCGCGACACCGTCGGGCTCGACGAAGCGACGCTGGCAGCGCTCGCGGGGCTACGGTTCACCGGTGACGTCTGGGCCGTACCCGAGGGCCGCGTGGTGTTCGCCGACGAACCGCTGCTGGAGGTCACCGCGCCGATCGCCGAGGCGCAGCTGGTGGAGACCGGCGTGCTGAACCTGATCACCTTCCACACCACGGTGGCCAGCAAAGCCGCCCGATGCCGCCTCGCCGCCGGCGACGCACAGTTGGTCGACTTCGCGTTCCGCCGCACGCACGGCATCGAGGCCGGGGCGGCCGTGGCCCGGGCGTCCGCGATCGCCGGCTTCGCCGCGACCAGCGACGTCGAGGCCGCTCGACGCTACGGACTGCCGCCGTCCGGGACGATGGCCCACTCGTACGTCGAGGCGTTCCCCGACGAGCGTGCCGCGTTCCGCGCGTTCGCAACCGACTTCCCCACGAACCCGGTGTTCCTCGTCGACACCTACGACACGCCCGCCGGAGTACGGGCCGCCGTCGAGGTCATCGCGGAGTTGGGACTGACCGGCCCGATGGGCGTGCGGCTCGACTCCGGGGACCTCGCCGCGCTGGCCGTGCAGACCCGCGCGATCCTCGACGACGCCGGGCTGACCCAGGCCCAGATCGTGGCCAGCGGCAGCCTCGACGAGGACGCCATCGCGGCGCTCGTCGCCGCGGGCGCACCGATCGACGCGTACGGCGTCGGCACCCGTATGGGCGTCTCCTTCGACGCGCCGTCCCTGGACAGCGCCTACAAGCTGGTGGCCGTCGGCGACCGGCCGGTGCTCAAGCTGTCGCCCGGCAAGGCCACCCTGCCCGGTCCCAAGCAGGTCTTTCGTGATCCCACCGGTGCCGGCGGCGACGTGGTGGGGCTGCGCGACGAACCCCCGCCGGGCGACCGCGAGCCGCTGCTCGTGCCGGTCATGCGTGGCGGCCGTCGCCTGGCCGCCGCCGACCCGGCCGGTGAGGTACGCGCTGCGCGCGCCCGGTTCGACGCGGACCTCGCCTGGCTACCGGAGCCGGCGCGCCGGCTGGCGGGCCCGGTGCCGGTCACCGCCACCGTCAGCCCGGCCCTCGCCGCGCTGCACGAGCGGGTGGCCGCGCAGGTGGCGCGGGGCGGGACCTACTGACAGCCGGGCCGCTCACGCTGTGGCGCTCTGCGCCAGGGTCAACTCCGGGCTGGCGCGTCGGCGCCAGCCCGGAGCAACGATCGCCTTACCGCAGGGCCAGGACAGCCAGGTAGCCGAGGTGGTCCGACGCCCACCGGCCGTCGGCGGTCTGCCGCTCGTTGCCGAAGATGAGGCTCGACACGGGCACGAGCGTCCCCCGGAACAGGACCATGTCGATGCGGTGCTCGACGGCGTCGGCGGGTTGGTTCAGGTCGTCGCCCAGACCCGCGGTGTAGCCGGGTTCATCCGGGTGCAGGATCTCCCACGTGTCCCGCATCCCGCCGGCCACCAGCGCCGCATAGGCGAGCCGGTTCTCGGCGACGGGCAGGTCGGGGCCCGTGTTGAGGTCACCGGCGAGGATGACGTCACCCGGCGCGGAGGCCAGCGGCCCGGCCAGCAGTTCGCGCGCCTGCAGCACCCGGACACCGGGGTGGAAGGCCTCCAGGTGGGTGTTCACGAACCGGAACGGGCGTTGTCCGTGCACCACGTCCACCGCGGTCCAACCACGGGTGCTGGTCACGGTCCCGTTCGTGGCCGCGAGGGTGAAGGTGAGGTTGTTGGCGAAGGTGCCGGACGAGGAGTCGGTCACCTTCACCCGGCCGCCGTGGCGTACCAGGATCACGTCGCGCATCGTGAGCCGTACGTCCAGAAAGTGCGGCGCACCCGCCGGCGCCTCCAGATCGGCCTCGGCCTGCACGACCGCGACGTCATACGCGTGACCGGAACGGCTCAGCTCGCCCATGAGCAGCGCCAGGTAGTCGTACCGGATCTCGGTGGCCGGTGCGGGGTCACCGAACGTGCCGGTGCGCCACAGGGCGACCTCCTGCAGGCCGACCAGATCCGGCTTGTTCTCGGTGATCTCCCGAGCGAGCAGCTTCGCCCGGGCGGGAAAGTTGACCAGGCCGACGTGGCTGAACAGCGCGGAGTTCGCGGCCAGGAACGCTCCCGTCGTCGGCGCGCCGATGGACGGCGTCAGATCGCCGCCCAGATACAGGTTGCGGGTCATCACGGTGACTTTGGACTGTCCCTCGGCGTGCACGGGTGCGCCGAAAATGCCGAGGCTGACCAGTGCGATGGCGGCTGCGAGGGTCACTCTCGCCGCTCGCCAGCGGGAGGTGGTGGGTGTCGGAAGCATCCTCTTCGATCCTCTCTCCCGGCGACTACGCCGGCGTCGGACGTGAGATCGATCCGGTGGTGCGGATGGGGACGCGTAAGGCGGCGTCGCGGCCTGTCGGCGGGGCGCGGCCCGAGGCGGTGGGTGCACGGTATCGCCGGGCGGCGGTCGGGGATAGGCGCGGATATCGGCGGTTCGGTCGCACCCGCCAACCGGTATGGGCACACCCCTTCGCGATGGGAGGCTCGGCTCGTCAGTCGGGCAGGCAGGTCCCGTCTGGCCCACCGGCGACCTGCCGCTCGCCTCGGCAGATGCGGCGTTGGCGCAGATCCGGGGTCGAGCCTCGAGCCCTGGCGATTTGGCCCGACTGGGTGCCGCTGGCTGGACCGGCGACGAGTGGGCCGAGGCGGTGGACGGGCTGCGGTCTCGCGGCCTGCTGGCCGACGGCGACGACCTGGCCCTCACCGATGCCGGCCGGGAGTTGCGCCAGTCGGTGGAGGATCGGACGGACGCTCTCGCGGAGCCGGCCTACCGGATGCTCGGCGAGGACGGGTGTGTACGGCTCGCGGAACTGGCGCAGCCGCTCAGCTGCGCCGTCGTCGACGCCGGGCTGCTGAACCTGAGGGCCACGCCGACCGCAGGCTGACCGGGCCCGCCGGCGAGGGTCCGCTGGCGGAAAGCCAGTTCCAGACCGAGGTACGCGCCAGCGGCCGCCTTCGGTCATTCAACCGCCCGCGCCAGGATCCCGAGCACCGGCGGTGACCTGTTGTGCTCTCGCCGGGAGCGCCATCGGATTAAACGCCTCGGCAGGCGCTCGGTTTACACCCTCCTTCCACGGTGCTTCCACGCCCGACCGGGACAGTCGACGTCATCGATTCAGGCCGTCGCCCCGGCCAGGGGTGACCGGTCACGACGGGAGGCCCGTGCCGCCCAGCGTGGCCAGACGAGCGGGAAAGGACTGATCACCCTGCCTCGTCCACCCGCTGCTCGGCATAGAGCGCCACGGCGAGCATCCGCCGGATGGCCTCGTCGTAGGGGTCGTCGACCAGCGCGCCGGAGAGTTGGGCGATCGCCTCGGCGTGGCGGTCGAGCGCGGTGAGAGCCTGCGCGTAGTCGCGCCGCGCCGCACGACGCATCGCGTCGAGTTGGGCGACCCTTTGCAGCACGAACGGGCGCTCGGCCACGTCGGCGAAGGCCGGACCGCGCCACAACGCCAGCGCGCGCTCAAGCAGGGCCGCGCCCCGCTCGGCGAGGTCAATCTCGCCCGCCGAAACCAGGCGACGGCCCTCCGCACACCGACTCTCGAAGCGGTACGCGTCGACCGCGTCCGGCGGCACGTCGAGCCGGTACGCGGCGCTGCCATTGCCCGCCCCGACCGTCACCAGAACGTCGTCCGCTCGGGTCTTCAGCGCACGGCGGAGATGGGAGACGTGGCTGCGCAGGGTGGTGCGGGCGCTGGCCGGAGGCGCATCGCCCCAGATCAGGTCGACAATCCGGGCCGCCGATACGGCCGAGCCGACCTCGATGAGCAGGATCGACAGGAGCTCGATGAGCTTCGGGCCGAGCCGTACGGGTTGGTCGCTCACGGTCGCCCGGACGGGGCCGAGCACGTCGATGCGCAACACCCAGGCTCACGCTCCCCATCCGCCGAGTGGTCCTGACTACCGTAGTGGTTCGATCGGTGACGGTCTGTACGTCGGGTGTGGCCGTCTCGGATATCGGTCCGCACGCGGCCCAACCTGCGCCTGCTGCCGAGCACGTCGCCGTACCCGAGGTTCCGCCGACTGCCGGCCCGTCCGAGTAGGACATGGCTCTCTACGACCTATGCCCTGACCTGAGGAGAATTCGTCGCCTTGGCAAGTAGTTGCCTTGGAAAATATCGACTTCGTAGGTTATTGACAGCGCAAAGAGGTCAGGGGAGACCGGCTGAACAGGTGAATACTCGGGGTCCCGCTGGTAGGACCCCTGCCGGTAAGGTCCCCGGCACACCTTGTGGGGAGGTGAGGGGCGATGCTTGCTGGGCTGGAGGTACCACCGGCGGTCGAAGTGGAACGGTTCATCACACCCGTGCAGGCCGACCTGCTTGAACCACCAACGAGGCGTCGTCGTCGAATCGTCGCCCGGGGCAGGCAAGCCGATCCCGGTGCTGCGCGTCGCCGTCGAGCTGCCCCCTGCTGGCTAGCCGCTGATCTTCAGTACGCAGGCCAACGAGCGGGTCGACTACCTTGTCGACCGCCTTGCGCAGACGGTGCCGGAGCTGCATCCGCTTTCGGGCAATGCGCCTTCACTGCCGCTCACATCGAGTCGGGACTGCTCGGCGTGCTCACGTCACGCCACCGGCAAGCCCGCAGACATCCCGGAACCGGTTCCCGCTCCTCCCTCCACGGAGCCGATCTACCTCTCGACGTCCCAGCCAAGCTCCCGATGGCTGGGAAGCGAGCCACGCGGTCCTGACCCCCCTGTCCATTCACAGAATCCTATGTAGGCGGAACATGAGCCCCTCACACTTCGATGCGGACGTATCAGACAAATCGGTGCGACAGGTTGTCGAGGAGCAGTCTCGACGCGTCCTGGAGACGTACCGCATCGATCCGGGCCTGATTCAGGAGCACGCCAACGGTGAGCGGCGCATCAATCAGGGCGGCTACGGCGAGCGCCAGGTCTACGAGCTGGTCCAGAACGGCGCCGACGAGATGCGTGGCCTGCAGAACGGCGAAATCCACGTCATTCTCACCAACCGGTTCCTCTACTGTGCCAACACCGGCAACCCGATGACCCCAGAGGGCGCGGACACGATCCTGCGGATGAGCGTCTCTCGCAAGCGAGGTGGTCAGATCGGCCGCTTCGGCGTAGGTGTCAAATCCGTCCTCAGCGTCAGCGACGCGCCCCAGTTCTTCAGCACCACCGGTTCCTTCGAATTCGACCGGGAGTGGGCGGAGCAGGCCATCCGCGCGGTCGTACCCAGCGCGATCGACATTCCCGTACTCAGGATGGGCCGCCCCGTCGACACCGAGCAGGCGGCGGCGGAGGACCCGCTGCTCGCCGAGCTGCTCGATTGGGCGGTCACCGTAGTGCGGCTGCCCCTCTTGCCCGGCAGCGTGGCGAGACTGAGCCAGGACCTCAGGAACTTTCCCTCGCAGTTCCAGTTGTTCTCGTCCCACGTCGCTTCGCTGACGCTTGAGGACCGGACCGGCCAGCGACCGGTGGTCCGCCAGCTGTTCGTCAAGTTCGCGGGCACGTTGCACATCCTGCAGGCTCTCAGCGCCGACGGCAGGGAGACGACGACGGAGTGGAATGTCTTCCGTCGCACGTTCTCCCCATCGGCGGCGGCCTTGGCCAGCGCCGGAGAGCTGCACGACCGACCCGAGATCGACATCGCTTGGGCGGTGCCGACCCGAGGTTTCGGCGATCGCGGCACGTTCTGGGCCTACTTTCCCACCAACTACGCCACCACGTTGCGTGGCTTACTCAACGCGCCGTGGAAGACCAGCGAGGACCGGCAGAACCTCTTCGATCACAACGGCTTCAATGACGAACTGATCGAGCAGGCTGCCCGACTCGTCGTGGAGTCCCTACCGAAGCTCGTCGATCCGACGGACCCGGGCTCGTACCTGATGCTGCTTCCCGGCCGCGGCCGAGAAGCGCCACAGTGGGCGGACGAGCGGTTGACCAAGGCGGTGTGGAAGGCCGCCGCGTCGCTGCCCTCGCTGCCCGACCAGAACGGGAAGCTCCGTCGGCCCGCCGAGCTGCACATGCCGCCGGAGAACATGACGGACGCGTGGCTGCAGCTGTGGGCGGACCACCCCGGCAGGCCGGTCGACTGGACGCATAAATCGATCGAGAACAGGGAGCGACGGGCGAAGGCCCGCCTCATCTTCGACGGTGCCGATCGTCGCGAGGTGACCGCTCGGGAGTGGCTGGAGGCACTGGTGTCGGACGGCACCGCTGAGGCGTCCGCCCGTGCCGTCCAGATCGCCGCTGCCATGGTCCGTTCCCAGCACGAGCAGGCGGACAGCGCCCGTGAGGCACAAATCCTGCTCACCGAGTCGTACGGCATGGTGTCCAGCCGCGGCACCGACGTCTTCCAGCGCAGCGGGCAGGAGGAGCTGAGTGACGACCTGATCTACGTCGACCCACGGGTGACGGACGTGATCGGCGTGCGCAGCGCGCTGGACACGTTGGGTGTTCACGAGGCCACTCCCGTCGGGCGGCTCACCGCCGTCCTGGAGAAGGGCTTCGCCGGGTACACCGAGCAGGAATGGGAGGCCTTCTGGAAGCTGTGTCGCCGGGTGACACCACGGGAGGCGGCCGAGGCTATCGCGCAGTCGATTCCGGAGTGGCGGTATGAACTGCGCCTCCGCACGGTCGGGGGAAGCTATCGCCGACCGATCGGGTGCCTGCTTCCCGGTAGAGTCGTGCCGGCTGACGGCAGTCGTGACCAGCACGTCGTCGTGGACCTACGAGTGCACTCCGCCGACCGACCGGTGCTCGAGGCGCTTGGTATGTCGGACGTGCCGGTGGCGGACGTCGACCCGCGCGGCGAGGAGTGGTTCGAGAAGTACCGCGCCGGTGCCCTCGATGCGCTGTGCGCGAAGCTTCCGGCGGGGGTCGCCCATCCCAGGCTGAGCAGCCTCGTCGTCGACGGCACCAACCCGCCCGGACCGCTCGGCATCCTTGCTGCCCTCAGCGACGAAGCCAAGCATCTGTTCATCAAGAACCTCCCGGCCGGTCGGCTGGTACGCGACTGGAACGCCCGCGCCGGCCGGCATGCGCAGCAGGTCGCCTCCCCCCTGGTGTGGATGGTCCGCTGGTGCGGAATGTTGCAGACCAGCAGGGGACTCGTCCCGATGAAGCTCGCGGTCGGTCCCTCGTTGAACGAGTACCGAGAGGCGCTTCCCGTAGCGCTGATCGACCGTGGCGTCGCCGACGTGCTCGGGTTGCCCGCGACTGTCGACCAGATACCCGACCGAATCTGGCGACACTTGGTGCAGGCTGTCGACACCACCCAGGAGGACGCCGTACCCGGCATGGTCTACGCGCTGGTGTTGCGATCGGGGGCCGACTGGCCCGGTGGTGACACCCGCTGCCGGATCGGAACCACCTGGGGCGCCCGGCCCGACGAGGAAATCTGCGTCACGTCGAGTCGGGAAGAATACGACTCGCTGGTGTTGGAGACCGTCCCCGCGCTGTTGGCCCCGACTGCGGCCGACGCCGACGCGATGGTGGAGCACTGGGGCATGCGGCGGTACGCCACGACGATCAGCACCGAGCTGCGCAAGGTCGAGGAGACCGAACCTGTCGCGGTCGTTGCGGAGTACCCCCACCTCCGAATCCTGCGGGGCTCGAAAGCTAACGGGTGGTCCTTCGTCCAGTGCAGCGAGCTGGAGGTGGTGAAGCGCACCCCGAACGGCATGCGGACCAGCCCGTTGGAGGCCGCGGCACGCGACGGCGTCGTCTACGTTCACCATGCCACGGACAAGCGTTCGGTTCTTCACGCCATTTCGCGAGAACTCGACCTGCACCTGTCCCCGCACGAGATCGAGAGCGTCCTCACCCGCAGCGAAGAGGCCAAGAACCAGGAGGTGCTCAAGCAAGTCCGCGCCGTCAAGAACACCGCGGACAAGATCCTCCTGCTGATCGGCTCGGAGCGGCTGCGTCGCGGGCTGCCGGAGGGGCTGCTCGGCTGGGAGGAGGCACGAACGGGTGCCCCCGTCGGCGATCGGCGCATCGCCGAGTTGGCGCTGCATGCGCACGGTGAAGGGATCCTGCGGCACCACCGGGAGGATCTCGGAAAGACCCACGAGTCGCTTGCGGTCGGCTTCACCGGCGACCGGAAGTCCGTGAGCGTCGTCGCCGATTTGGGCCTGCCGAGCCCACTGGCGGGCGTGCGGGAGGAGCAGCCGTTGGAGACCGAGCACGTCGCCGGTCCCACGCCCCATTTCCCGCTCCACGACTACCAGGAAAAGCTGGCCGGCCGGATGCATCGACTGCTGATGCAGGACACACCGGGGCGGGCGATGCTCAGCCTCCCCACCGGTGCAGGCAAGACCCGCATCGCCGTCGAAGCGGTCATCCGATACCTCAAGGAATATGGAGCAGAGGGACCCGGAGGACCGATCCTGTGGATCGCCCAGTCCGAAGAGCTGTGTGAACAGGCGGTACAGAGCTGGCGTTACGTCTGGGAGAAGGCCGGCGTGGGCAAGACCCGGCTGACCATCAGCAGATTCTGGAGCACTCGCGACGCCAGTCCGGTCACGGATAATCCCCACCTCGTCATCGCCACCGATGACAAGTTGACCTACAACCTTGACAAGCCGGCGTACGCCTGGCTGCGCGAGCCGGCACTGGTCATCGTCGATGAGGCGCACGCGTCCATCACGAAGAGCTACACCCGGTTGTTGGAGCAACTCGGGCTGACCCAGTACCGCACTGCCCGTTCGCTCATCGGGCTGACCGCGACGCCGTTCCGGGGAAAGAACGTTGCGGAGACGACCCGCCTGGTCAGCAGGTACGGCAACAGGCGGCTGGACAAGGACGTGTTCGGCGAGGACGCGTACCGGACGCTGCAGAACATGGGCGTACTCGCTCGCGTCGACCACCGCGTCCTGGAAGGGGGCGAGCTGACGCTCACCGACGCCGAGGTGTCTCGGATGTCCCAGCTGGGCAGCGGCACGCTGCCACCGGAGGCGGAACGACGGCTGGCCGATGACCACGTGCGAAACGAGGCCCTGCTCAAGGCGCTGCTCGACCTGGATCCGGACTGGCCCATCCTGGTTTTCGCGACCTCGGTCAACCACGCGCGGTTTCTCGCCGCTGTCCTCGACGACCAGGGCGTGCGGGCCGCCGCCGTCGACTCGCAGACACCACCGGCACGTCGGCGGCGCATCGTCGAACAGTTCGGCCGGGGGCGGATCCGGATTCTCACCAACTACGGGGTGCTGCACCAGGGCTTCGACGCGCCCGCCACACGCGCCGTGGTGGTCGCTCGACCGACGTACAGCCCCAACGTCTACCAGCAGATGATCGGGCGTGGTCTGCGCGGCCCCGCCAACGGTGGGACCGACCGGTGCCTGATCCTCAACGTACGAGACAACATCGTCAATTACGGGGAGGAGCTCGCCTTTACCGAGTTCGAGAGGATGTGGACCGAGCCATGAGTGCACAGGTGGCCGTCGACGACCGGCCGACCGCGGAACAGACCCTCGCCGCGACCCGTCCCGCCGACTCGTGCACCCTCATCATCGCGCCGGCCGGCACGGGGAAGACGTACACGTTGGTACGTCGCCTCGACCACTTGCTCGAAGACGAGTTGTCCGCCGACGAGGTCTTGATGCTCTCGTTCTCGCGGGCGGCGGTGCGCGAACTGGCGGCGAGGACCGCGGCCTCCACCGGGCGCAGCAGGTTCGTGGCCGCCCGTACGTTCGACGCGTGGGCGCTGGATCTGCTGAACCAGACCTACGCGGACCAGGATTGGCACCAGTTGTCCTTCGACCAACGGATCCGCGAGGCGACCGCCGCTATCCGCGACGGGCATGCCGACGCGTACATCGGCTCGCTCCGGCACGTGCTCCTCGACGAGGTGCAGGACCTTGTCGGCGACCGCCGAGAGTTGGTGGAGGCGCTGCTGACGTCGCTGGATTGCGGCTTCACCTTGGTCGGCGACCCAGCTCAGGCCATCTATGGATTCCAGCTTCGCGGCCGCGGCGGTGAGCGCGACATCTTCTCGTGGGTACGCGAAAGTTCGGGGGACCGCCTGGTCGAACTGGCGCTGACCCGGGATTTCAGGGCACGTACGCCACGCCCGCCTGGACTCCTCGCATGCGGCGAGGCGCTTCGCGCGCCGATCGCGGCGTCCAAGACCGACATCGCGCGGCGGATACGGGACGAGTTCCTCGACGTGCCGACCGCAGGGCATCTGGACGACATCGTCGGTGGCTTCACGCACCTGGACGGCACCTGCGCGATCCTGTGCCGGGACAACGGCCAGGCCTTGGAGGTGTCGGCCGTCCTCCATCGGGCCGGCGTAGACCATCGGCTGCAGCGCCGCGCTGGTGACGACGTCAGTCCTCGGTGGCTGGCGAGCCTGTTCCGCCGGCACGACGGCCTCAAGGTCGACCTCACGGCGTTCATGGAGCACACCGGCCTGACCGGGGAGCCACTGGATGCAGCGTGGAAGGCTCTGGTGTCGGCGACGGGGACCGGTTCTGACCGGATCGATCTCGGCCGGCTCCGTTCAGCGCTCGCAGCCGGGCGTCTTGCGCGGCTCGCCATCGCATCGACGTCGGAGCCGGTAACGGTCTCCTCGATGCATCGAGCCAAGGGCCTCGAATACGACCGCGTGTTCGTACTCGACGGCAGGCGCCGGGACGACGACGACCCGATGGAGGAGGCGCGCCTGCTGTACATGGCGATGACCCGGTGCCGGGACGACCTGTTCCGTCTTGAGCCGCCGGCTCAGTCTGGCGGGGTGTACGTCAAGCGCCCGAAGTACTCAGACCGCTGGGGTCGCTATCACTTCCGGAACCGGGGGCGTCGGTACGGGATGGCGCTGGAGAGTGGCGACGTCAGCAAGGACTTCCCCGCCGGGACGGTCGTCTTCACCGCAGACCCGATCGAGTTGCAGGGCTATCTGGCGGCGAAGGTGCGGTCGGGCGATCCTGTGACGCTCACCCGCAGCGCGGAACTCCCCGAGGATGACCTGGCCGTGCCGCAATACACCGTCGACCACAACGGCCGCCCCATCGGGGTCGTCTCCCGGCTGTTCCGAGAAGCCCTCGCCCGGTACATGTACGGCCAAAAGACGATCGACGTGGGCTTGAGCTGGCCCAAGTCGATCACCGACTGCTGGATCGACGACGTCGAGACGGTCGCCGGCAGCACCGCCGCGGGGCGGCGTGCCGGTCTGGGAGAGCACGGAGTCTGGCTGGCACCCCGGCTGAGCGGGCTGAGCCGGTTCCAATATGCGAAGGCGGAGTCCGACGATGAGTGAATTCGACGCCCACTTCCGGTTCAGGGACGGCCTGACCGAGCGGCTCGTCCTCGATGTCTTCGGCCCGGCGGGCGGAGCCGACGAGATCCTGACCGACGAGCCGGTGAACACCTACCTGACCGGAGTGCTGTTTCCTCAGCGCGAGGCTGCCGAGGACGCTGCCGAGGACGCCGCCGAGTCCGACCTTGACCTCGCGGGTGCACGGCTGGACACGGATGAACAGCCGGACGTCGGCGTGTCGATGGCCAATGTACAGAGCCCTTCCACCATGGGCCTGACCTTCGGTGTTGACCAGCGTTGCCGCAGCCTCACCATCTCGGTGGAAGCGGCGGTCTACGAACCGGTCGACCAGGCGGGTAATACGGTCGAAGCCGAGGTGGAGACCGCCCGCTCCACCGACGAATCACCGATCAGGTGGCGACGCCGTACGGTCGACGCCACGCCCGTCACCATCGACGTGACGCAGACCGGCCGACACGAGAAGCTTCTCGTCCCCGGGCTGGAGCTCCGTGCGCTGGTCCGAAATCCGGACTTGGCTCGCGGTACCGTCACTATCACGGTGACGTTGGTCAACGTTCACACTGTCAATGCGCCGTCTCTACGAGACGCCTGGTGTTTCTTCCAGTGCGGTCTCACCGTCAGAGCCGACGCCGGCAAGCCGGCCATCGTCGAACAGCTCGCCCCGGCCGTCGGCGACGACGACGAGACGCTGGTCTCGGCGATGCTTTATCGCCACGCACCGACGTTCGCCACCGGTCACGGTTGCGCTGCCGAGTGGAGCGTACCCACGACTCAAGGAGCGTCTGACGGTCGGCGAGCCGTCGCCGAAGTATGGTCCTCCTTCACCCCGACCTTCGATGTGCTGCTCTCCGAGTCCAATACCGAGATCGACGTCTCCGGCCTGAGGATGAGCGACCTCGCCGACGGCGACAGCGACGAGGTGGTGGAGACGCTCCGCAGGCTGACCGATGGCTACCGGAGGTGGGTCGACGATCGCGAGGCGGAGGCCGCCGGCATGTCGGCGTCGCCGTACGCGGAGGTCGCCATGGAACAGGTACGGCAATGCCGGATCGCCTGCGATCGGATGACCGCCGGCATCGATCTGCTCGCCCGCGATCCCGAAGTGATGCGCGCCTTCAGGCTGGCCAACAGAGCGATGGCGATCCAACGGGGCCGCACCGTCATGATGCGCGACAAGACGCCTGACGCCGACCTGAGCATCGGCCGCTGGTACCCGTTCCAGCTCGGGTTCATCCTGCTCTGCCTGGAGGGTATCGCCGAACCGGACCACGCGGACCGGCAGATCGCCGACCTGCTGTGGTTCCCCACCGGTGGTGGCAAGACCGAGGCATACCTCGGCCTCATCGCCTTCACGGTGTTCCTGCGCAGGATCCGCCGGGGCGAGCTCGGCGGCGGGGTGACCGTGTTGATGCGCTACACGCTGCGCCTACTGACGCTGCAGCAGTTCGAACGCGCCGCCACGCTGATCTGCGCCATGGAGCGCGTCCGTCAGGACCAGTCGGATCTGCCGGGCGAGGAGATCTCGATCGGCATGTGGGTGGGCTCCAGCGCGACCCCGAACAAGTTGAAGGAGGCTGAGGCCTCGCTCAAGAAACTCCGCGCAGGGGAGACGCTGCAGGAAAATAATCCCGTGCAGCTGCGTCGGTGTCCGTGGTGCGGCATCCCCATCGACGAGTTCAGGTATCGCGTCGATCTCGGTGCGCAGCGGCTCGTGGTCGCGTGCGGAAACGCGGACTGTGAGTTCCGCGACGGGCTCCCCGTCCACCTCGTGGACGATTCGGTCTACGAGCACCGGCCCACTTTGATCATCGCCACGGTGGACAAGTTCGCCCAGATGACCTGGAAGGCCGAGCCGGCCTCGCTGTTCAATCGGCGCAACGCGCCGGACGGCATGCCGCCACCCGATCTCGTCATCCAGGACGAGCTGCACCTCATCTCGGGTCCACTCGGCACGCTCGTCGGCCTCTATGAGACGGCCCTCGACATCGCCGCGGACGGGCCCAAGGTGATTGCCTCCACGGCGACGATCCGCCGTGCCCGGGAACAGGGCAAGGCGCTGTTCGACCGGGACGTCCACCAGTTCCCCCCGTCCGGGGTCGACGCCCGCGACTCCTGGTTCGCGGTGGAGGCCAGTCCGGAGCGCAAACCCTCGCGACGGTACGTCGGCCTGTTCGCCCCCGGCACCAGCCAGGCGACATTGTTGGTGCGGGCGTATGCCGCTCTGCTACATCACGCCGTGACCATCGATGGCGAAGACGACGTCCGCGACGCCTACTGGACGCTCATCGGCTACTTCAACAGTCTGCGACTGCTGGCCGCAGCCGAACTTCAGGTCAACGACGACGTCGCCGGACGGCTGAAGTTGCTCGCCGGTGACGGCAGCC
Source organism: Micromonospora sp. CPCC 205739 (assembly GCF_036906795.1). Taxonomy (NCBI): domain Bacteria; kingdom Bacillati; phylum Actinomycetota; class Actinomycetes; order Micromonosporales; family Micromonosporaceae; genus Micromonospora; species Micromonospora sp. CPCC 205739. The sequence continues at coordinate 438,532 of NZ_JBAKHS010000003.1, read as the reverse complement.
CTCGCGAGGTGGAGACCACGGAGCTGACCAGTCGAGTCGCCGCGAGCGACATCCCCTCCCGGCTCCGCCAACTCGACGTGCGCCACCCTGACAAGTACGCGCTCGACGTCGTCTTGGCGACCAACATGATCTCCGTCGGCGTGGACGTCGATCGCCTCGGTCTCATGACGGTGACCGGCCAACCGCAAACGACCGCCGAGTACATCCAGGCGACCAGTCGGGTAGGCCGTCGCTACCCGGGCCTGGTCGTCATGCTGTACAACGCCGCGCGATCGCGAGACCGCTCGCACTACGAGAACTTCCGCGCCTACCACTCGGCGCTGTACCGCCAGGTCGAGTCCACCAGCGTCACGCCGTTCTCCGCCCGCGCCCGTGACCGTGCGCTGCACGCCGCCCTGATCGGGGCCGCCCGGCTGATGATTCCGGACGCCCGCGAGAATGACGGAGCTGGTCGCCTCGATGACTTCATATCAGAGCTACAGGATCTCGTAACACGCATCCTGGACCGGGTGAAGCGGACCGCGCCCGACGAGCTGGAATCGACCGAAGAGCATCTCAAAGAGATCATCGGCGGTTGGACGGATCTCGTCGACTGGAACAACGACCTCGTGTACCACAAGCCCAAGTGGTCGGGCGACTCCAAGCGTCGGCCGGACTCGGCCGCGCTCCTGCGCACCTTCGAGGACGACGATCTGCCGTACTCGTTCCCGACAATGAACAGCCTTCGAGACGTCGATGTCGAGACCAACCTGCTGAACCGGGAGGGACGATGACCAGGTCGGGAGGATTCCGGAGTCAGCGGCCGACGCGACGACCTGCCGCTCCCGCCCCTACCGCGACGGGGAAGGTACGTCGCGCGCAAATGATCACCACGTACGGCGTGGGCTCGATGATCGCCATCGACGAGGCCTCCTACATCGTCGCGGGACTCGAGGACTGGAAGGTGAACCGGGCGGAGCAAACCCATGAGCCCAGGCTCCAACGCGCCCTGGGCGTCTCCCAGTTGTACCTGCCGCCTGCTGAGAGTCCGTACTACGGAGCCGCGCTGCGACGGTTCCCCAACTTCTACTCGTGCCAGCGCTGCACGCTGTTGCAGCCCTACGGTCGGTTCGGCGGCAAGGGTTCCACCTGCGCCTGCGGCGGCTCGCTGATCCCCTCCCGATTTGTGCTGGCCTGCGAGGACGGCCATCTGGGCGATTTCCCGTACTGGGCGTGGGTGCACCGCGGCGCACAGGACGTCGATCCCTGCAAGAAGGACCTTCGGATGATCACCACGGGCCGGACGGCGTCGCTGCGATCGATCGAGATCGTCTGCGGCTGCGGCCGGAAGGCGTCGATGCAGGGTGCGTTTCGGCGAAACGAGCTGCGCAGGTTGCACATCCGATGCTCCGGCGGACGTCCCTGGTTGCGCGGTGACCAAGGGGTGGCCAGCTGCACCAAGGCCCCTCGAACGATGCAGCGAGGTTCGTCGGCCGCCTGGTTCGGCGTGGTGCGGTCCTCCCTGGCCATTCCGCCATGGTCCACGAAGGTGCAGAAGCTGATCGATCTCCACTACGCCATGTGGCGGGGCGAGAGCGACGACGTCATCGAGCGCCAGGCCAAGAATGCCAATTTGATCAGCGGCAATGTCACCGCCCAGCACATCATTGAGGCGGTGCGGCGACGCGAGAAGATCGAGGCCCCTGAACCATCCGACGAAGCCGATCTCGACTTGGACCTCAAGACGGAAGAGTACGAGCAGCTCTGTGCTCCTACCAATACCAACGAGGTCGACGAGGGGGACGACTTCGAGTGCCGGCCCATCGACGGTGACGTGCCCTTCCCCGAGATCGGTCAGGTCATGTTGGTGACACGACTGCGCGAGGTACGGGTGCTGCAGTCCTTCACCCGGGTCGAGCCCCCGAGCGCAGCCGATGCGGCCACCCGAAGGGCCCCGCTGTCTACGAGTGAACTCGACTGGTTGCCCGCCATGGAGGTGGCGGGCGAGGGTGTGTTCGTCCGGCTGTCGGACGAAAGGCTGCGTGCCTGGGAGTCTCAGCCGGAGGTGGGCGTACGCGTCAAGCAGATCAACCGCAACGACGAGAAACTGCTCGCCCGACGTGCCGAGGCGTCAGGACGCCCGGCGGCACCCTCTCGGGTGAGCGCCCGCTCGATTCTGATCCACACACTCGCCCACCTGCTCATCAATGAGTGGAGTCTTGACTCCGGATACTCCGCCTCGGCTATGCGCGAACGCCTCTACACCGGAGAAGGTATGGCCGGCCTGCTCATCTACACGGCGACCAGCGACTCCGCGGGAAGCCTGGGTGGCATCGTCCGCCAAGGCGAGCCCGAACGGCTCCGTCGGACGCTGACCTCGGCGCTGAAAAGGGCGACGTGGTGTTCGGCGGACCCCTTGTGCATGGAGTCCGGGGCCGGCGGATCGGATGGCCTCAACCTCGCCGCATGCCACGTCTGCTGCCTGCTGCCTGAGACGAGCTGCGAACTCAACAACACGTTACTCGACCGTGGACTTCTCATCGGCTGGCCTGAGCAGCCCCAGTTGGGCTTCTTCAGCCCTTCCTAAGACCCAGGACGAGAACGAGAAAGACGATGACATTGACTGATACGCCCGGCCACCACCTGGACGACCTTGAGCAGAGGCTGGAGGAGGCCCTTCGACTGGTACGGAACACCCCGCGCACGGATTTGACCGCCATCAGATGGCTCGAGACCGCCGCCAAACTCGGCGATCTGCTCGCAGGCGTGCGCGAAGCGTCCGCCGAGATCCGCCAGGATCTTCTCGGCGGCGCCCGCACGGCGCTGCTGGCCTATCTGCGACAGCACGTGGGTGAGACGGTGCCGGCGCACGAGCTGGAGGGAGTCTCGGGGATCCGGGAGTGGGCCCGGCGGGTCCGCGAACTGAGGGCAATGGGCTGGGCGATCGACTGTCTTGGCGCCGGCCAGGAGGCTCCGTATCGCTTAAGCGACGATCACTTGGACGAGACGGTCGCGCTGAGCGACGAACTGATCTCCGGCATCAAGGGGGCCAAGCCCAGGGAGCGGCTCATCGAGTACCTGCTTCACCTGAGCCCGTGGCCGGTTGCCGCCTCGCAGCTGGAACGCGTGGCGGGCGTGCCCACCTGGCGCGACGACCTTCGTGCACTTGTCAGGGAGGGCTGGCTGATCCAGTCGAGAGACGACGATCCGAGCATTCCCCCGGGCTTCTATCGCCTGGCCCGAATCGAGGACTTGCCAGGCTGATCGTCTGAGGAGTCCGTGGTGGCAGACAGCCGGACGCGGTTGGGGGCAAACGCGGCCCGGCGTCAGTTCAAGCAATCTGCCGCCAGTCCCCGAACCGTTCGGCGCAACCTTCCGAATCCTAAACCCAACCGTTTAGGGAGGTTGCGCCGAACGGTCGGGCCACCGAACCTCGACCAGGTGCTCCTCGTGGGAGAAAGGCCGGGAGGTTCGGCCTACTACGACAAATGGCCGGCGAGGTGGTGGGCGATCGATCGTGCGAGGCCGACGGGGACGGCGTTGCCGATCTGCTTCGCTATCTCGATCTTGCTACCGCACCACTGGTAGTCCTCGGGGAAGTCCTGCAGCAGTGCTGCCTCGTAGTGCGTGATCACCCGGTTTACGCGGTGCCTTCCCTCCTCGTCCCATTGCGGATGCAGGTACTGGCCCTTCTCCGGTTTGAAGAACTCCGTGCGGATGGTGAGCGAGGGGGCGTCCCATCGCATGCGGCCCATGACGTCGGTAGTGCCGGTCGGCTTGTTTCGCCAGCACTGGGGCAACAGTTCGTCGGGGAGATCGAAGCGACCGCCACCGGGCGGCACGCAGTCGTACCGCTGGAGGGAGAACTCCCGAGGCTGCCGGCCGAAGTGCAGGTCAAGCCCCTTGAAGGTGCCGGGTATGTCCTGCCCGAAGAACCTCGTGGTGGCTTTCGGCAGGTCGGTGGTGTCGGGCCGTTCAGGAAGTCCGAAGATCCTGTCCCGCACCGTGCGCCACTGATCTTGGCCGAGCCCAGCGACCTTTGCATGCGTCGGACCGGGAAGTGGGATGCGGCCGATCCGGGAGCCGATCACGATCGTCCGAGGCCGCCGCTGCGCCACACCGTAGTCCGCCGCGAGCAGGACCCCGTGGCTGAGCTCATAGTCCTTAATCATGCCGTGGTCGGCCTCGTCGAGGAGCAGCTGGAACTCACTGCTCTTGCGGAAACGCTCGACGTTCTCGATCACGAACACCTTCGGTCGGGCCGTGACCACGAACCGTAGGTATTCCTTCCACAGCTTGTTACGCGGGTCGTCCACATCCTTGCTGCCGAGATTGGAGAAGCCTTGGCACGGCGGCCCGCCGATCACCACGTCCACCTCGGGGATCCGGTCTTCAGTGACCTCCGCGATGTCACCGCAGATCGTGTGAGCTTCACCGAAGTTGGCCGCGTAGGTGGCGGCGGCGTGCAGGTTCCACTCGACGGCGAGCTTGGACTCGAACCCCTCGTCCCTGAACCCGGCCGTCATGCCGCCACAGCCCGCGAACAGATCAATCATTGACAGCGCTGAAGTCACGCGGCCATCCTAAGGACCGGCCCGGACATTGCGGCGCGGCGCGCCACCCGTCGGCACAGCCGCGGCCGAGCTCTCCTCGGGGCAAATGCCGGCATCGAACCCAGCAGACCATGTTCAGCTGGGGCTTCCGCTCCGGTACCGACCGCACCTCTACCAGTCGACAGCATCCGCTCCCCTCCCTGCCCGTGATGACCGGCGTCCGAGTTGCTGCGTCTCCATCAACCGCATCGCCTCGCCGACGTCAGCCGACGCCTGGTCCAAGGACGGTGGATACGGTGCCACACCCACCAATCGGCTCGCTGACCGGCCTCGCCCTCAACGCAGCCGTACGTCGCAGCTTCGAATCCATGCGTCAAGTGCACAACTTTGTGGCTGTTCAGCGCCGCCGGTTCCGCCGCTGAACACGGCGCTGAACTCCATCTGATCCTGTCCGGCCTGCCCACGGCATCGCCGACGGACCAAGCAGGCGGCGGGTGGCACACTCGATCACGACAGCTCGCGGGGAGGAAGATCGGTGAACGCAGGGGCGCGGCTGCTTGTTCTTATGAGCGCCGAGAAAGAGATCATGAAGCTCACGCGAGCTGACAAGGGCGCCGTCTACGAGTTCCAACACAAGTTCCGCACCAACCCGCACAGTGCGGGACTACGGCTCAAACAGCTCAAGGGCGGCGAGAAGCTGTGGTCCGCGCGGGTGAACGCCGAGCTGCGCGCTGTCCTGCTGCACATCGCCGAGCGCGAGTACCTGCTCATCGACGTCAAGCACCGGGGGGAGGTGTACGACGACCTGTCCCGCTACGCCTACAGGGTCAACCGCGTCACCGGTGGGCTGGAAGTCATCGACCTCGAACCCGTGGATGACCGCGTCCTCGGGCGGATGGTTCCCCCGGAGGCGGCGCCGCTTTTCGCCGGCTACGACGACGACGTCCTGATGGCGCTTGGAGTGGCGGAGCCGTTGCTGCCTCACATTCGCGCGCTGACCACGGAAGACGAGCTCCTCACGCTCATCGATCACGCGCCGCAACTGACAGTTGACGTTCTGCTGGCCCTCTACGACGGCAAAACTGTCAAGCAGGTCCGTGAACAGGTCACCGAACCGGTGCGGGCAGACGATGTCATCGACCCCGAGGACCTGGCGGCCGCCGTCATCCGCCCGGGGACCCAGGCCACGTCCGACGACGAGGTTCTGCAGGCGATGCTGGGCGAGTCGTTCGAGCGCTGGCAGATCTTCCTGCACCCGACTCAGCGCAAGCTGGTGGAGAAGAGCACTACCGGTGCCACCCGTGTCAGCGGCGGTCCCGGCACGGGCAAGACGATCGTCGCACTGCACCGGGTGGCACATCTGGCCGCCGCCCTCGATCCGGGCGACGACAGCCGCATTCTGTTGACGACGTTCAATCGAAACCTCGCTGCAGATCTGCGCACTCGCCTCCTCGCTCTCGGCGGGCAGGAGCTGCTGCGCCGCGTCGACGTCGTCAACATTGATCGGCTCGCCATGAGGCTCGCACGAGAAGCAGGCGGCGGCGCCGGCAAAGAGTTGGTCGACGAGTACCGAATCATCGAGTATTGGCAGTCGTTCCTCTCTGAGCTCGGCGAGGTCAGGTGGAGTGCGGAGTTCCTGGCCGCCGAATGGGCTCAGATCATCCTTGGGCAAATGATCGACTCCCCGGCGGACTACTTCAAGGCCCGCCGTCCCGGACGCGGCAGACCCCTCAGCCGCGAGGCGCGCGGCGAGATCTGGAACCTCACCGAGCGGTTCACCAGCTGGTTGGACGATCGGATGGTCTGGACCTGGCGCCAGGTCGCAGCGCACGCGGCTCGTCTGGAAGCGAATCGCGGGACTGGCACACCACCACGTCACCGATATCAGCACGTCGTCGTCGACGAGGCTCAGGATCTGAGCTTCGCGCACTGGAAGATGCTGCGCGCCATGGTGCCCGAAGGACCTGACGACATCTTCCTGGTCGGGGACACCCATCAGCGCATCTACGACAACCACGTCATGCTGTCGAACCTCGGCATCAACATTCGCGGCCGCTCGCACCGGCTGACCCTGAGCTACCGCACGACGCGGCAGATCCTCGCCACCGCACTGGAGCTGTTGAGCGGCGAGGTGTATGACGACCTCGACGGCGGCAAGGACACCCTTGCCGGATACCGGTCCCTGCTGCGCGGCGGCAAGCCGACATTCCACGGCGCCTCGACGTGGGAGCAGGAGAAGGATCTCGTCGCCGTCCACGTCCAAGCATGGCGAGATATGCGCGGCGGTTCTGTGGCAGTCTGCCTGCCGACCCGAGAGCTCGCCGCCGACATCGCTGCACGTCTGCGGGCCGACGGCGTGGACGTGGTGGAGATCGGGACTGACGGGCCGCTCAGGCCGGACGGCGTGCACATCGGCACCATGCACCGGTTCAAGGGCCTGGAGTATCTGCGGATGATCATCGCTGGGGTCAGCGACGGACTCGTGCCGCATCAGATGATCAACTCGTTGCGGGACGGCGATCCCAAGCGCTATCAGCGGGAGCGCCAACGCTACCGGTCGATGCTCTTCGTGGCGGCGACGCGCGCTCGTGATGAGCTGGCTGTCTTCTGGCACGGAACGCCCAGCCCGTTCCTGACCCACCGTCTGGTGCGGCAATAGTCGAGACGACGGGCATCGCGGGTGACTGGCAGGGTCGAGGGGTTTCGGTCGACCCGGGACAAACATTGATATGGATGTATAGAAGGTCGGGTTGACCAGGTAGTCGAATCCCTGTTACGTGATGTCCCGGGTGTTGCTCCCGATGGCAGCATCGGGCGGCGGAGTGCCTGACGCCCGCATGCCCCTCACCACACCGAGGATGCGATCTGCGGCATCTTCCGCCGGCTCGTGCTCCCAGATCCGTATCACGGTCCAGCCCTGGTCCTCGAGCTGGCGAGTGGTCTCGCGATCCCGCTCGCGATTCTTCAAGATCTTGGCCTCCCACCAGGCCGCGTTGGCCCTTGGCCAGGTCGCGTGCTGCGGACAGCCGTGCCAGAAGCAACCGTCGACGAACACGGCCAACTTGATCCCGGTGAAGGCGATGTCGATCGTGCGCCGACGCAAGCCCGTGACCGGCACGCCGATCCGGTACCGAACCCCTGCGCGGTGCAGGGCGCGACGGATCGCCAGCTCAGGTTCGGTGTCCTTCCGGCGCTGTCGTTGCATGCGACCACTGACGCCAGCTGAGCTCGGCACGGGTCCGTCGGGCACAACCCCACGGTAGTGGGGCGATCTAAGCTCTGGTCGCCGGGGTGTTTCTTCGGCTCCTCCTCCGCTAAGTTCCTGCGTGGGGATACTAAAAGGTGGTGGATCTTGGGCCTGTACACCGTCTTCGCGGACTGGGCCAGGCGCAACGGCGTCGAGGCCGCGGTGCTCAGCTTTTCCGAGTCGTTGCCGGAAGGTGACGTCGACAAGTTTCGACGGCAGTTCGAGGCCGACAAGGCGAAGGTGCAGGCCGGCGGCCCGCCGATCATCACGGCCGGATCGGACGACTGGTACAGCGGTCCCGGAGATGCCGACCGCTATTGGCTTGCGTTGAAGGATCGCTTCGAGGCCGAGGGATGGCCGGCTGAACGGATTCTTTCCGTGGACCATTCGTCCAGCACGGTCGTGGCCCACACGCCCCGGCCGGAGCGCCCCAAGTGGGACTCGAAGGGTCTCGTGGTCGGCTACGTGCAGAGCGGCAAGACCACGAACTTTACCGCCGTCGTGGCGAAATTGGCGGACGTGCAGTACCGCCTGGTCATCGTTCTCTCCGGCATCCACAATGGGCTGCGTCGGCAGACTCAGGTGCGTCTGGATCAGTATCTGAAGGACCTAAACCCGGATCGTTGGGTGACGCTGACGGAGGAGTCGCGAGACTTCGTAAGGCCGTCGCACGACGCGTCGGCCGCTCTTAGCCCGGAGAAGACGGTTCTAGCTGTCGTCAAGAAGAATGCCGCCGTCCTCGGCAAGCTCATCAAGTGGCTCGACACGCCCAACGGAAGAAAGGCCCTCGAGTCCGCGCCGGTATTGATCATCGATGACGAGGCCGATCAGGCCTCGGTGGCCACCGGACGCATCAACCCGCTCATCCGCAGGCTGTTGAGCCTCATGCCGCGGTGCACCTACGTCGGGTACACCGCAACGCCCTTCGCCAATGTCTTCGTGGATCCCGCCCAGGACGACCTGTATCCGAAGTCCTTCATCCTCAATCTGCCACGTCCAGACGGCTATTTCGGGCCCGAAAAGATCTTCGGTCGGGATGCCGTCGAATGGGAAGCGGCTGACGAGCAGGGTCCGCCGGACGGCTACGACATGGTCCGTCTCGTGGCCGAGGAGGACGTCCCCCTGTTGCGTCCGGGCAGCAAGGAGCCTGCGGACGGGTTCACCCCCACCATGATCGAAGAGCTGGTGACGGCCGTTCACTGGTTCTGGCTGGCCACGGCCGCTCGCCGGGCCCGGGGCGACAACGGCCACAGCACCATGCTCATCCACACGTCCGTCAAGATCGCGGTCCACGAGAGCTATCAGGCGCCCCTCGAGGCGCTCCAACGAAAGGCCAGGGCCGGACTGGCCTCCGGCCGGCCCGAGGTCCTTGACGATTGGCGAAATCTGTGGGAGAAGGAGTCGTCACGAGTGCCGGGCGAGGACTTCGACCGGAAGCAGAACTCGTTCGACGAAGTGCTGCCGCACCTGGGCGACGTCATCGCCTCGACACGAGTGGTTCTCGACAACTACCGGAGTCAGGACCGGCTCGACTACTCAGAGCCCTCGGTGGTGGCAATCGCCGTGGGCGGCAACACCCTTTCCCGAGGGTTGACCCTGGAAGGGCTCGTCGTCAGCTTCTTCGTCAGGGGAGCGACGGCGTACGACACCCTGCTCCAGATGGGCCGCTGGTTCGGGTACCGCACGGGGTTCGAGGACCTGCCCCGAATCTGGATGACGCCGAGTCTCGCAGCGGCGTTCCGACACCTGGCGACTGTCGAACACGAGATGCGTGACGACATCGACCGCTACCAGCGGGAGAACCTGACGCCGACCCAGGTGGCGGTCAGGATCCGCACGCACCCGGCTCTGCGGATCACGGCCAAGATGGGTGCCGCCCAGCCGGCTTTCATCTCGTACGCCGGACGTCGACTGCAGACGCGGTACTTCCGGCACAGGGACGCCGACTGGCTTGAGAGCAACCGCCAGGCCGCGGAGGGCTTCGTTCAGGAGGCGGTCCTGCGCGGTCGGCTCGACGAGAATGTGAAGGGCGCCCAGCTGATCCGAGACGTCCCCGTGTCGCTCGTGAAGACCTTCCTCTCGCGTTATCAGGTGCACGAGGACTCGCCGGACTTGGACCCGGACCTGATGGTCAGGTACATCGACCGACAGCTCACGAGCGACCCGCCGAGTCTGGCCACGTGGTCGGTCGCCGTCGTCATCGGCGAGGGGCCAGAGACGACGCTGGGCGGCCTGGACATCACGTACTCGATCCGGTCCCGGCTGAACGACGGTCAGGCTGAGCGTGCCGACATCAAGACGCTAATGAGCAAACAGGACCGAGCGCTCGATCTCGGTCTGACACCAGCGGAAGCGCGGGCGAAGAGCGAGACCGAACTGGTTGCGCTCCGCAACAACGACCCGGTCTGTCGAGACCGAGGCCTGATCGTCCTCTATCTGATCGAGCCGACGAGCGAGCCCGTGAATCCGAAGCAGAGCGCCGACGGGAAGCCCTCGCTGCGTACCGCGCTCGGCGCGGCGGAGCCGGTGGTCGGCATGGGCATCACCTTCCCGGGAGACGTCCGGACGAAGAGCATCCAGGCCACCCACGTCGCCGTGGACCTCACCGACGTCGAAAGCGAAAACGTCGACGAGGCGCTCGACGTCGACACTGAGGAGATGACGTGACGGAGATCGAACCGACCACGCTCGAGCGGGCGTGGGCGGTTCTGGTGCCGCCGCGCGCGAAGGAGCTGGCATCCTTCCCGCTCGAGGTCGTGAGCGGTGCGGACCCGTGCCGCGTGGCGCTGGACGGCGCGGGCACCCGTCACCTTCTCGTTCCTGCGGGCGACGAGGCCGTGTCCGTCGACACCAAACCGGCGGTGCTCGGAATGGCAATTCGCAAGCTCAGCTTCGGGGGTCCTGCCGTGACCTACGTCGACGTGTCGTGCGGCGAGTCCGACCTCTTCCCCGAGTTCGACGAAATCGTGACGGACGTGCTGGAGGCCGTGTCGGACGCCGAGCGGCCTGCGTCGGCCGCGATCGCGGCGGTGACACGCTGGCGGAGACTTTTCCGGAGCCGGCTCCTCCGTGGCCTGTCGCGTCAGGCCAAGCTGGGGCTGTTCGCGGAGCTCGCCGTGCTCTCCTCCCTCGTCGAAGCGGATCCCGGGTTCCCGGTGGAAGCATGGCGGGGCCCGCTCAACGAGCCGCACGACTTCGAGGCAACCGCCCGGTGTCTTGAGGTAAAGGGTCTGAGCGCCGCGAGCGACGGGATCGTCGTACACGGACTGGAGCAGTTGAACACCCATGACGACCGTCCGTTGGACCTTGTCCTACTGCGAGTGGTGGAAGACCCCGACGGGCGGAGTGTGAGCGACCTCGTCGACCATCTCCGCGGCGCCGTAGCGTCACGGGCCGGCCTCCGTACACGCCTGTCGGCGGCAGGGTGGTCCGAACAGCCCGATCGACCCGACCTCGACACGTTCGCGATCGAGGAAGTGCTCAGGCTCGTGGTAGGCGTTGGCACACCTCGCGTCGTCTCCTCGTCCCTCGTCGCCGGCGCTCTTCCGCACGGCGTCGGAGACCTGAGCTATCAGGTCGGCCTCGCCGCGTTGCTGCCGTTCAGTGCCGGGGCATCGCTGGCCGAGATCGCCGAGGAGGCCGTTCGTTGAGCGTCCGCTGGTGGTCACAGCCGTTCGCGCCGGAAGGATCGGCCGCCGCGGAAGGCATCGTCAAGCAGTTGGGCCGCCCTGCGCTCGACCCGCTCACCGTCCTGGTGCGAGAGGCGGCGCAGAACAGTTGGGACGCCCATTTGCCGGACAGCGTGGTGGACTTCAGTGTCGACGTTCGTGTGCTGGGCGAGAACGTCGACACCTGGCGCCAACTGCTGTTGCCGGGGCCACCGAGCGATTCGAACGTCGACCTCGACAAGGCTCTGCGGCCCGAGGCCGTCGTGCTGGTCGTCTCCGACCGGAACACCGTCGGCCTGGGCGGTCCGCTCCGTGCCGGTGAGCGGGCGCGCGACCAGGAGACACCGGACTTCGTGCAGTTCCTCCGAAACGTCGGGGAACCGAGCGATCATCAGTTCGGCGGTGGCACGTACGGCTTCGGGAAAGGGATCTTCTACCGACTCAGTCGGGTCGGCGCGATCCTGGTCGACACCAACACGGCCGCGGGCGGCCCGGCTGGTCGGCGGCTGATGGGGGCCGCGCTCGGACACAGCTGGTACCTGGGCGACCGGCGGTTCACCGGCCGGCACTGGTGGGGGCAGGTGGCGGCGGACGACGTACCGGACCCGGTCCTGGCCGAGCAGGCGGATTCAGTAGCGAGGGCCCTGGGCCTACCGGGATTCGCCGACGGCCGCACCGGCACCGACATCGTGGTTCTCGCCGCCGACTTGGGCTCCACCGGGTCGGAGTCGTACTCACGGGAGCGCACGCCCGCGGAGGCCGCAACCTTCATTGCCTCCTCGATTCTGTGGAACCTGTGGCCGAAGATGATTCCGGACGAGCGCGGGCGCTACATGCGCTTCGTCGTGGGCGTCGACAGCTCACGAGTTCCTGTCCCCGAACCTGACAGCTTCGACGAGCTGGCACCCTTCGTCGAGGCGCTGCATGACGTTCGGGCGGGTAAGGGCGTCTCGTACTCGCGTACCGTCCCGCCGAGAACCGCGGGCTCGCTGGCGTTGGCCCTGGGAGCCGCCGACGGGGGAGACACCCGCCTTCTGATCGGGGCGGCGAAGCCCTTCGAGGGACCGTCCCACCACGTCGCCCGGATGCGTGTTGCTGAACTCGTCGTGGATTACCTGCCAGGTCCGCTCCACCCTGACACACGCCTGTCCTACGGTGGTGTGTTCAAGGCTTCCGAGGACGCCGATGCACTCTTCGCGTCCGCAGAGCCGCCCACACACGATGACTGGGTCGCCAAGGGACTGAGCGGGTCCGCGCGAGGCGTTGTGCTCGGAGCGCGCACCTTCGTGCAGAAGCAGTTGGACGAGAAACTCGGCTTCGAAGCCCAGGCGGGTGGCTCAGGCGGGCAGGGCCTGGGAGAACTGTCAGCTCTGCTCGCTGGAATTGTTCCCGCTCCTATCCGCGCTGGCCAGGACTCCGATGGGTCTGGCGGAAGGGGTAGTTCTTCGGGTGGTGGAGGGGCAGGTCCGATGGCGGGCGGCGGCTCGGGCGGTGGTTCGACGCCGCGGCGAGGGGGGAAGCCTCGCGTGACCAGCGCACCGTCTCTGCAGATTCATCACGGACATCCGTACCTCGTCGCTTCCGTCAAGGTGCCTGCGGATGTCAGCGCGAGGATCGTGTCCGCGGACGTCGAGGTCGTCGTGGAAGGGGGCGGCCGGGAGAGTGAGCCCCCGTTGGGTGCCGCGCTGCCGCAGGTCATGCAATGGCAGTCCGTTTCCGGGAATGTCGTCGTGCAGGGAAGGAGCATCGATGTACCCGCCGGTGAGGAATCGGACTGGTACGTCTATGCCACGCACGTGCCCGACGCCGTCGTACGGTTCAGAGTGAGCCAGGTGACGTCCAATGCCGGCTGACGTCCGTCCCTATCTCGTACCGCAACCCGGCACTGTCGTGTGGCAACCATGGATGTTGCTCGACGCACAAGAGTGGTCCCCCTTGCCCGACGCGGTCGACGGCTGGGATCCGTGCACGGACCTGCGTGTCGCGCGGCGAGTGCAGATTGACGCAGGAAGGTTCTTCCAGGAGACGGGAGTGGGGCTCGAGGACCTTGCGCTGACCGTCTCGTGGACCAGTTCCACGACCGACATGACGCAGGCCTCGTCTCCGGTGCGGTTCGATCCGAGTGGCGCTGCCGTCGCCGACACGATCCTCGTCGGGGAGCGCTTGTCCGGGATCCTGACGCTCCGCACTACTGTCAGCCTGGTTCGCCCCCCGGCCAGGTCAGCGGTCGGGGTGGCCGCCGTTCCCGGCTCCGTGCTTGCCGAACACGTCCAGCGAGTAGTGCTGGAGAACGTGTCCTCCATGTTCCCTGTGCATGAGATCGACTTCTCGCACACGCGCCTCTCGCCGACTGCCAGCTGGCACCTCGAGACCAGCACAGAGCTCACCGCTCCGTTCTACGGAACGTTCCGCGTGCTCATTAACAAGCGTGACCGCGAGTTGAGTGCAGCCGTCGCCCGTGGCGCCAAGGACAAGAGGCAACAGGTTCTGCTCGACGAACTACAGGCGGGTGTTGCCGCGCTGCTGCTGGAGCTTGCGCTGCATCTTCGTGACGAGCTTGCCGAACGCGAGGAATGGCCACCGGACACCGTCGGCGATGTCCTCGCGAGAACCGTAGCGGCTTCGCCGCTGCCAGCTGCTGCTCCACCGCCGCCAGTCGAACTGGCCGACTTTAGGACCCAGATCTCAGGCGCGATCAGGCATCTCGGAAGGGGGCGGATCTTCCAGTGAGCGAACTGTGGCCGCATCTTCCGGCGGTCGTAAGTGCGGCGATGTATGTCCAGCTCGGTGAAGGGAGGGCTCCTGTTCCGTGTGAGAACCATCCGGACCAGACCTGGGCCCCTGTCGGCGGTCGCGTGTCCGTGAAGCGGGTACGGGAGCTGATCGATGCCGTGTCGATGCTCGCCGAGAAGTACGGCTTTCCCGAGTCGGCCGGCCCGGATGCGCGAATCGCCTTCGACCGGGATGCTGCCGGGCTGATTCGCAGCCACATGGATCTGTCCTGGGCCGAAGCGGGCAACCGGGATGTGTGGTCCTTCATTTCTCTCGTCGCCCTTCCGCACGTGACCAAGTGGCGCTTCGGCCCGGACAACAGGGAAAGGTGGGTGGCTACCGATCTGACCAGGCACACGTGGGCACGGCTGTGGTGGCAGGCAGTGGTCTTCGCCGGCCATGAGCAGATCCTCGCCGCCCTCACTGAGAGCGATCTCAACCAGCTTCTGGAGCGCCGCAGCATCGGCGGCGACCCACGCCTCGTACGTGAGACCGCGCGCGCCGTCACAGAGTTTTCTGGGGATGCTCCACGGAGAAGAGTGATTCGCGACGTCACGCTCCGGTTACTGCGATACCTGGCATTCCTCGACGTTCGATCTCTCAGCGACCAGCAGGTCCGAGACTTGTGTTCTGCGCTGACGACCGAGACAATCACGCGCCTGCCGAGAGAAGCACCTTATCGTTAATGCCGGTCCTATCAGGCGCCTGTTCGGGTTGGGGGGATGACGGAGCGTCGGACCTGCGGAAGTGCTCGCCGACCCTCCCTGACCCAGCGACTCCACGGGAGCGGGGCATGCCGATTCGCTTGAAGGGCGTCCAGAGCGGGATTGCGCCGATCGTCGATCCACCGCATGTCGATCGCGCCCTCGTGGTCGGACGCGTCAATGACTGCGATCTCCAGCGCAAGGTTCGGGAAGCTGCTGCCAGTCGACGTGTCCTGCTGTACGACGTGCTCGAGACGCTCGATGATTCCGACACCGCAGAACTCGACGTGGCCTTTCACCAGAGTCTGCCCGTGCCGTTCCACGGTTTTCGAGCGGAACAGCAAGAGCGGCGGGGCGAGTAACCGTTCCTCAATACTGTTGCCTGCGTAGAGGTGCCACGCCTCGAGCAGGGCCTTGTTGCCGGCGGTGGCACCGGGAGAGCCGGGGGTGTCCACCTTGTGGTCCCCGTAGTAGCGAACGTGGCCGTCGTCCAGGTCGAACTCGTCGTGCCAAGGATTAGTCGCGTGCCCAGCCTTCCAGGGACTGGATCGAAGGGCAACGACCGGGCGTCGCACACCGTCGGGGCCGTGGACGTTTGCCGGGGCGTTGATTCCTCTCTCCAGCATGATGCGGGGGAGACTGCTGTCTGGGGACGACATCACGAAGTAGTAGTTGAGGTAGCCGTCCAGCATCTCCTCAACTGGGTTGGCATCGCGCGCGTAGCGAAGGATGTCATGCGTTCGGAGGATGCCTCGTTTCATGATCACATAGTGCCACCTTCACCGGCAGGTGAACAGCTCCATCCTGTGGCCACCCTCAGGGAGGAGGACAGCCCGCACCTCCGCCACCGTCTCTGGTGCGACGAGAGATTGTTGTCTGACCGAGGTGGCTAAGTGCGCTGCGAGGCCCAGCGGCATACCGGATAGGTCAGCCAAGCCGACTCGCTGCCCGACAGAGATCAGCCGTCCAGCAATCTTGAAATGCCAAACGCCCGCTGCGCGGGGGCATGGAGCCGCTCCGCGACCCCCGGCCAGTTGAGCTCGGCGTGCAGTGGCGTCACGATGACGCCCGTCTTCCGGAGTAGCCGGAGGTGCCGGGCGTAACTCGGGTGGGCGGCAAGCTGTGCCTTGACGTTCGGGAACGCGTAGACCGGGATGTCAGCGCCAAGCGCTTCGTTGAGGATGCCGAGCGCGAGCGTGTCGTTGATCCCTTGAGCCCACTTGTTGATGACGTTGAACGTGGCTGGTAGGACGGCAACGGCGGTCGCCAGAGGATGCGGCTCCGGGTCGCCGGGCATCCGCCACTCGACCCGGACCGGATAGCCGGTCTGCCGCTCCAGAACTTCCCGGTCGATCCAGGTTGCAGCGGTCGGAGTAGCGGTGAGGCAGACAGTCCACCCGTCTTCCTGTAGCAGCTCGATCAGCTCACCGATGCGCAGCACAGGAGGAGCGGCGCAGACGACGAGGGCCAGCACCCCTCGGCGAGTCATGCCAGCAGCCCGGCCCGCTCGGCCAGTGGCCGCAGCCCCGGCGTCGCCGCTCGTCGCTCCTTTGCCAAGAGGTCGAGCAGGAGCGTGCGTGCTTGGACGTTGGCGTGGACCATCTCGGCGGCTATCCGCTCGGCTTCGAGCAGGTGCAGCACCGATACCGATTTGTCGCCGCCCGACCTCATCGTCGCTGCCGCCAGGTCGACGTGCACCTGTGCCCTCCGGCCAACCAACGCCGTCGGGAGCCGCGAGGTGTCGAGCCGCGCTCCGATCTCCAGCGCCCGGTCCGCGTTGCCCGCCCGAACCGCAGCGGAGACCGCGTGGATAACGACGTTCGTCGGGCCGAAGCCTGTCCACAACCGGTTGCGGTCAGAGCCCAGCGTCGTTGCCAGCCCTTCGGCCTGCGCCAGGAACTGACCTGCTTCCTTCGGGTTGCCCTGTCCGGCCGTCATCACGGCAGCAAGAAGCAGCAATGCGCCCTGAGCGGAGAGCAGGTCGACATCCTTTGCAGGGGCAGTGGTTGTCAGCCGAGCGATGCTGGTCCGCACGACCTGCTCAGCTTCGGTTGCTCGTCCGGGCAGCCGCATGAGACCGCAGGCCGCCTGGTAAGCCGCAACGGCCGCAAGCGCTTGGTCGTCGGCGAGCCGCGCCGCCGTAGCAGCCCGGTCGGCAGTCAGTAGACCTGTTTCGCCGTCACCCACCTTGGCGGCCAGCTTTGACGCCGCGATGTATGCCGCGGCGAGCAGCCGAAAAGCATTGCTGCGATGCATCCCGGTGGACTTGCTGGAGAGGTCCGCTTGACTGAGCACGTCCGGCAGTAAGCGGGCGGCGGATGTGTAGCTCGCCCGCTGGTAGAGGTTGTGCACTCGGCCAACGCTTCGCCGCACCTCCACGAGCGATTGAACTGGCCCAGCGGGTGCTGGGAGGTAGTTGGTGAGGAAGGCTCGAAGACCGTTCAGCAGCTCAGGCCGGGCAGCGCCAGAAGCGGGATTACGGGTCTCATCTCCCATGGCCTGCCCTCGATATGTTGCCACCGACACGTCGACGAGCATGTCGTCGAGTTGTTCGAGCGTAACTCCCAACGCGGAGGCGATGCGGTTTCGATGCCAGGGCTGAGGATCCGTCTCGGCGTTCTCCCAGCGGACCACCGTCGACCGCTCCACGCCGAGAATCTCGGCCAGGCGCTCCTGGCTGTACCCGAGGGCTTTACGCCGCTGGCAGAGCCGATGTCGCTTCACGGCCACGACCCGATCTCCCTCCATCTGCCGCCACTGTAGTGACAGTCCGTCGATCAGGCGGGTACGGAGACGCCTCATTTCTGCGTCACCGAGGCCTCTCGGACGCTGTAGTTCCTGGTCAGCTTTCTGCTGAGGCTGGATGCATGGCCCGGGGCGGGTGCCGGGCTCCGGCCGCGTCGACCCGAACGACGACGGCCGTCCCCGTCCGCCCCGGCGCCACTCAACGCACCACGACGCCGGAGGCGCCCACCCATGTCCGCCGCACTCGCCGATCTCCCCGCCCTCACCCCGGTCACCGACCAGGATCGTGTCCTCGCCGCACGCGCGGTCCGTGCCCATGTCCCGGAGAACTGGCCGCACGGCTTGCTCTGCCGCGGCGAGCGCGCCCCGTACCCGTGCCGCCTGGCCCGCTGTGGCCGCGCCAGCCTCGCCGCCGCCGGCCTCAGCGAGGGTGAGATGGCGTGACCGAGCCGGAGGCACGCGAGGCGGTCGCCCACTGGCTGAGCCTGCTGGCGGCCGACGTGGAGCTCTCTCCGTACCTGATCGGGGTGGATCGCGACCGGCCGATGGCTCTCCTGGCGCGGTCGCTCACCACCGCGCCCAGCGGCGGAGCCCTGCTCGACGGGTGGGGCGGCCTGGGCTGGTCCGAGGCGCAGCACCGGCGGGCAGTCAACTACCTGGCCCGGGTGTGGGAAACGCGTGGTGAGCCGACGGCCGCAACCCCGGCCGCGAGCGCCGACCAGTTCTGGTCGGCGGTGGAGGACCGCTGTCCGGGCCTGCTGCCGGAGCGGGAGGCACCCGTGATCCACGCCGCGCTGGACCGTCTCATGACCGGTGGCGACGACCCGGCTGGGCGGTTGGCGCTGCTGGCTGTGCTCGGCCGCGCGTACCGTCGTTACGGCCTGCGTCCGACGCACGCCGCCACCCTTCAGAAGGCGTTGGGCATCAGCAAAGGGTGGAAGAGGGCGTGGCGGCTGGTCGATTGGGCCGCCGGGCGGATGGGGGACGGCCCGGCCTGGTGGCCGGTCGAGGTGCTCGATCACGACCGGCCCGCCGATGGCGTCGCCATCCTCACCGTACGGCCGTGGCGGCGGCTGCCGCACCGGCCCGGCCAGGCGGTGCCGGTGTGCACGCCGCGCCGGCCCGGCCGGTGGCGCTGGTACTGCCCGGCGAACGCGCCCCGCCCGGACGGCACGGTCGAGCTGCACGTCCGCGCGGTCGGCGGCGGCGCCGTCTCCACCACCCTGGTCCAGGAGGTACGCCCCGGCGAGCTGCTCCACCTCGGCCCGCCCATGGATACCGGGTTGCACCTGGGCGACAAGCGGGACCTGCTGCTGATGGCCGGCGGCACCGGCCTGGCACCGCTGCGTGCCCTGGTCGAGCAGGTGGCCGCCGCCCCGGACGGCCGGCGGGTGACCCTGGTCGTCGGGGCCCGCACGGTCGCCGATTTGTACGACGCGGTCAGCCTCGACAAGCTCCAGTGCGCCCACGACTGGCTGCGGATCGTGCCGGCGTTCTCCCACGATCCCCTCGCCGAGCCGGTGGAGCGGGGCGACGCGCTCACCGTCGCCCTCGACCACCTGCGTCCCGACCAGGACGTGTTCGTGTGTGGGCCGCCGGCGATGCTGGCCGGGTCACGGCTGCGGCTACTCGCCGCCGGGGTGCCCGCCGTGCGCATCCACCTGCCGGAGCGGATCCCGTGGCGATGACCGTTTACCGGAGCCGCAACGCCCTCACCGGTCGGCTCACCCCGGAGCGGATCGTGGGCCTGTCGTTGCCGCTGACCGGGCGCGGCCGGCGCGGCTACCGGGTGGACGACGTCGACCTGCTACTCCACCGGCTCGCCTACGAGCTGGGGGAGCGGAACCGCCAGCTTGAGGTCGCCCGGGAGGAGAACCGGCGGGTCAAGAACGCGCTGCGAAGCTGGCAGTCCGATCGGGCGGCGCGGCGCGGGGAGTGACGGTGGCCGGAGGTAGGGTCCCGGGGACGCCGTTTCGGGAGGTGACGTCGATGCTCGCCGGTTTGGAGCTGCCGCCCGCCGTCGAGGCGGAGCGGGTGATCGCGGCCGTACTCGCCGACCTGCGCTCCGGCAACCACCGCGGGGTGGTGGTGGACTCCCCGCCCGGCGCCGGCAAGTCCACCCTCGTCGTCCGCGCCGCCGTCGACCTGGCAACCACCGGCGAGCCGCTGATCATCATCGCGCAGACCAACGAGCAGGTCGACGACCTCATCGACCGCCTCGCCCGTAAGGCTCCCGAGCTGCGTATCGGCCGCCTCTCCGCCGCCGACTACCAGCCCTCCGAGCGGGTGAAGGGCCACGAAACGGTCAAGGTCGCCGCCAAGATCGCCGACCTCGGCGGTCCGGCCGTCATCGTCGGTACGGCCGCCAAGTGGGCCACGGTCACCGACGGCTCCTGGCCGTGGGCGATCGTCGACGAGGCGTACCAGATGCGGTCGGACGCCCTGCTGCGCGTGGCCGGGCGGTTCGAGCGGGCGCTGTTCGTGGGCGATCCCGGGCAGCTCGACCCGTTCTCCACCGTCGAGACCGCGCGCTGGACCGGCCTGACCTGGGACCCGATGCAGTCGGCGGTGGCGGTGCTGCTGCGCCACAACCCCGAGCTGCCGGTACACCGCCTGCCCGTGTCGTGGCGGCTGCCCGCCTCCGCGGCGCCGGTGGTCGCGGCGGCCTTCTACCCGTTCACCGGGTTCCGCGCCGGCAGCGGCCCCGGCGATCGAGCGCTGACGTTCACCGAGGCCGGACCGGGCGATGCTCTCGACACGGCGGTGGAGCTTGCCGCGACGACCGGGTGGGCGCTGCATGAGCTGCCGGCCCGGCATACCCTGCGCACCGACGCGGAGGCGGCGTCGGCGTGCGCCGCGCTGGCGCTGCGGGTGTTGCAGCGGGGAGCGGTCGCGGTCTCCGAGCACGCGCCGTCGGGCACGCCGGTCACCGCGGACCGGATCGCCGTCGGGGCCGCGCACCGCGACCAGGTCGCGGCCATCCGCGCGCACCTCGGCGAGGCCGCAGCGGGCATCACCGTCGACACCGCCAACCGGCTCCAGGGCCGCGAGTACGACGTGACGATCGTGCTGCACCCGCTCTCCGGGCGGCGGGACGCCACCGCCTTCCACCTGGAGTCGGGGCGGCTCTGCGTGCTGGCGTCCCGGCACCGGCACGCCTGCATCGTGGTGGCCCGGGCCGGCATCGGCGAGCTGCTGGACGCCCACCCGTCGACCGAGTCGGTGCACCTCGACGTGCCCGTCAAGTTCCCCGACGGCTGGGCCGCGAACCAGGCGATGCTCGCCCACCTGGGCGCCATAGCGCGAACGGTCGGTGCCGACCGAACTGGTGACGGTCGATGACCCCTACCTGTAGGTGTGCGGACGACAGAGTTGGTCACCTACCTCCGGACTATGTACGACACATGTGCAGCGCGAGGTGGGCGCGTGACCGCGTGCGAGTCGGTTCGTGGCGGCCGGCCGTGCATCGGATCAGGGGTCCTGCCGGCTCACCATCCAGTCGCCCGCCACCTGTTCCGTGCGCAGCCCGAGCGCCTGGATGGCCGGGCGCAGCTTCCGGCCCGCCTTGAACTCGTCGTACCAGCGCTGGCCGAACCGCGCGATGATCGTCTCGCCGAGGTCGATCAGTCGCATCTCACCACTTGCCTCGTCGAGCAGGCCGCCGATGAGCGCTGCAGGGTCCGCTGTCGTGGGGATCGGACCGGGGCGCAGCCTCTGCGGGATGGCCCGCCGCACCGGCGCGGGCGCGGCGGGGGCCACCGGCGGACTCTTCACCGCCGAAACGCGAGGAGCCGGTGCCACGGACGTAGGTGAGCTCTCCGGTCTGCGCCGGGCGGCGGGGATGGCTGACGGGTGCGTCTTTGGGGGCGCCCACTGCCCGCCTACCTCGACCTCCCATGCCCGCAGGCCCTCATAGCTGAAACCGAGGAAGAAGTCGACGTAGGCGTACTCGTCTCGGCCGCGCCGGAACTTGTCGCGCGGCCGGAAAAGCGCCCGCAGACGGCCGTCGCCGATGCGGACCCAGCCCCGCTCCGGGCCCTCAATCTCTTGGATCACGCCGGCCACCCGGTCTAACGGCTGCGGGTGGTTCCAGAAGCCGTTGGCCCACTCGCCGAGCTCACTGAAGTGGGCCAAGGGGCACCAGTCCGGGCTCCGCCCGACCCACTCGTAGCTCCATTGTCGGTTGGCGTAGCGGGCACGCTTGTCTGTGGTGTCCATGTGGGCGCGAATGCGGTCCTGGTTGAACTCTTCGCCTCGTCGCCACCGCATGAAGTGCAGCACGTAGAGGTAGTAGCTTGCCTCCAGGCTGTCCGTCACCTCCGCGATGGAACTGAACCGTTCGAGCGCGCGCAGCTCGTTGTACTCCGGGAGCCGCCGGTACGCCTGAAACCAGTTCCGCAGCTCCGCTTCGGACGGGGTACGTACCCGGATTGCGGCGTCCAGGCACTCGGCGATTGTCCGCAGGGTGCTCTCGTCCATACTTGACCAGTCCCGGTTGCCCTGTCGGATGTACGCCCGGGCGAGCGCCCGCCCGATGGCCGCCTTCTCCTCGGTGTCGCCCAACTGCGCGCGCCACTGCGTGATCAGGTGGTCGATGTTGCTGTATAGCTGCTTGATCTTCTCCTCGCACCCACGAAAGTGGTCGCTGTCCGGCGGCCCGTACTGATTGGCGCGCAGCGACCGGTACTGATCCAGCAGGTCCTCAGCCTGGGCGAGTTCCGCCGCCACCCATTCGCTCGCTACCTCCTTGGAGTTGATTAGGTCAGGCAGGCTCTCGTGTCCGGACACCCGGACGAGTCGCTCCAGGACCTCTAGGGTCAGCTGCACCGGGGTGATGTAGGCGTACTCGCTGTTGGGGGCGGCCCTCCTGGCCAGGTCGAAGGCTTCCATCGCCGACCGGAACCGCACCAGCACCTCATCGAGCAGCGCCTGCGCGCTGACCGAGTGGTCCTGCAACAGCTTGTTCATCGAGTGTTCGATCCACAGCCGCCGCACCATGCCCAGAGTGTGCAGGTGCAGGCTGTCGCGGCCCTCCGACAGCTCGACTGCGCGGAGCAGACACTTCTCGGCGTTCTCGAAGCTCGACCTCATCCGGTAGATCTGGTGGCGGCCAAGATGGTTCCAGAAGTGGGGTTCGTTCGGGCAGTGCTCGGTCAGCTGCTGGAGTACCCACTGCGCCGACTCCTGCGGCATCTCCTCGACGAGCTCGGAGAAATTGCCGCTCGGCCGGCGTTGGTCGCCCACCCTGGTACGGCGGACGAAGAGGTTCTCCAGCAGCCGCCGGGCGAGCACGTTCTCCGCGCCCAGGTGGTGGACGACGTTGGCGATGAGGTCGACGGAGAGCTGTGGCAGGTTGCGCCGCCAGGTGCCCTCTCCACCCAGCAGCTCCTGCAGCACCTGCTCGGCGATTTGAGGGTGCATCAGGCGCAGTTCCCCGCTGTGCGACACGGTCAGATGGCGTAGGTCATCACCGAGCAGGCTGCGCAGGTAGTCCTCGTCGCTCTCGTAGACCGTCTCGAGTGTCCACCGGCCGGTGATCCAGAACCGCACGAGGTGGGTCGGGATGCCCGATTGGGCATAGCGGGTGACCAGGGCGAGGAACTGGGCCACCAACCGCAGCTCCGAGGGAATGCGGACGAGGTGGTTGCGGACGAAGGTCTCGATCCCGGCGAAGTTCTGCTCGTAAGCGCAGAGCCCGAAGAAGAACGGGGACAGTTGCTGCGAATGGACGGGAGTCACTGCGGTGTCGACCGAGCCGAGCCTCGTGATCATTTGGCGGCCGGCGTCGGTCTCCGCCTGCGGCCTGAAGAGGCGGGCGAACTCGCGGCGCTCGTCGTTGCGCATCGGATCGACCAGGCGGTGCGGCTCCCGGCCTGACCGGTGGGACGTTCTCCTCCCCCGGGTCGTCCGTGACACCCAGAGGACGACGACCGGGATGCCTCGCGCGTCGAGGCCGGTGAGCAGGTCTTCCCGCTCGGCCTCGGTGAGGTCACCCGCCTCCACGACGAGCAGCAGGGGGCGGCCGACTCGCCGGTGGAGCTCGTCTATCCGATCGATGCTGCCCGAACTGTACTGCTTGAGCAGCGCTGTCGGATGGCCGGCGCTCAGGTCCCAGGCGACCCGGCGGGCCAGGGTGGTGCCGCCGGCGCCGGGGGAGTGGACGAGCTCGACGCGGTAGGGCCGAGTCGCCTTGCTCAGCGCGGCGCCCAGGTCCGCCACGACTTCCCCGTGCAGTTCGCGCGGCACGTCCAGGCCCGCTGCGAGGTCGACCCAGGTAGGCGGTCGCCCCCGCCAGAACTCGTCGGTCTCGGGATGCCGCCGGGCTGCCGCCGAGAGCACCGCAGAGTGCAGCACCTCCAGGTCCACGCCCAGCCACAGGAGGTCCTTCGGCGACAGCGGCACCGACCCCTGCACACCCGGTACGGTGGCGGAAGCCGTGTCGGCACCCAGCGGCAGGGCTGGGGTGAGGGCGTCGAGCAGCCCCACCATGCCGGGCATCCCGTCGACGGACTCGATCGCCAGGTCGAGTGAGCGGACCTCGCCGCCGTAGCACTCGTCGAGGTACTCCAGCACTCGGGAAATCTTGTCGTCGTTGCGGCCCGAGCGCAGCACGAGCACGGCGGCGGCCCGGTGCGCGGTCAACCGAATGGTGCGGTCGATGACCCGGCGCAGCAGGGGGAGGTAGGTCCGGCGCCAGTCCGGCAGCGTCTCGGGACGCGGCTCGGACCGCGCTACCCAGCCGTTTGCGTAGAGCCACACGGTGGCCTCGGGCGAATGGTCGTGGGGCAGGGTCCGCCCGGCGTACACGACCGAACGCCGAGCCCGCAGCGTCTGCAGGAGCGCGGCGGATAGTCCTTCCGCGTCGCTGCCCGGGTCCAGGTCCACCACCACCGACCAGCGCGTACCCGCCAGCGCGGTCAGTTGCGGGAAGCGCAGGCCCTCATCCGCGACGAGGAACAGGTCCACGCCGCTGTCCTCGGTGCTCAGAAACGGTTCGAACAGCTGCTGCGCCTCCGCGACGGGCACCGCCGGGCGTGGCTGCGTCGGCAGGGCCACCCCCGGCCCCCGCCGTTCGTGCTCCTGGACCAGCGACGCCCACTGGTTGGAGAAGTGTGTGGTCAGCATCATCTTGCTGGCCCAGGCCGCATAGAGGAAGGCTGCGATTCGCAGCTCAATGTCCTGTGGCTGGTCGATCGGCTTGGCTGCCCAGTTGAGGCCGGCGGCCACCCGGGCGAGGGGATACTGCGGTCGCCATACGTCCTGCCGACGTGGCTGCCGGGTGGCCAGCATGGCCTCCGTACGCTGCCGGATCACCTGGATCAGCTCGAACACGGTGTGGTCGGTCGGCAGCATTCGCGGCCTCGAGGTCAACTGGACGTCGTCCACCGCGGAGAAGACCGCCAACGGAGACCGCGAGCCCAGCTGGCGGATACCGTTGAGGAACGCGGAAACCTCCAGGTACGCCTGGTCGTACAGCAACGGCCCATCCGTGTCCCAGCTGAGGTCGATCAGCCAGTAGGTCAGGTCCTTCGACTGCAACGCCCCACCGAGCAGAATATTCTTCAGGTGCAGGTCGCCGTGGCTGCGACCACGGAAGACGTCGATCGGCTGGTCGTACAACGCCCGGTCCGGCCCCCAGACCAGGTGCGGGTTGGGCAGGTGCTCGCCACAATGCACGAACAGCAGGCCGTCCCCGGCCCCGACCTCGCCGGCCACCCGGCGCAGGGCCGAACGGCGGCGCCCGTCGGTGTACATGTTCGGCACCCATTCCTCGAGCACGGCACCGAGCGCGACGCGGTAGGCCGGCTGTGCGGTCGCGGCAAGCTGCGCCTCCAGCAGATCGCCAGCCACTTGGCCGCAGGCGTGTCGCAGGTCCCGGTAGTCGGCGAGGTCGGCCGTGCGGATGGTACGCAGGCTGTTCCCCGCGATCTCGTACAGCTCCGCGCGCACGTCGTCGTTGTCGGCGGCCACCACCAGGCGGGGCACCCGAGCCTGGGCGAACTGTGGCAGGGCGTCCCAGAACGCCTGGTGGGCTGCGCCCTGGTCGACGTCCTTGGCGCGGGAGACCTTTAGCACGTACTGGCCGTCCACCTCACCGTCAGCGCCCGGGCGACCCGCGACGTCGCACACCAGGACCGACGCGTCCGTGAAGCCGCCGCTGAGGGACTTGATCGGGGTTATGTTCATGATGGTCGGTTGGCGGTCGAGGATCAGGGCCAGCGCCGCATCCTCCCGCGAAATCGCGCCGCCGGATGGCGCCAGTTCGTCGGTTACGGTGCGTGGAGTGTCGATCACGTGATGAGGTTATGCCCATCACCGTCGCGAGTGGAACCACTGCCCAGGCCCGGACTGCAGGTGAACGGACGATGAACAGGTCACCCGACCGCACCTTCACCGACCCGATTCTCGACCCTGACGGGCGGCACGATCCTCCTGCCCGCCACGATCGAGTTGCCGACGTCACCACCACGCCGGGTGAACTGCGCGCGGCGACGTACCCATGGGCTTGTGGACAAAAGGGCCTCGAGGCGGAGCCGGTAGGCAGTGGCGGGAAGTCGTGCTGTAGCGCCGCCGATCGAGCAGCACGTACTGGGATCTCAATTCTGTAGCAGACGGCGCATGATCGTCTCGTCCGCCCTCAACGGCTGCCCCCGCCAACGATCGCGCAGTCATCGGCGTCACAGATATGGGCCGTCCAACCAAGGGTGGGGCGGCAATTTCTCTGTGGCGGTTGCCGCTTCATCAGGCGGTCGCCCTCCCGCCTTGCTGTCGGGTAAGCCGCGCTCCGCGGTCAGGGGCTGCCAAACGGCAACGGTGATCGGTAGCGTCCGGGGATGACCGAGATCGCCCATGAGGATCTGCTAGCGGGCTTCACCGTCTCCCGCCCGTACACGATGGATGTTGTCGCGGACGCGCCCCGTGCGGCTGGGGTGCACCTGGTCGTAGCTGGCGACACCGTCATCTATGTGGGTCGCGCCAGCAACCTCCGCGACCGCCTGCGTCAGCACCTGACCGGCAGCCGGGCCTCTTCGGTGCTGCACGACCAGGTCGGGCAACTGCTCGACCGATCCGGGCCCGCCGCCTCAGCGAGCGACATCGCCAGCTGGCTCGGCCGATGCATTGTTCGGTGGAGAGAGAGCGACAACCCGCAGGCGGACAAGGAGGCGCTGGTGCTCGCACTGCAGCCTCGTTTCAACCGACAGGTCCCCAAGCCGCGCGGCTGAGGACGGAAGCATCCGGGGCTGCCTCGTTTGCCGTTCCCCGGTAGCGTCCCAGTTGTCAGCGGAGGAGTTGGATGCCCTGACGGCGGCACTGGATACCTCGGCCGCGCTGAACCCTGCGGAGTCGTCCGAGGGGCGACGACGCCGGCTCGCAGAGATGACCGCGCGGCTGGGCCAAGCTGACTTCCGACAACGGCTGATGGCGGCGTGCGACAGTCGATGCGTCGTCACGGGCTGCGACGCCGAGGCCGCAACCGAGGCCGCACACATCGACTCGTACGAGGGACGTACCAGCAACTGGGCGGGCAACGGCCTCCTGCTCCGCGCTGACCTGCACAGCCTCTTCGATCGGGGCGTTATCTGGATCGACGATTGCTGTGCGCTGCACGTGCATCCCGGCATTGGGCATTACGCCAAAATGAGGGGCAGCAGCTCTTGCCTCCGGCGAACTAGGAGGATCTGCCGGACCGCGCCGCCCTACGGCGACACCGCGAGCGGTATTTGAGGGGTTGAGCGGGCGATGGCCGGATCGCCGACTCTCCGCCCGCGCCGACCGGTGGTTACCGTCGGGGCAGGGGATCATGCACCCGGGGGCTGGTAGTTGGCCTTCACCCGGGTCGCCTCATCGACCTCCTCGGCGGTCAGTACCGGAGTGACCCGCACGTGCAGGCCGCCCGCCGCCCGGATGGCGATGGCCAGTGCGGCCGCCGTCTTGTGGTCCGGCAGTTCACACAACACGTAGGTGTCGTCGTCGTCGAACGAGAAGTGCATCGACTCCATCCGACCGCCGCTGGCCTCGATCGTGCTTCGGACGGCCTCCGCGCGCTTGGTGCCACCGTCGCTGACCAGCCCCTTGAGCCCGTCGAGGGTGTAGGTCGACTTCAGCAGGAATCTGGGCATGTCGGTACCACCTCCGGCTCCGGCAGACAGGTTCACGCCGCCACTGGCGCTGGGCCGACGCGCTCGGCTTCGGTCAGGCCGTGGTGCGCGTACCCGCCACGTGGGCGGCTAGTCATGGTCGACTGCGCGCAGTGCGTCGGTGGGGACTGCTTGAATGGGCGCCCACGAGCGGGCGGGGGAGACGGATGATCGAGGTGCACATCGCGCGGTGGGACGAGGACGACCTGGAGCTGCTGCGTCGCCTCAACACGCCGGAGGTCCGGCACCACACCGGCGGCCCGGAGACCGACGAGCAGGTGCTCGCTCGGCACGAGCGCTATCTGCGGGGGCCCGGTCCCCGCAGCGGCTGGATGTTCACCGTGGCGCTGCCTGACGGCGTGAAGGTGGGCAGCGTCGGCTACTGGGAGCGGGTCTGGCACGACGAGCCGGTCTACGAGATGGGCTGGGCGATCCTCCCTGAGCACCAGGGGCGGGGCCTGGCCACCGCCGCGGTCCGCGCCGTGGTGGCCGAGGCCCGCGCCGAGCGCCACCACCGGTACGCCCACGCCTATCCGTCGGTGGACCATCCGGCCTCGAACGCGGTCTGCCGCAAGGCTGGGTTCACCCTGCTCGGCGAGACCGAGTTCGAGTACCCGCCGGGCCGCCTGATGCGCTCCAACGACTGGCGGCTCGACCTGCGGGCCTGACGAGGCCCGTCAGCGCGCGGCGTCCAGCCGTTCCCGCTGCGCGGCGGTCAGCTCCAGCTCCACCGCTTCGAGGCTCTCGTCGAGCTGAGCCACCGACGAGGCGCCGACCAGCGGGATCGACGGCCTCTCGCCGCCCATCAGCCAGGCCAGCACCACCTGGTTGACCGTCGCGCCCGTCTCGGCGGCCACCTCCCGCAGCGCGGCCAGCCGGCCGGGCGCGCTCGGCAGGTCGTACGCCGGGCCCAGCGGCTTGTCCGACCGGGTGTAACCACCCTTCACCAGCGGCGAGTACGCGACCAGCGTCAGCGCCGGCTCCGCCCGCAGGTAGCTGGCCAGGTCTCCGCCGACCGAGCCGGGGTCGCCGTCCGGGTCCAGCTCGCTGGGCAGGTCGGTACGCCGCTGAAGGTAGGTGTGGTGGTACTGGAGCACCTCGTACGCGGGCAGGCCGGCGGCGGCGGCCAGCGCGCGGGCCCGCTCCACCCGCCACACCCGGTGGTTGCTCGCCCCCAGCAGACCCACGGTGCCCTCGGCGACCAGTTCGCCGAAGGCCGCCACGGTCTCCTCCAGCGGCACGGTGCGGTCCTCGATGTGCGCGTACAGCAGGTCCAGCTTCGCCATGCCCAGCCGTTCGCGGCTGCGCTCCGCCGACTCCCGGATCACCTTCGCCGACAGCCCTTCCGGGTTGTCGGTGAAGCTGGTGCCCGGGGCGAGCGGACGCGCCCCCAGCTTGGTGGCGACGACGATCTCGTCCCCGACACCTCGGCTGCGCCGCCACCGGCCGAGCAGTTCCTCGCTCTCCCCGCCCTGCCCACCGTTCATCCAGAACGCGTAGTTGTCCGAGGTGTCGACGAAGGTGCCCCCGGCCTCGGCGTACCGGTCGAGGATGGCGTACGAGGTGGCCTCGTCGGTGGCTGTGCCGAAGAGCATCGCACCGAGGCTGAGCACGCTCACCTCGCGCCGGGTCGACGGGTCCGTGCCGATCGTGCGGTACCGCATGAGGTCTCCCATCTCACGACGTGGAGCCCTCACCCTGAACCTTCGAGCGCACTCGAAGTCAAGGCATTCGGTACGCCGGCTCAGTTGACCCCGGTGGGTCGACGCTTCGCCGCCGGCTGCGCGGTGGTCGTCGCGGCGACGTTGCGGGCCGGCACGGTCGGCGCGTCCCGTCCGGTGCCCCGCCGGCCGTCGCCCTTGCTGCTGCTCTGCTCGTGGTAGTCCTGTTCCACGTTGACCGTCCAGACGTCGTGGCCGGAGCCGTGGGCGATGTTCTCGGCGGTCAGCATCGCGGTCAGCATCGAGTGGTCCTGGTTGTTGTAGCGGTGCATCCCGTTACGCCCGACGGGGTGCACGTTCGGCAGCTCCCGGGCCAGCCAGTCCCGGATGGTGTCGACGTTGTGCTGGTAGCGCTCGTCGTACACCGGGTAGGCCTTCGGCATCCGCACCACGTACCCGCTCTCCACCGCGCCCGGCCGCACCAGGCCGAGCTGCTCCAGCTCGGCGGTGGCCCGCGCGACGAGGTCGGCGTCGGAGGTCCGCCAGGTCTCGTCGTCCTCGAAGACGAAGTACTCCAGCCCCAGGCAGGTACGCCCGTCCTTGACCAGGTACGGCGACCAGGAGCCGAAGTTCTGGATCCGGCCCACGTTCACCGCCGGGTCGTGCACGTAGATCCAGTTGTCGGGGAAGGAGAACTCCTCCGGCACCACCAGCGCCACGGTCAGGAAGTCGCGGTAGCGCAGGTCGGCGGCGCAGGCGAGCACCTCGGGCGGCGCGGCCGGGCGCACCGCGGCCACCAGTTCCGAGATCGGCATGGACGAGATGACGTGGTCGGCGGGGACTCGGCGCTCGCCGCCCGCCCCGTCGACGGTGACCGCCACGGCCCGCCCGTCCTCCCGGTGCACCGCCCGCACCCAGGTGCCCAGGCTGACCTCGCCGCCGCGCTTGCGGACCTCCTCCGTGCAGCGCTCCCACATCATGCCGGGGCCGAACTTCGGGTACTGGAACTCCTCGATCAGGCTGGTCACGTCCTTGCGGTTGCGACGCGGCAGCACCGCGTTGAGCACCGCCCGGGCCAGCGACAGGTTCTTGATCCGCTGGGCGGCCCAGTCGGCCTGCAACTGGTCGGCCGGCATCCCCCAGACCTTCTCGGTGTAGGTCTTGAAGAAGATCGAGTAGAGCCGCCAGCCGAAGCGCGCCGACACCCAGCCCTCGAAGTGCGACTGGTCCTTCGGCGGGCGTAGCCGCGCCCGGGCGTACGAGCCCATGCAGCGGGCCGCCTCCCGTATACCGAGGTTGCGCAGGGCGTTGCCGGCGTTGAGCGGATAGTCGTAGAGCGCCCCCCGGTAGAAGATCCGGCTCATCCGGGGCCGGAGCAGGAACTCTTCGTCGGGCAGGATCTCGTGCCAGAAATCCTCGACCCGGCTCACCTTGGTGAAGAACCGGTGCCCGCCGATGTCGAAGCGCCAGCCGTCCCGCTCGACGGTGCGGCTGATCCCGCCGACCACCTCGTCGGCCTCGAAGACGCGCACCGTCTCGCCGTGCCTGAGCAGCTCGTACGCGGCGGTCAGCCCCGCCGGGCCCGCGCCGATGACCACCGTGCCGTGACGCTCGTCCATCCTCACGCCGCTCCCTGCCCTCGGTTCCCGTCGGACAGGCGCGGTTACCCGTTCCCTGCGCTGTCTCACGTCCGCTGGCCGCAAGCTCCGATGATGCCGGGTTCGGCGGCGCCTGGGAACCGGCAGGTGTCATCGGGCGCAGGCCGGGGATGACCGGCCGGCAGGTCCCGCGACCGCCGTGGGCGGGGCGCGGGTCGGACCGGACCGGTGAGGAAGCGCTGCATGAGCGACGGGCCGCGGGACGCCGCGACGGACGCCCGCGCGCCCGCGACCGGCCTCCCGGCACGCTGGAACCGCCTGCTCGGCCACGCTGGTGACCTCCTGGTCCGGGTGCCGGAGCGCTGGCGGTACGTGCTCGCCCTCTTCCTCGGCGCGAAGGTCGTCCTCAGCCTGGTCGGGGTGATCGCCCTGGCCGCCTGGGAGGGGGCCCCTGCCGCGCCCCCGTTGGACGAGATCAACACGCGCCTCGACCAGGTGGAGATCTCGCCGCACCGCTGGATCGGCATGTGGTTCGCCTGGGACGCGCTGATCTACGACGGCCTGAGCCGGCAGCCGCTCACCGGCGAGTGGAAGGGGGGCTTCGGTTTCCCGCTGCTCTACCCGTTCCTGGCCCGGGTGGTGGCGGTGCCGCTGGGCGGCAACACCGCCCTGGCGCTGCTGCTGATCAGCAACGTGGCTTTCGTGCTGCTGCTCTACTACGCCCTGCGGCTGGGGGAGACGCTGCTCGGCGACGATGCCGCGGCGCGCCGGTTCGCCCGCTACCTGGTGCTGCTGCCGACCGCGTTCCTGTTCCAGGCGGCGCTGACCGAGTCGCTGTTCCTCTGCCTGGCGCTGGCCACCTTCCACTACGCCGAGCGGGGGCGGTGGGTGACGGTGGGCGTGCTGGGCTACTTCCTCGGGCTCAGCCGCTCGGTGGGGTTCCTGGTGGCCGTCCCGCTCGCCCTGGTTTTGCTCCGCCGGCACCGCTACCGGCTCGACCCGCGCAGCCTCTGGACGTACGTCCGGACCGGCTGGCCGCTGCTGCTCATCCCGGCCGGCTGGCTCACCTTCATGGCGTTCTGCCGGTGGAAGGGCGGGGACTGGTTCGCCTACAAGCACGCCCAGGAGAAGGGCTGGGGCATCCGGGTGCAGAATCCGCTACCGGTGATCTGGAACGGCCTCACCGGCGACACCCGCGACGCCGTACGGGTTTGGTTCGCCGTCGCCGTGCTGGTGATCGTGATCGCCGGCATCCGCCGGATCGGGCTGCCCTACGTCACCTACGCCGCATTGATGGTGCTGGCGCCGCTGTCGATGGGGCCGCCGGTGTACAAGAGCCTGCTGCGCTACCTGCTCGCCGCGTTCCCGGTCGGCCTGGTGCTGGCCCGCTGGGCCCGTAACGTCACGGCCGACGCCTGGCTGAGCGCCGCGCTGGGCCTGGTGCAGGGCGCGCTGTTCGTGGTCTGGCTCGCCTACTGGACGCACTTCATCATCTGACCGGAGAAGGACCCCGACCCCCGGGGCCCTCCTCCGGTGCGTATGTGCGTCAGCTCGGGACGTAGTCGAACTCGTCCGGGTTCGGGCCTTGGCGGCCGGCCTCGCCCCGGTCCAACCCGGTGATCCGCTCCATCGCCGCGTCGTCCAGCTCGAAGTCGAAGATCCGGAAGTTCTCCTCGATCCGCTGCGGGGTGATCGACTTCGGGAAGACGATGTCGCCGCGCTGCACGTGCCAGCGCAGCACCACCTGGGCCGGGGTGCGGCCGACCTGCTCGGCGACGTCGACCACGGTCGGATCGTCGAGCACCTTGCCCTGGGCGATCGGCGACCACGCCTGGGTGAGGATGTTGTACTGCCGGTCGTAGGAGCGGACCTCCTCGTTGCCGAAGTACGGGTGCACCTCGATCTGGTTGACCGCGGGCACCACCTCCGCCTCGGCGCCGAGCCGCTCCAGGTGCGCCACCTGGAAGTTCGACACGCCGATCGAGGTGGCCCGGCCCTCGCGCTGGAACTCCTCCAGCACCTTCCAGGTGGAAACGAAGTCGCCGTCGTAGAGGGTGGGTAGCGGCCAGTGGATCAGGAACAGGTCGATGTGGTCCATCTTCAGCGCGGACAGCGTCGACTCGAACGCCTTGCGGGCGTCGTCCGGCCGGTGGAAGGCGTTGTTGAGCTTGCTGGTCACGAAGACCTCGTCGCGGTCCAGGCCGGAGGTGCGCACCGCCTCGCCGACCTCGGCCTCGTTGCCGTACATCTCGGCGGTGTCGATGTGCCGGTAGCCGATCTCCAGCGCCCGGCGCACGGCCTCGACGGTGTCCTTCGGCTCGATCTGGAAGACCCCGAAGCCGAGCTGCGGGATGGTGTTGCCGTCGTTGAGGGGGATGTCGGGAATCGTGTTCGCCATCCGGCTCTCTCTCCCATCGTCAGGGGCACCCGGCCGGGCGCCGGAAGCGCTTCCACGGTGTCCGCCGCAGCGGTGCCACCCGCCTGTCCTACCCGGTCGGGCCGCGCCCTCACTCCGCCCGTCCGGGTGATCTGCGCCAACCCCCGAGCCGCACCGCTCAGTCGGCCGTGGCGTCGAACAGCACCGGCCAGGGCCGGGCCGACGGCACCACGGCGGCCGGCGGCGCGGGCTCGACAGTGGCCAGCACCTCGGCCGCGAGCTGCCCGAACATCGGTGCCGCCGGGTGCGCCGAGCGGTCCGGCCAGGCCGCTGCGGTCCGCTTCACCAGCGGCCGCCCGGCCAGCGGGCGCCAGGCGATCCGGGGTTCTCGGCGGGCCAGCGACTCCGGCTCCAGCGCCACCGCGCCCCCGGCGAGCAGCAGACCGAAGATGAACTCCGGATTACGGGCCGGCCGCACCCGGCCCGGCGTGAAGCCGTGCCGGCGGCAGACGTTTAGGACGTGGTCGTACCAGCCGGGAGCGGTGGAGCGGGGCGCGGCGACCAGGTCCAGCCCGGCCAGATCGGCCAGGGCCACCTCGCGCGGGCGGGCCAACGGCGCGGCCCGGGGCAGCAGCACCCCCACCGGTACGTCCACCGACGGGCCGAAGCGCAACCCGGCCGCCCCCTCCGGATGGTGCAGCAGCCCGGCGTCCAGCCGTCCCTCGGCGAGCATCCGCACCTGCTCGGCGCTGGTCAGCTCGTGCAGGTCCAAGTCGAGCCCGGGC
The DNA here is from genome assembly GCF_036906795.1 of Micromonospora sp. CPCC 205739. Lineage (NCBI taxonomy): Bacteria > Bacillati > Actinomycetota > Actinomycetes > Micromonosporales > Micromonosporaceae > Micromonospora > Micromonospora sp. CPCC 205739. Next base: position 404,304 of record NZ_JBAKHS010000003.1, on the reverse strand, counting down.
GCGGTGGCGGCGAGCCGGTCCAGCAGGGCGCGCAACGTCACCGCCGGCGTCTCCGGCGGCACCCCGGCCCGGAACACGCCCAGTACGCCCTCGCGGACCTGGCGCATCAGGTGGCGTACCCGCTGCTCCCCGGCCAGCAGCTCCTCGGCCTCGCCGAGCAGCAGCTGCCCGGCGGTGGTCAGCCGCACCTGCCGCCGGGACCGGTCGAACAGTTCCACCGCCAGCTCCCGCTCCAGGCGCTGGATCGACTGGCTCAACGGCGGCTGCGCCATGCCCAGCATCTCGGCCGCCCGGCCGAAGTGCAGCTCACGGGCGACCACCACGAAGTGCCGCAGGTGGCGGAGCAGGTCCACGCCCGGGACCCTACGGCAGCCACGCCCGGACCCTACGGCAGCCGCCGGTTACCGTGCCGGGGTGGCAGCGGAGCAGCACGTCGAGGAGATCTTCGCCCGGGCCGGCATCACCGGCAGCCTGCACGTCGTACCCGTGGACGGTCCGGCCGGGTGCGAGGTCGCGGTGCGGGCGGACGAGCAGATCGTCATCGCCTCGGTGTTCAAGATCCTGCTGGTGCTGGAGTTCGCCCGGCAGGTCGCCGCCGGGCAGCTCGACCCGGGCGAGCGGGTGCTGGTCCGGGCCGGGGACCGGCTCGGCGGATGGGGGGTCGCCGGCTGCGCCGACGACGTCGAGGTGTCGCTGCGCGACCTGGCGTACTTCGCCATGTCGGTCAGCGACAACACCGCCGCCGACCTGCTGCTGCGCCGGGTGGGCGCGGACGTGCTGCCGATGCTCGCCGCCGAGCTGGACCTGCCGCGTACCCGGATCCTCGGTGGGCCGCGGCAGCTGGTGGAGCTGATGCTGGCCGACGTGGGCGCCCGCACCGAGGCCGACTTCGCCCGGATCTTCCCGACCCTGCCCGAGGACCGGGTCCGGGCGATGCGGGTCTTCGACCCGGCGCACACCACGTCGAGCACCGCCCGGGACATCACCCGGCTGCTCGGCCTGATCTGGCGGGACGAGGCGGGCCCGGCCTCGGCCTGCTCCACCGTCCGGGAGCTGATGTCCCGGCAGCTCTTCTGGACCCGGCTGGCCTCCGGCTTCCCGCCGGGGGTACGCGTCGCCGCGAAGACCGGCACACTGCCCGGGCTGCACCTGGAGGCCGGGGTGGCCGAGTACCCGGACGGCGCCCGGTACGCGATGGCGGTCTTCGTCCGCACCCACCGCCTCGCCACCCGCCGGATCGACGTCGACCTGGCCATGGGGGAGGCCGCCCGGACGGCGGTGGAGGCGCTGCGGCAGGGCTGACTTTTCCGCCCGCCCGCCCCGGACCAAGCGGCGGTGAGCTGGACCGATATCGGTGCGCATATCGACGCCCCCGACCTTTGATCTTGGACGTGGCGTCGGGCGCGGTGGTGGGGTGGGAACCGATCGCGCACATCGCCGACGGGGAGGATCCACCATGTCCGCACACCAGCTCGACCGCCGCCGCTTCCTGCGCAGCACCGCCGCCGGGGCCGCCGCGGTGACCGCCGGAGGACTCGCCACCGGCGCTCCGGCCCAGGCCGCGCCGACCGCCGCCACCGGCCTCCGCCGCTCCGGCGCGCTCAGCTTCCGCTGGTGGGGCACCTCCGGCTGGCGGATCGACATCGGCGACCGCACCGTGCTGGTCGACCCGTACCTGAGCCGCTACGACACCGGGCTGTTCCGGGGCGCCTTCGACCCGGCCACCCCGCTGACCGTCGACGCCGCCGTCGTCGACTCCCTCGTAGACCGGGCCAGCACCGTGCTGGTCACCCACACCCACTGGGACCACTACAACGACGTGCCGCACATCGCGAAGAGAACCGGCGCCCGGGTCTTCGGCACGCTGACCGCGTACCACCTCGGGCTGGCGTACGGGCTGCCGGCGAGCCAGCTCAGCCCGGTCCGGGGCGGGGAGGTGCTCGACTTCGGCGACCACACGGTCGAGGTGGTCGGCTCCCTGCACAGCCGCAACGCCGGGTACTCGATGGCCTTCCCCGGCGTACGGGTCAGCCCGCCCACCCGGCCTGCCACCATCGCCGACCTGCCGGAGGGGGACACCCTGGCGTACCAGGTGCGCATCGACGGCGGGCCGTCGGTGTTCTTCATGGGGGCCAGCGACTTCGCCGAGCGCAACCTCACCGGGCTGGCCCCGGACGTGGCGATGGTGGCGTTGCAGTCCACCACCGCGACCGCCGACTACGTGCCCCGGCTGATGGCCGCCCTGGAGCACCCGAAGGTCGTGGTGCCGGTGCACTGGGACAACTTCGAGACCCCGCTGACCAACCCGCCGGTCGTGAACCCCGCCGACCGGCGGCGCCTGGACGACCTGATCGCCGCCGTCCACCGGGCCTCACCCGGCACCCGGGTGCTGGTGCCGGAGTACGGGACGGCGTACCACTTCTGAGCGGACGCGCGGCGGGGCCGGGATCACCAGGATCCCGGCCCCGCCGGTGCACGCCCGGGTCACTTGGCGAGCGGCTGGCCCTGCTTGTCCTTGAAGGAGCCGACCAGGATCAGGATGAAGTCGATCAGGGTCCAGATCCCGAGGCCACCGAAGGTGACCAGCTGGAGGACGCCGGTGCCGACCTTGCCGACGTAGAAGCGGTGCACGCCGAGGAAACCGACGAAGAAGCAGAGCAGCAGGGCGACGACCCAGGACTTCTGGGTGCCGACCGTAACGGGAGCGGTCACTGCGGTCCTTTCTCAGGTGGAATAGCCGCGGGAGCGTATCGAGGGGCACCGACCGGAAGCAAGATCGAAAAAGTCCTGATCAGCCGGACGGACGGCCAGGTCCCGGCCGTTGCGCCGCGCCGGACGCTCCGTCAGGACGCGGTCAGGTCCCGCAGCGCCCGCACCGACTTCCAGTTGCGGGTCGTGGCCACCACGCCGAGCTGCTTCTCCAGGTACGCGTTGGTGAACCTCGATCGGCCGTACCCGCCGTCCGGGTAGTGCAGGTGGACCTCCCGACCGGCCACCGTGAACTCGACGTTTTCGTCACCGGGCACGCTCAGCGCCGCGACCTTCGCCTTCGTCGGCGCCGTCGCCAGGAACGCCACCAGCAGTTTCGTCGGGTCGTCCTGCCGCCCGGCGTACGGGCTGGCGTCGACCACCGCCGTCAGTTCCGCGCCGCTGCGCACCAGCACCGGCACGGCCAACCCCAGCTCGTCGGCGAGCGCCTGCTGGATGCCCCCGGCCAGCCGGTCGGCGTCGGTGGCGGTGCTGCCGAACACGACGTTGCCGGACTGGAGGTAGGTCTGCACATCGGAGTGCCCCAGGTCGGCGACCAGGCGGCGCAGGTCGGCCATCGCCAGCCGGGTGGTGCCGACGTTGACGCCGCGCAGCAGCCCCGCGTACCGGATCATGCCGCCTCCCCGCCGGGCCGTGGCCGGTCGCCCTCCGAATCATTCGGGTACGCGGACAGCGTCCCCCCAGCGGGCGGGGTTCCCACGTCGGCCATGGAGCCTCCTCGGCTGTAGACGTCCGGCAACGCCCAGCCTAGGCAGTCCGAAGTCGAGCGAGCCCCTTCGCGCGCACGTCGTCTCAGAGTTGGCGGATAGCGGCGGAGTCCAGCCGGAAGCCGACCGTGCGGTCGACCAGCCGGTCCACCAGTTCGGCCTTGCGCAGCCCGGCCACCCCGCGCAGCCCGAGCCGAGCCGCCAGCGCCCGCAGGTCCCTCGCCGGCCAGGGCGTCAGGTACGCCGTACCGTCCGCTCGGCTGGTCATCGCGGCGAGCGCGGCGACCGCTTCGTCGGGGTCGACGGTCGACGGTGCCGGCGGTGGGGCGGCGTCGGCGGTGACCGGGGCGGGAGTCCGGGAAGCGCCTTGGGTGTGAGGTGCGTGGCCCGGCCCGGGCGGGGACGGCGATCAGGCGGCAGGGACTACCGTGCCAGGATGCGCGCCCTCCGCCCCGCCGCCGGCCTGCTCCTCGCGGCCGCCGCCGTGGTGCTCTGGGCGGTCGGCATGACCGTCCTGCAACCGCTGACCGAGCCGATCGGGCCGTGGCCGGAGCGGCTGGCGGGCACCAACACCTACTGGGCGCGGGACGTCCGCTTCCTGGCCGTCGCCCTGGTCGTCCTCGGGCTGGCACTGGCCGGCGGCGGTGACCGCAGGTGGATCCGTCCCGCGCTGGTGCTCGGTGCCGGCGCGGTGGTGGCCGACCTGCTGCTCGACCGGGCCGACGTCACCGGCGTCCCGGCGACCGTGCTGCTGGTGGCCGGCGGGTGGGTGGTCACCGGGGCGCTCGCCGCGTTCCTGGTCCGCCGGCACGGGTGGCCCGGCCGCCCCGTCCACTGGCAGCGCCGCCGCGCCCTGGGCATGGCGGCGGCCGTCGCCGCGACGCTGGTCGTGGTGGCCGGCGGGTTGGAGTCGCCGACCGAGCGGGAGCCGGAACTGATCCCGGCCTGCCTGGCCGCCGCGCTGCTGTCGCTCGCCGCGTCGCTCGGCTGCGCTCTCGCCGCCGCCCCCGCCCCCGGGCGGATCCGCTGGCGCTGGGTGCTCGGCCTCGCCCTGGCCGGCGTGGTCGGCCTGGCCGCCGGCCGGCTGCTGCCGTCCGGTCACCGGTTGGGGCCGCTCTTCGCCCTCGGCGTGGTCCTGCTGACCGGTACGACGCTGCTGTCCTGGGACCGTCCGGGTGGCCGCCCGCCGTGGCGGCGGCACGCGATGGCCGCCGCGGCGGCGCTCCTCGGACTGCCCGCGGTGGGGCTGCTGGCGCTGCTGGTCCAGGCCGCCCTGCCCGTCGGCGCCGTGCTCACCGCCCGGGCGGGCAACATCGCGGTCGGCACCACCGACACCGACGTGCTCTTTTCGCTGGCCGGCGTGCTCACCGGCTTGGTGCTGGGGCTGCTGCTGGCCTGGCCCAACGCCCTCGGGCATCCGGCCGGGGGTCAGCCCCGGCCGGCGGGACCGCCCGCACCGCCCGGGCCGGACGGCCCGCGCCGGGCCAGCGCCGAGCGGCGGTAGCCGTACGCGGCGTAGAGCACCGCGCCGATCAGGAACCAGACCCCGAAGCGCAGCCAGGTCGTCGGGGACAGGAAGGTGATCAGCCAGATCGAGAAGAGCGCGCCCAATGCCGGCACCACCGGCATGCCCGGCAGCCGGAACGTGCGCGGCGCTTCCGGGCGGCGGTAGCGCAGCACGATCACCGCGATGCAGACCACCACGAAGGCCAGCAGGATGCCGATGTTGGTCAGCTCCGCCGCTTCCCGGATCGGCAGGAAGCCCGCGATCAGCGCCGAGCCCGCCCCGACGATCCAGGTGACCCGGATCGGCACCCGGCGCACCGGGTGCACCTTGGCGAACCAGGCCGGCAGCAGCCCGTCCCGGCTCATCGAGAACCACACCCGGGTCACCCCGAGCATGAAGGTGAACATCACGGTCAGGATGCCGATGATGGCGCCGACCGCGATCACGCTGGCCAGGCCGGAGAGGCCCACCGAGGCGAACGCCGAGGAGAAGCCGCTCTCCGGGTCGATCTCCCGGTAGTTCTGCATGCCGGTGAGCACCAGCGTGGCCAGCACGTACAGCACCATCGAGATGGCCAGCGAGTAGATGATCGCCTTGGGCATGTGCCGGCGGGCGTCCCGGGACTCCTCGGCCGCGGTGCTCATCGCGTCGTACCCGAAGACGGCGAAGAAGACGGTGGCCGCGCCGGTGAACGCCCCGCTGATGCCGAACGGGAAGAACGGCGAGTAGTTGGCCGTCCGGATGTGGAAGAAGCCGACCACGATGACCAGCACCACCACGGCGACCTTCAGGCCGACCACGAACGTCTCGAAGCGGGCGGCCGTCTTGATGCCCAGGGTGAGCAGGTACGCGATCAACAGGCAGAGCACCACGGCGAACAGGTCGACGACGTGGCCGTCGCCGGTACCCGGCGCGCCGAGCATCCAGGCCGGCAGCTGCAGGCCCAGCTCGCCGAGGAGGAAGCCGAAGTACCCGGAGATGCCGATCGCCACCACCGCCACGATCGCGGTGTACTCCAGCAGCAGGTCCCAGCCGATGAACCAGCCCACCGCCTCGCCGAGCACCACGTAGCCGTAGGTGTAGGCCGAGCCGGCCTTCGGGATCATGCCGGCGAACTCCGCGTACGACAGCGCGGCCGCCGCGCTGGCCAGGCCGGCGATCAGGAACGACACCAGCACGGCCGGGCCGGCGGTCTCGTTGGCGACCGCCCCGGCCAGGGCGAAGATGCCGGCGCCGATGATGCCGCCGACGCCGATCGCGGTGAGCTGCCACAGCCCGAGCGAGCGGGACAGCTGTTCGCTCGTGTCGGCGATCTCCTCGACCGGCTTGCGGCGGAAGATCCCGGTGCCGTTGCCTGCGGAGGCCATCGTCGTCCCCTTCACCGTCAGTGTCGAGCCCCGTCCGGGGACGTACGCCCCAACGACGCGACCCGGGCCCCGGTCACTCGGCGACCGGGAGTACGACTTCGTTGCGGCGCAGGAACCACGGCTTCCACGGCGGGTCGAAGCGGGCGTACCGGATCGCGCCGGTGGGGCTCAGGCCCGCCGCCGTCACCGCCCGGCCCAGCGCCGTGCCCCGTTGGTCGAACACCTTCTCGCTCCACCGCCCGGAAAAGCGGACGGCGGCGGCGAGCTGTGCGGGGACCTCCCGGATGGTGATCCGGGGGTCCTCCGGCTCGGGTGCGGTGGCGGCGGTGAGCGCGGCCGGCAGCACGAAACGCACCATCCAGCAGCCGGGCCGCTCGCCCTCCTCCTGCACCACCGGCGCGGTCCTCGCGATCTGCTCGGAGCCGGCCGACTCCTGCACCACCGGGGCGGTCATGCCGACCTTCCGCCGGGACCGGTTGGCCCCGGAGATGTACGCGGCCAGCGGCCGGAACCCCGCGTTGCCCGCCTCGAGGAACGACCCGTCGACGCGCAACTCGGCGACCAGGTGGGCCGGGTACCGGCGCAGCTCGAAGCCGGGTTGCCGGGAAACCACCCGGTACGGCTGCTGCTCGGTCATGGGCCACGCTCCCGGCCGTCAGGGCTCCTCGACAGCCACGCTACCGTCCGTTACCCCTTTCCTCCCGGTGAAGCGGAAGCCGGACCAGCCGCCAGTACTGCCGCCCCTGGTCGTCGCGCACCACCACCCCGAGCCGGGCCAGTTCCCGGCGCAGGTCGCGGGCGTCGTCCCCGCGTTTGGCGTCAACGGCACGCTGCCGGGCGCGCAACAGCGCGTCCGCGCCGGCCGGCAGCCCGGGCAGCCCCTCCACCCACCGCCGGTACGCGTCCCGGTGCGGGTCGGCCTCGGTCCACGGCCAGCCGTGCGCGGTGAACGCCGTGCGCAGCCGATCCCGGCTCAGGTCCGACTTCTCCCGGGCCAGTTCCGCGTCGTCGGAGTCGAGCAGCACCAGCGCCTTGCCGTCGACGAAGACGCAGGCGACCGAGGCCCGGGCGATGTCCCGGCCGTGGCCCTCGCGGTGCAGCCGCACCCCGATCCGGTCCACGGTCACGGTGAGCCGTTCCCGGGTGCCCAGGTAGGCGACGAACAGGCCGGCCAGCGCCGGCAGTGCCGTGCCGCCGGCCAGTGCCTGCCGCTCGGGCAGCCCGGCGAGCAGCTCGAACCATCCCTGGAACGGCACCCACGGCAGGTCGGCGAGCCAGCCGGACACGGCGGTCAGCGCCGCGCCCAGCCCCGCACCGAGCAGCGGGAACCCGCCCCACATCAGCACGAGTTCGCCGACGCCGCCGTCGACCACGCTGGCCTGCTCCTCGGCGCGCACGCTCACGCCACCTCGCTGCGCAGCGTGCGGACCAGGCCGGCGGCGAGCGGTGCCACCATCCAGACCAGCAGGGACACCGCGAGCCGCCCCCACTGCCCGGCGGTCACCTCGGTGCCGAAGAGCGGCTCCATGGTCACCGAGGTGTCCAGCCAGCGGGCCGGTCCGCGTAGCGCCGCGATCATCATGGCGAGGATGCTCCACACGGTGGGCAGCAGCAGGTAGGTCACGATCGCCAGCGGGGTGTTCAGCAGCAGCAGGCCGAAGGCGGCGCCCATCAGCGCGCTGGTGACCTGGAGTACGGCCGCGTGCCCCAGCTGGGACCAGTCGAAGACCCAGCTGCCCGCCCCGCCGGTGGCCCGGGCGGCCAGCGTGCCGACGGTGGCCACCGCCAGGCTGACCGCCACCGAGGCCAGCGCGGCCAGCACCACCGCGGCGAGCTTGGCGACCACCACCCGTTCCCGGCGCGGCACCAGCGCGAAGGTGGTCAGTGCGGTGCGCTGCGACCACTCGGCGGTGATCGACAGGATGCCCAGCACCGGCAGCAGCAGCCCGACCGGCAGCAGCGACGCGGTGAAGAACGCGGTGAACGTCTGCGCGGCCTCGTCGAGGACGAACAGCTGCACGGTGGCGATGGCGGCGGCGATCAGCCCGATGGTGACCAGCAGCCAGCGGCCGGCCCGGGTGTCGGCGAGCTTGCGCAGCTCCACCTCGGTCAGCCGGACCAGCGACGGTCCGGGCGGCGCCGGGCGGACGGTGCCGGCGGGTGCGGTGGTGGCGGTTGTGGCGGTCATTTCACGGCTTCCTTCGTCGACGTGCCGGCGGTGAGGGTGAGGAAGAGCTGTTCCAGGCCGCCGCTGCCGGCGGGCCGCAGCTCGGTCAGGACGAGACCGGCGTCCGCGGCGGCCTGCCCCACCGCCTCGGCCTCGGCCCGCACCACGAGCGCGCCGTCGCTGTCGGCGTCGGCGGGCAGGCCGGCCCGGTCCAGGGTCAGCCGCAGCGCCCGCGGGTCCCGGGCGCGGACCAGGGTGCCGGTGCCGGCGAGCAGGTCGTCCTTGCCACCCTGGGCGACCACCCGGCCGGCGCCGATCACCACCAGGCGGTCGGCGACCGCCTCCACCTCGCGCAGCAGGTGCGAGGAGAGCAGCACGGTGCCGCCCCGGTCGGCGAAGTCGCGCAGCAGGCCGCGCATCCAGAAGATCCCCTCCGGGTCGAGGCCGTTGGCCGGCTCGTCCAGGATCAGCACCCGGGGGTCACCCAGCAGCGCCAGCGCCAGGCCGAGCCGCTGCCGCATCCCCAGCGAGTACGCCCCGACCCGCCGCTTCGCCGCCACCGCGTTCAGCCCGACGAGGTCGAGCTTGGCGGCGACCTGCCGCCGGTCCACGCCCATGGTCCGGGCGGCCAGGGCGAGCGCCTCCCGGCCGGTGCGCCCCGCGTGCTGGGCGGAGGCGTCGAGCAGCACGCCGATCTCCCGCCCCGGGTTGGCCAGCTGTCGGTAGGGGCGTCCGGCGACGGTGGCCCCGCCGGACGTCGGCGGGGTCAGCCCGCAGATCATCCGCATGGTGGTGGACTTGCCGGCGCCGTTCGGGCCGAGGAAGCCGGTGACCGTGCCCGGCTCGCAGCGGAACGACACGTCGTCCACGACGGTGTGTGGGCCGTACCGCTTGGTGAGGTGTTCGACCGTGATCATGCCGTCGAGCCTGTCGGGGCCACCCGGCCTCCCGCTGCGGCCGGCGGTCGAGAGCCGGGTACACCTGTGGCCACGGCGGTCGTCGACTTTGGTAGCTGTCGCCGACGCCGGACGGCTACCTAGCATTGGCGGGTGAGCAGTGCCGTCGTACCCGAACTTCCCTGGCTGTTGCCGGGGGCACTGAGCCCCGCGACCCCGGTCGCCCGCCGCACCACGCGGGACTGGCTGGTCGACGGGCTCGCCTTCCTGCTCGCGCTCAGCTGGGCGCTGCTGGCCTTCGGCGACTCGGTCGGACCGGCACCGGAGTTCGCGCTCAACGCCGGGCCGTCCTGGCTCAACGAGGTCGACCTGGTGGTCGGCCTGCTCAGCACGGCGGCCCTCTGGCTGCGCCGGCGCTGGCCGGTCGCGCTGGCCGTGGCCAGCCTGCCGCTGGCGATCTTCTCGGTCACCGCGGCGGTGGCCCTGCTGATCATCCTGTTCACCGTGGCGGTGCACCGGCCGTTCCCGGTGGCGGGCGCGCTGGTCGGCGCGCACCTGCTGGTGACGCCCGTCTACAACCAGGTCCGGCCCGACCCGGCCCTGCCGTTCTGGGCGGCGATGATCTGGACGGCGTCGTTCCTCGGCGGGGTGCTGGCCTGGGGGATGTTCGTCCGGGCCCGCCGCCAGCTGGTGACGTCGTTGCGGGAGCGGGCGCACCGGGCCGAGGCCGAGCAGCAGCTGCGCGTCGCCCAGGCGCGCCAGCTGGAACGTACCCGGATCGCCCGGGAGATGCACGACGTGCTGGCCCACCGGATCTCCCTGCTCAGCCTGCACGCCGGGGCCCTGGAGTTCCGGCCGGACGCCCCGCCGGAGGAGGTGGCCCGGGCGGCCGGGGTGATCCGGGCCAGCGCCCACGCCGCCCTGCAGGACCTGCGCGAGGTGATCGGGGTGCTGCGGGCGGAGAGCGGCGAGGCGGAGCCGGAGACGCCGGAGCGCCCCCAGCCGACCCTCGCCGACGTGCCGGCGCTGATCGCCGAGTGCCGGGCGGCCGGCGTCCGGGTCAGCACCGAGGACCTGGTCACCGACGCCGCGTCGGTGCCCGCTGCGGTGGGGCGCAGCGCGTACCGGATCGTGCAGGAGGGGCTGACCAACGCCCGCAAGCACGCCCCGGGCGCGGTGGTCCGGGTCGGGCTGGCCGGTCGGCCCGGCGACGGCCTCACCGTGGAGATCCGCAACCCGTGGCCGGTGGGGGAGCCCGCCGGTCCGCTGATCCCGGGGGCGGGCACCGGACTGGTGGGCATCGCCGAGCGGGTCGGGCTGGCCGGTGGCCGGCTGGAACACGGGCGCGACCCGGCGGGCGACTTCCGGCTCGCCGCCTGGTTGCCGTGGCCGGCGTGACCGGCGGGGAGGCGGCACCGGTCCGGGTGCTGATCGTCGACGACGACGCGCTGGTCCGGGCCGGGCTGTCGATGATCCTGGGCGGGGTGCCGGACGTGCGGGTGGTCGGCGAGGCCGCCGACGGCGCCGAGGTGCCGGCCGCGGTCGAGGCGTACGCGCCCGACGTGGTGCTGATGGACATCCGGATGCCCCGGGTGGACGGGCTGGCGGCGACCGAGGCGCTGCGGGCGCTGCCCCGGCCCCCGGAGGTGCTGGTGCTGACCACCTTCGACGCCGACGACCAGGTGCTGCGGGCGCTGCGCGCCGGGGCGGGGGGCTTCCTGCTCAAGGACACCCCACCCGCCGAGATCGTCCAGGCGGTACGCCGGGTGGCGGCCGGGGAGGCGACGCTCTCCCCGACGGTCACCCGCAAGCTGATCACCCACGTGACCGCCGCCGGGGCGGCCGGTCCGGATCTCCGTGGGGAGCGGGCCCGGCGGCTGCTCGACGGGCTCACCGAGCGGGAGCGGGAGGTGGCCGTCGCGCTGGGCCGGGGCCGCACGAACGCCGAGATCTCCGCCGAGCTGTTCATGAGCGTGGCGACGGTCAAGGCGTACGTGTCGCGGCTGCTGACCAAGCTGGGGCTGAACAACCGGGTGCAGGTGGCGCTCCTGGTGCACGACGCGGGCCTGGTCTGACCACCACCCTTGGCTCCCAGGGATACAATCATTTCTGGTTGTATCACCGATGAAAGTATCGGGGTTGAGTGCATGGACGGTTTCGTCGGACGTACCCGCGAGTTGACCGTGCTCGACGGAATGCTCGGCAAGGTTCGTCGAGGAGGCCGGCCGGGCCGCGCGCTGCTGATGCGCGGGCGGCGCCGGGTGGGCAAGTCGCGGCTGGTGGAGGAGTTCATCGAGCGCGCCGAGGTGCCGCACCTGTTCTTCACCGCCTCAGCCCAGCCCACTGTCGCCGCGGACCTCGCCCTGTTCGTGGCGGCCGCCGCCGACTCCTCATTGCCCGGTGCCCACCTCTTCACGGCCCAGCGGCCGACCACCTGGGACGCCGCGCTCACCCTGCTCGCCGCCGCGCTGCCGACCGACCGCCCGAGTGTTGTCGTCCTCGACGAGATGCCCTACCTGATCGCCACCGATCCCGGGTTCGAGGGCACCCTGCAGAAGGTCTTCGACCGGGAGCTCTCCCGTCGTCCCGTGCTGCTTGTCTGCGTCGGCTCCGACCTGGCGATGATGGAGGCCCTGAACGACTACGGACGACCGTTTCACCAGCGGGCGACCGAGATGGTGATTCCACCGCTGAGCCCGGCCGACGTCCGCGACATGCTCGACCTCGCCCCGGCCGAGGCCTTCGACGCGTACCTGGTCTCCGGTGGGCTGCCGCTGATCCTCGACGAATGGCCCGGTGGTGCCTCGTTGAGCGACTACCTCGCCGACGCGGTCACCGATCCGACGTCGGCGCTGCTGGTCAGCGCGGAGCGGGCGCTGGCCGCCGAGTTTCCGACGCAATCGCAGGCCGGCCTGGTGCTGCGGGCCATCGGCTCGGGTGAGCGGACCTTCACCCTCATCGCCCGGGCCGCGGGTGATCTGCCCCAGGCGTCGCTCAACCGAGCGCTGCGCCTGCTGACCGACAAACGCATCGTCGACGTGTCGGTGCCGCTCTCCACCCGGCCCTCCCGGGAGACGCGCTACACCGTCGCCGACCCGTACCTCCGCTTCTGGCTGTCGTTCCTCGGTCCCCACCTGCCGGAGATCGAGCGCGGCCGCGGCGACCTGACCCTGGAGCGAATCCGGACGTCGTGGACGTCGTGGCGGGGGCGCGCGATCGAGCCGGTGGTCCGGGAGTCGCTGCGCCGACTTTCCGCCGAACACCTGCCCGAGGGCACTGCGGCGGTCGGTGGCTACTGGACCCGTACCAACGACCCGGAGATCGATCTGGTCGGTGCCGATCGGGGGCCGGTGGCTCGCCGGATCACCTTCGTCGGCTCCGTCAAGTGGCTGGAGAACCGCCCCTTCGACGCCCACGACCTGGGGTGGCTCCTCGCGCACCGGACCCGGATGCCCGGTGCCGACGAACACGTCGAGCCGGTCGTGGTGTCCCGCGGCGGGACGACGGTGCAGGGCGTACGGGCCCTGTCGGCGGAGGACCTCCTCACCGCCTGGCGGGATTGAACTTTCGTCCGGTTCGGGCCGTACCACTGGCCGAGGATGCGCTGCGGCGATTCAGCCGCAATCGCTGCCGAGCTGCGGGAGGCCTACCGTGCGAGTTGGTGAGCAGTCGACGGATCCCATCGATCAGATCCTGGGCGAGGTGCCGGTACCGGCGCCGCTGACACCGGACGACGTCCGGCTCGCGGTCCGGGCGGTGGTGGTGCACGCCGCCGAGGAGTGGCCCAACGGGCCGCTGTGCCGCAACGACGGCGCGTCGTACCCGTGCCGACTGCACCGCTGGGGCCGGCGGGTGCTGGAGACGCACGGGCTCAACGAGCGCCAGATCGACGCCCTGATCCGGCACGGGAACCCGTTCGTGCACGTACCGTTCCCGTTCCCCTTCACCAGTTCCGCCACCGCCCGAACCGACCGGCCGGCCCCCGTCCACCCGGGCCGCATGCCGACTGAACGGCCGGTTCCCGGCCATCCGACGCGCGGCCAGAACGGCCGGGTCACCGCACCGGGGGTCCGGCCCGTCGCCCGGTCCGGCGCGCCCGGCCGGCCGGTGGCACCCCCCGCCACCGCGCCGCGCTGGCCCCGGGCGAGCTGAGCGGAGGTACGACCGCCGGCGTCGCCCGGACGCCACGACGCCGGCCGGTCCGGGGGTTCCCCACCCCGGGGCCGGCCGGCGACCGTCTGTCTGGCCTCGGCTCAGCCGCCGCTGCCCACCCCGCAGTCCGGGGCGGCCCAGCTGGTCCGGTTCGCCGTCCGGTCGCTGTTGTTCTCCCGCCGCGAGTCCACGTGCACGTGAGTGTCGTGGTTGGGGTACCCGGGGCCGAGGATCCCGCTGAAGCCGTGGTTACGGGCGGCTCGGGCGAGCTCGCACAGCGACCGGGTCCGGGAGGTCACGTCGGCGGCGTTGCCGTAGAGGTGCTGGCTGTCCGACGCGCCGCCGACCTGGTTGTTGCAGGCGGTGCTCCGGAAGCCGCTGCTGACGTAGATCGGCTGATCGCCCAGCCCCCGGCGCAGCGCCTCCAGCTTCCACATGGTCCGCAGCGCGTTGGCCCGGGTCTGGTTCGCCGACAGCGGGCCCCCGCTCCACCCGCCGCGGCCGCAGCCGTTGTCCAGCTCCGAGTAGCTGAAGTGCGCCGGGGTGCAGTCGTTGTCCTGCAACTGGTAGAGCTTGCTGAAGGTCTGCGGCCCAGCGATGCCGTCACTGCGCAGCCCGTACGCCGTCTGGAACCGCTTGACCGCGGCGGCGGTCTCCGGTCCGTAGCGGCCGTCGACGCGGACGATCCCGCCGGCGCCGGCCCAACCGGCGACGCGAATCTGCAACTGCCGCACGTCGTCGCCGGAGCGCCCCTGCTGGAGGGTGCGCTGCCAGGTGTAACAGGCGTCGGCGTGAGCCGCTGGAGCCCCGACCACCGCGGCGATCGCGGCACCCGGCAGTGCCAGGGCGAACACGACGGCAGCTCGCTTCAAGGTGTTCACGCGCACAGAGTCCTCCCGGTAGGAGAGTGAATGAGGTGAGGATCAGGACATCGATCGGAACGTCCCGCGCTGTTCACCCTCGCAGCTCAGATGCCCTTTTGTGGCGACTAACGAGAATTGTCCTCACGATGAGCTTTGCTGGGTGTTGCCGGTGGATTGCGACGAATGGCGAAACGCCCAATCCGGCGCAGTCCGCCCGGCACCGCGACTGACACCCCGGCGGGCCAGGAAGGTGACACGAAGGCGTGGACGGCACACTCCGGGTGATGTCGCTGCCCCACCGAGGCCCCGGTAACGTCAGCCGCGGCGGTGTGACGGGGGAGGTGGACGTGGCACGCGGTGGCGTCTTCTGCGTCGAGGGGCAGTGGCACCGGGACCTCAACGAGCGCGGCTCCGTGCTGCCCACCCTGGAGCTGCTGGAACGGCTCGGCCGGATCCGCTTCATCCACAAGGACGCGGCCACCCGCGACGAGCTCTTCTACTTCCTCGACCGCTGGCTGCTCAAGCAGTACGCCGACTACCGGGTCGGCTTCTTCGCCATGCACGGCGAGCCGAGCCGGCTCTGCCTCACCGACTGGGACTCCGTCGAGCTGACCGACGTGGCGCAGCGGATGGCCGGGCGGTGTGAGGGGCGGCGGCTCTATTTCGGCAGCTGTTCGGTGCTGCGCGCCTCCGACGCCGCGCTGCGCGAGTTCCTCGACGTCACCGGAGCGGCCCTGATCTGCGGTTTCACCCGGGACGTCGACTGGGTCGAATCGGCCGCCTTCGAAACCGTACTGCTCGACGTGCTCGCCAACGGCCAGCGGCACAACGCCGCCGAGCTGCGGATGGGCTCGGCCCACTGGGCGCCGCTCGCGTCGTACCTCGGTTTCCGGGTGATCTACGCCAACGGCCGCGCCTGGCGGCCGACGGCCCGGCCCCGGGTCCCAACCCAGTCCGCCCCCGGCCGGGTCCCCGGCCGGGCCCGCTGACCCCGCCGCTGCGGCGCGCTCCCACGGGGGCTGGTAGAACCGACGCATGGCACGGACCATCGCGAGCAACACCCGGGTCGACCGGGACGCCCTGATCGAGTTCATCCGCCCCCGGCACAAGGTCCTGCTGATGACCACCCGGTCCGACGGCCGGCCGCAGTCCTCCCCGGTCTCCTGCGGGGTCGACGCCGAGGGCCGGCTGGTGATCTCCACCTATCCGGAACGGGCGAAGGCGGCCAACATCCGCCGCGACCCCCGGGTCTCCGCCTGCGTGCTCTCCGACGACTGGGACGGCCCCTGGGTGCAGGTCGACGGCACCGCCGAGGTGCTCGACCTGCCGGAGGCCCTGGAGCCGCTGGTCCAGTACTTCCGCAGCATCTCCGGCGAGCACCCGGACTGGGACGAGTACCGGGAGGCGATGGTCCGCCAGGGCAAGTCCCTGATCCGGGTCACCATCGACAGCTGGGGGCCGGTCGCCACCGGCGGCTTCCCGGCCCGGCTCGCGGACTGAGGCTCAGTACGCGGCGGTGAACCGCATGTTCTCGAAGCGCGGGTTCTCGATCTCGTCGACGATGGCGACCGCCAGGTCCTCGTAGGTCAGCACCGAGCGCCCGCGCTCGTCGACCACCGGGTGCTCGGTGCCGGTGCGGTAGCGGCCGGTCCGCTCGCCCGGGTGGAACTCCATCGGCGGCGGGGAGAGATAGGTCCAGGTCAGCCCGTCGGCCGAGGAACGGTAGAGGGCGAGCGCGTCGGCCTGGCCCAGCGCCGAGTCCCGGTACTCGTCGGGAAAGTCCGGCTCGTCGAGAAACGGGGTGTCGTTCGGCGTCAGCAGGGTCGCCCCGCCCCCGACGTGGATGAGCCGCGGCGGGTTCGGCACGTCCCGCAGGACGGTGACCAGGTTCTGCGCCGCGTCCCGCCAGAGCGCCCGCTCCCCGCCGCCGATCGCCACCACCATGACGTCGGCGTCGGGGGCCAGCTCCCGCACGCTCTGCGCCGAGGTGGCGTCCCCGACCACCACGTTGACCCCGGCCGGCAGCCAGGTGACCGACTCGGGCCGGCGGACCGCCGCCGTGACCCGGTGTCCCCGGTCGACCGCCTCCGCGACGATCCGCGAGCCCGCGGTGCCACCGGCGCCGTACACCACGACGTTGCTCATGCCGGCACTCCGCTGCGCTCCGTGCCGCCATGAGGCACCTTCGCGCTGAGCCTGATGATTCGCTCGCTGCGCTCGCTCATGCCGGCACTCCGCTGCGCTCCGTGCCGCCATGAGGCACCTTCGCGCTGAGCCTGATGATTCGCTCGCTGCGCTCGCTCATGCCATCCAGGCTATGGACCGGCCCGGCCGCTCGTCGGCGGAACGGCTCAGTCGACCAGGGCGGAGTAGACCAGCTGGCGCAGCTGGGAGCGGAGCGGGTAGGTGCTCGACGGCATCAGCTGGGTGAACAGCAGCGCGGTGATCTCCTCCACCGGGTCGACCCAGAACGCCGTGCTGGCCAGGCCGCCCCAGTAGTACTCGCCGACGCTGCTGGGCACCCGAGCCGGCACCGGGTCCTCGACCACGGCGAAGCCCAGGCCGAAGCCGATGCCGTCCAGCACCGTCTCGGCGAAGCCCTCCGGCTCGAACGACGCCAGGTCGCCGCCGCCGGGCAGGTGGTTGCGGGTCATGTAGCGCACCGTGCGGGGCGCGAGCAGGCGTACGCCGCCCAGCTCGCCGCCGCGCAGCAGCATCTGGGTGAACAGGTGGTAGTCGGCGGCCGTGGAGACCAGCCCGCCGCCGCCGGAGAGGCAGTCGGGGCGCTGCAGCGCGGCGGCCCCGATCCGGTCGGCGCGGATCGCCTGGCCGGTGCCCGGGTGCGGGGTGTAGAGGGCGGCGAGCCGCTTGGCGTCCGGCTCGTCGACCCACCAGCGGGTGTCGGTCATGCCCAGCGGGGTGAGGATCCGCTCGGTGAAGAACGCGTCCAGGCTCTGCCCGGAGACCACCTCGACCAGCCGGCCCAGCACATCGGTCGAGACGCCGTAGTTCCAGCCGGTGCCGGGCTGGAACATCAGCGGCAGCCGGGCCATCCCGGCCGAGGCGCCGGCCAGGTCCAGCCCGCGCGGCACGCCCAGGTCGTAGCCGGCGGCGCGGTAGAGGGCGTCGACCACCGAGGTCTGCGCGAAGCCGTACGTCAGGCCGGAGGTGTGGGTGAGCAGGTGCCAGACCCGGATCGGCTCGATCGCCGGCACCGTGTACGGCTTGAGCGCCGAGCCCTTGTCGAAGACCCGGACGTCGGCGAACTCCGGCAGCCACCGGCTGATCGGGTCGTTCAGCTCGAAGTGGCCCTCCTCCCAGAGCATCATCGCCGCGACCGAGGTGATCGGCTTGGTCATCGAGTAGATGCGCCAGAGGGTGTCCCGCTCCACGGGAGTGCCGGCCTCCACGTCCCGCATCCCGTACGTCGAGGAGTGCGCGACCTCGCCGCGCCGGGTGACCACGATCTGCCAGCCGGCGAGCCGGCCGTCGTCGACGTACCGGCCGAAGTGGTCGTCGATGCGCGCCAGCCGCGCGGGGTCGAAGCCGATGAGGTCCGGGTCGATGGTGCGTGCCACGCTCACGTCGCCGAACCTACTAGTCGGTACGCCGCCGGCGGAAGGCCCGCCGGTGTCGGTGCCGGCACATAGGGTGGTGCGATGCCCGAGCCGACCGAGGACGTCACGTTCCGCCACCAGGACTGGTACGCCGAGGAGCTGGCCGACCGGCACTTCGTCAACTGCGTCTTCCACGACGTCGACCTCACCGAGGCGGTCAGCCGGGGCGCCTCCTTCACCGGGTGCACCTTCGGCAACGTGCGGTTCAACTCCTCCCGGCACGTCGACTCGGCCTTCACCCGCTGCGTGTTCCGGCGGTGCAACTTCTTCGAGGCGGAGTTCACCGGCTGCAAGCTGGTGGGCAGCACCTTCGACCAGTGCGACCTGCGGCCGTTGCGGGTCGAGGGCGGCGACTGGTCGTTCGTGGCGCTGCCCGGGGCCGACCTGCGCGGGGTGAGCTTCACCGACGTACGGATGCGCGAGGCCGACCTGACCGGCGCCAACCTGACCGGGGCCACGGTGACCGGCGTCGACCTCTCCGGCGCGCAGCTGCACGCGGTTCGGCTCGGCCGCGCCGACCTGCGCGGCAGCGATCTGACCGCGCTGGATCCGACGGCGGTCGAGCGGGCCGGGGCGGTGATCGACCCGCAGCAGGCGATGGTGCTGGCCCGGACGCTCGGCTTCGAACTGCGCTGACGTCGCCGACTTCGCGATCGACGCACCCTTTAGTACGGTCAGGTCGCTCGGTGACGCGACCGTCGCGCGGCGAAGCCGGTCGCATCCCGCTGAGCGTCGGGGCTCACGGTGCGGTGCGCCGGAGCGGGCCGGATCACTGGTAGGAATGTTTCCATTACTACCGCTTGGTAACGAACTGGAAACGCCCAGGGCTCCACATATGGCGCAAGAGGCCGTTCGGATGAAAACGTGAGGCGGCCCACGTGGTGACCGCAACCGCCGCGTCGCCGACCGTGAGGGAGAGCGGAGAAGCGGTGACGGAAGACGAGCTGAGACGGACCGGCCCCGGCCCGAGCCGGAGCACGCCACGTCGGATCACCCGGCACCGGCACCGTCGACGCTGGACCGTCGAGGCGCTGACCGCCGCCGCCTGCCTCGCCGCGCTGGTGGCGTACCTCGGCTCCGAACCGGAGCCCGAGCCGCGCGGCGGGGGCGTGGCGCTGCCCGGCGCGGCCTCCACCGCGGTCGGCCCCCCGTCCGGGCCGCCCGGCGGACCCGGCCAGGTGACCGAGGCGGGCGTCGCGTCGCCGGGGCTGCAGCCCCGGCAGCGTCCGCCCACGCCCGCACCGTCGCCCTCGCTGACCCCGACGCCCGCGCCACGGCCGGCGACCCCGCTGCTCACCGTCTCCCGCGCCGACGTACCGGCCATGGTGGACCTCACCCAGCTCGGCATCCGCGACTGGGTGCACTGGGGGCTGCGCGGCCCGGATTCCGTGGTCCGCAAGCGTGGCGGCTCCGGGGAGATCCGCGACGAGGGCGGGCCGGGCGCGCGGAGCAGCTACGACACCGACCCGGAGCTGTTCGGCTGGCGCGACGGCGCCCCGGTGGGGGGCGAAGGTGGCACCTCCACCGGCATCCACACCTGCCACGTCGGCAACGGGTTCCGCCTCGCCGTGCTCGGCAGCGGCGAGCTGCGCACCGTGCACGTCTTCGCCGGGCTCTGGATGGCCCGCGGCCGGCTCGACGTGCGGCTCTCCAGCGGCGGCCCGACCAGCACCCTGCGGGTGGAGGACCCGCACACCAACCACAGCTCGCAGTTCGTCGTCCGGTTCCGGGTCGCCGCAGGGCAGAAGCTGCTGATCTCCTGGACCGCCGAGGAGACCTTCAACGGCTGCGGCAACGTCGCCCTCCGCGCGGTCGCCCTGCGCTGAGGCCGGTTCGCCGACCGTGCGCGGCGCGCCGGAGTAGCGTGGGCGCGACGACGCGACGAGGCGCGGGAGGCAGGCGATGGCGGCGAGCGAGCAGGTGCTGGACAGCCCCCAGGCTTGGGTGGCCGACCACATCCGACGGTACGTGGAGACCGGCGGCGAGCAGGGGCACGAGTGGCGGCCCGGCGTCT
Organism: Micromonospora sp. CPCC 205739; assembly: GCF_036906795.1. Classification (NCBI taxonomy): domain Bacteria; kingdom Bacillati; phylum Actinomycetota; class Actinomycetes; order Micromonosporales; family Micromonosporaceae; genus Micromonospora; species Micromonospora sp. CPCC 205739. The sequence continues at coordinate 384,245 of NZ_JBAKHS010000003.1, read as the reverse complement.
TCACGTTGCTGCTGACCACCCGCGGCCGCCGCAGCGGCAAGCTGCGCCGCACCGCCCTGATCTACGGCCGCGACGGCGACGACTACCTGGTGGTGGGCTCGCAGGGCGGCGCGCCGCAGCATCCGGCCTGGTACTTGAACCTGCTCGCCGACCCGGAGGCCGAGGTGCAGGTCGGTGCGGAGACGTTCGCCGTGCGGGCGCGGACCGCCGGGCCCGAGGAGAAGCCCCGGATGTGGCGGACGATGGCCGACATCTGGCCGGCGTACGACGAGTACCAGACGAAGACCGACCGGGACATCCCGGTGGTGGTGCTGCAGCGGGTCTGACCCATACCCGCCAGGTGATCGACGGGCCACGGTGATCGGCGCAGCATCGTCCGCAGTGGCCCGGCGACACGGGCCGATCCCACCCGGACTACGACCCGCGCCGCACCGCCGCCCGGCTGCGCGGCGACGGCCGCGAACTGAGCCGCTGGTGGTGCGGGCCCGGCTCCGGCCGGGCCCGCACCCGCGCTCAGCAGACGATCGGCTTCACCCAGGAGCACTCCAGCCCCTCCGGGGCGCGCGGCGCGTCGGGCGCCACCGGCGGCGCCACCCGCGCGGTGGTCACGCTCTTCTCGGTGTACGACGCCAGCGCGATGGCGATCTGGTCCTCCAGCCCCTTCACCGACGAGGCCAGGTAGTTGTTGAGCACCACGGAGAACGCCAGCACCCGGCCGTCGGCGTCGGTGACGTAGCCGGAGAGGCCGGAGACCCCGGTCAGGCTGCCCGTCTTGGCGTGCACGTTGTTCGCCGCCGGCGTGTTGCGCATCCGGCTGCGCAGCGTCCCGCCGACGAAGCGATCGGCGTTGCCGGCGATCGGCAGGGCGGCGTACCAGTCGGCGAACCACGGCTCGGCGCGCACGCCGGCGAGCAGCGCGACGAACTCGGCCGGCGGGATGAGGTTGCGCCGGGACAGTCCCGAGCCGTCGCGCTGGCGCAGGGTGCCGGTGTCCATGCCGGCGTCGGCGACGTACTCGCTGATCGCGGTCAGCCCCGCCGACCAGGTGCCCGAGCCGGAGATGATCCGGCCGATCTCCTTGGTGAGCACCTCGGCGTGCCCGTTGTTGGAGAGCTTCAGGAACGGCACCATCAGCTCGGCCAGGGTCATCGAGTCGTGCCGGGCCACCGGCGCCGCGCCGTCCGGGGTGGCCCGGCCGAGCACGGTACGCCCGAGCACCCGCACGCCGTGCCGTCGCAGCGCGGCCCGGAAGACGTCGGCGGCGTACCCGGTGGGCTCCCAGACGGTCATCCAGTCGCTGGACGGATCGTCGCCGACCGCGATCTGGCCGGTGACCACCACGGTGTTGGTGCCGTGCTCCCGCTCGAAGGCGATCGTGGTCTCGCCCTCGGCGACCGTCTCGGCCCGGTTGTCGATGCGCACGTAGCCGTTGGGCGGCGTCATGGTGACCGTCGGCGGCGCGCCCGCGCTCGCGGCCGGGGCGGCGTGCACGATCACGTTCCCGGCGTCGTAGTCGGTGTCCGGGGCGACGGTCAGCGCCGAGACCTGCGCGGCGTAGTAGTACGACTCGTCGTCCCACGTCCAGTCCGGCCCGAGCCGGGTGCGGTCGTAACGGGTGTCGTCGGCGACCAGGTTCCCGGTCACCACCCGTACGCCGCTCGCGGCCACCTCGGCGGCGAGCGCGTCGTAGTCGGCGGCCAGCATGGTCGGGTCGCCGCCGCCGCGCAGGTAGAGGTCGCCGGAGACCAGCCCGGCCCGGCGCTGCCCGGTGGTGCGTACATCGGTGGTGAACCGGTGCCCCGGGCCGAGCAGTTCCAGCGCCGCGGCCGAGGTCAGCAGCTTGGTGTTGGAGGCGGGGATCAGCCGCCGGTCGCCGTTGCGGTCGTACAGGGACTGCCCTGTGGCGGTGTCCACGACGACCACCCCCGCCTGCGCCCCGGTGAGCCGGGCGTCGGCGAGGATCGCGTCGATGGTGGCGTGCAGCCGGGTGGCCGCCGGGGTCGGTGACTCGGCGGTGGCGGGGAGGGCGCCGGCGGCGGCCACGGTGGCGGCGAGCGTCGCCAGCGCCGCGCTCCGGAGGAAGAGACGACGATGCATGCGTCGACGCTGTCATGGAGATTTCCGCCAGGCAAGACTCCGCACCGAAGGTTTTTTCCGAACCCCCGCGCGACGACGGCGAGCGACCTGCCGTCCTCACCCCAGCCTACCGACGACGACCGTGCTGAGGAGCGGAAACGCGCAACGCGCGGGGGCGCTCCCACAGAACCCGGTCTATTTGACGGACGCCCGTCCAAGGGGCACGGTGGGGGTGAGGGGGCCGCGCGATGCGCCCCGATTCGCCGGGCGACGACCAGTTCGCCATCAGGTGCGCGCTTCGCCACTGCGCGCGAGGCCCCGCTGCCGAGAACCCATGAGGAGTTCCGACATGCTCAAGATGACCGACAACGCCGTGCTCGTGATCCGCGACCTCGCCGTCCAGCAGGACGTCGCCGAGGACGGCGGGCTGCGCATCGCCGCGGACACCAACGCCGGCTCGCTCACCATCGAGCTGGTGCCGGAACCGGTGCAGGGCGACCAGGTGGTCGACAACCAGGGCGCCCGCATCTTCCTCGACGCGGACGCCGCCGAGCTGCTCAACGAGACCTCCGTCGACGCGGTCGTCGACGACGAGGGCGTCGTGCAGTTCGGCTTCACCGAGAAGGGGTGACTCAACCCGCCCGGCGCGCCTCGCCGCCCCGGTGCGGCCGGGTGGGACGCCCGCGTTCCGCCTCGCCGGGCCACGCGCCAGGACGCTGGTCCCGGACCGGCCGGGTGAGCGTGGCCAGCACGTGCGCCAGGTGGTGCGACGTGCTCCACGCCGTCCAGTTCGTCGGCGAGCCCGCCCCGGCCACCCGCCGGGCGCGGCGCAGCAGCTCGTGGTCGCCCCACGAGAAACCGGCCCCGGCCGACGGCCAGTGCGGCGCGGCCACCAGCGTGCGGCACAGGTCGGCGAAGCGCTCGTCGCCCCGGCCGCCCCGCCGCGACCAGCGGTAGACCCACCAGGCGCCGTCCGCCGTGTACCGCACGGTGGGGAACCGGTCGCTCGGCCCCTCCCCGCCGGGCGACGCGGCAGCGACCCCGTAGTCGCCGTACCCGACGCCGAGTTCGGCGAGGCGCAGCCAGAGCAGCCAGTCCCAGCGGTCGAGGCGTACCGGCTCGTCGGTGGGGAGCCGGGACAGCGTCGGCGGCATCCCGCCGGCCGCCACGGTCACCGTGCGCCACGCGTGCCGGCGCGCCCAGTCCACCAACCGCCGCGCCCTCGGCTCGGCCACCCGCAGGTCCGCCGGGCAGCAGACGTCCCCGGCGTCGATGAGCAGGTCGCACTGCTCCGGCACGAGCCGGCCGTACCGCCAGACCCGCTCCGCCGCAGCGGTGGTCGCGTCCGGACCGGCCCGGTCCTGGCCGGCGCGCAGCCGGACCACCGCCCGCCGGGCGTACGCCTGCGCCGCCACCCCGTGCGCCACCAGCCGCCGGTCGCTGTCGGCCAGCCCGATCACCGGCACCACCGGTACGTCCCAGCGGACCAGTTCGGTCTCCGGCACGTCGGGCAGGGCGGAGACGTCGACCGCCGGGACCAGCCCGGCCGGTAGCCGGCCGAGCAGGTCGAGCACGGTGGAGTCGACTGTGGAGAGTTCGAGGACCGGAGCGAGCAGTGGAGCCACGGCGCTGTCCAGATGGGTCAGCGCCTCCAACTCGCCCCGCCGGCTGGCGAGGATGGGGCGGTAGACCGGTTCCGCCACCCGATCTCGCTGGGCGGGCACCATACTTCAATGTAGCCAGACATTCGTCATCGTCACAGGGTCGAACGGCCGGTGATGACCGGAATCAGTTCTGGGCCGTCGATCGGCGGGCCGGAAGTCAGGGGTGGGCCGGCCGGTCGGGCCGTGCTTGACTGGCCGGTGTCGCCGATGTCGAGGAGCAGCCGATGGCGCAGGACGCCCGGATCCTGCTCGTCCCGGGGAGCACCCGGGCCGGGTCCACCAACACCGCCGCCCTGCGCACCGCCGCCGCCCTGGCCGTGCCGGGGGTGGCCGCCACCCTGCACGACGCGCTGCGCGAGCTGCCCGCCTTCGACCCCGACCAGGTCGACGCGCCGCCCGCCCCGGTACCGGCGCTGCGCGCCGCGCTGGCCGACGCCGACGCGGTGCTCTTCTGCACCCCCGAGTACGCCGGCACCCTGCCGGGCAGCTTCAAGAACCTGCTCGACTGGACGGTCGGCAACGGCGACCTGTACGGCAAGCCGGTGGCCTGGGTGACCGTGGCCGCCCCGGGGCGCGGGGGCGGGGCGGAACAGACCCTGCGGATGGTGCTGGGCTACCTCGGCGCCGAGATCGTCGAGCCGGCCTGCGTACGCCTGCCGGTGCCCCGCGACGGAGTCGGCGCGGACGGGTTGCTGGCCGACGCGGAGCTGCGCAGCGGCCTGACCGACGTACTGGGCCACCTCCGGGCGCACGTCGACCGGGCCGCCGCCGTCCCGGCCTCCGGTGCACCCACCACCGCCTGACGCCGATCACCCGTTCCACCTCGCGGGCCTGGACGGACCCGGACACGGGCGCACGGCGCCGCCCGACCCATGGGTCGTCACGTCGCCGCGCTCCGGCCGTCTCCCACCACCGCAGCCATCCGGCGGTACGCCAGCGGGGACCTGGCTCAACCACCGCGCGTACGCGGCGGTCAGTGTGGTCGATGCCCGTTGTGCGGGGAGGCAAACCTCCGCCGGGTGGGGAATTCCACCATCTGCCTGTCCCGGCGTGACGGAGGCCCGGGCCGGGTATGAGCGCGACATGGAGCATTTCACGATTGCGACCGTCGCCCAGAAGAGCCCCGACTTCCGCCGGGTGCTCTGGACCGGTGCGAAGACCCAGCTTGTGATCATGACCATCCCGCCGGGCGGCGAGATCGGTGAGGAGGTCCACGACGGGATCGACCAGATCCTGACTTTCGTCAGCGGCACCGGCGAGGCCCGGGTGGCGGGGGAGACCAGGGAGGTCGTCCAGGGCGACCTGGTGGTCGTGCCGGCCGGTACCAAGCACAACTTCGTCAACACCGGCCCGAACCCGCTGGTGCTCTACACCGTCTACGGCCCGCCGGAGCACGCCGACCAGGTGGTGCACCGCACCAAGGAGGAGGCCGACGCGGCGGAGGCGGCCGGCGAGGACGAGCCCCCGACGTCCTGACCGCCCCACCGGCACCCGGCCCGCCGTGCCCGTCGACCTGCCTGAACCCGGCCGGTGCGGGTACCCGGGCCGGGTGGACCAGCCGGCGATCTCCGACTACGGGTTCCTCTCCGACTGCCGCTCCGGCGCGCTGGTCGGTCGGGACGGCTCGGTCGACTGGTGGTGCCCGGACCGGTTCGACGCGCCGTCGGTCTTCGGCCGGCTGCTCGACCCCGAGGCCGGGTACTGGCGGCTGGCGCCGCTCGGGCCGTCCCGGGTGGAGCGGGCGTACCGGCCGGACACGCTCGTGCTGCGGACCGTGCACCACACGCCGGAGGGGAGCGTCGCGGTCACCGACGCGCTGGCGGCCGAGGCGGGCGCCCGCGGCCACGAACTGGGCATGAACTCCCCGGCCGTGCTGCTGCGGGTGGTCGAGGGGCTCAGCGGCCGGGTCCGGATGGGCCTGGACTTCGCGCCCCGGCCCGAGTACGGCCTGCTCACCCCGTACCTGCACGAGCGGCCCGACGGCGGAGTGCTGGCCACCGCCGGCCCGGTGGCGCTGATCCTGCGCGGGAGCGGGTTGGCCCTGCGCGCCGGCCGGGACCGGGTCCGGCAGGAGTTCGAGATCGCCGCCGGGCAGTGCGTCGGCTTCGACCTGGCGTACGGGCCGGTGCACGGCGACCCGCCGGCCCGGCTCGACCCGCTGACCACGCTCGCCGAGACGGTGCAGGCGTGGGAGGCGTACCGGGAGACCCACCACTACGACGGCCCGTACCCCGAGCAGGTGCGCCTCGGCGCGACCGTGCTCACCGGCCTGACGTACGCCCGCAGCGGGGCGGTCGCCGCCGCGCTGACCACTTCGCTGCCGGAGCGGTGCGGCGGCGACCGCAACTACGACTACCGCTACTCCTGGCTGCGCGACTTCGCCATGACCCTGCGCGCGTTCTGGGTGGCCGCCTGTCCGTCCGAGGCCAACCGGCTCTTCTCCTGGGCGGCCCGCTCGATCGGCCGGATCGGGGACCAGCCGGTGCCGGTGCTGTTCGGCCTGGCGGGAGAGCGGGACATCTCCGAGCACGAGCTGACGCACCTGCGCGGCTACGCGGGCAGCCGCCCGGTGCGGGTCGGCAACGACGCCTGGCGGCAGCGGCAGCTGGACGTGCCCGGCGAGGTGATCACGGCGGTCTGGCGGCTGCACGAGTATCTCGGCGAGACCTTCGAGGAGGAGGTGCGGGAGATGGTCGTCGGGCTGGCCGAGCAGGTCGTCGCGACCTGGCGGCTGCCGGATCGCGGCATGTGGGAGACCAGGGACATCGACCGGCACTACCTCTCCTCCAAGGTGCTCTGCTGGGCGGCGCTGAACCGGGCGGTCCAGTTGGCGCCCCGACTGGGGGAGCGGGCCGACGCGCGGCGGTGGGCGGCGACCCGCGACGAGATCCGCGACACGGTGCTGCGGGACGGCTGGAACGACCGGGTCGGGGCGTACACCGGGGCCTTCGGGTCGCCGGAGCTGGACGCCTCGGTGCTGCTGCTGCCGATGGCGCAGTTCCTGCCCGCCACCGACCCCCGGATGCGCTCCACCATCGAGGTGGTCGCGCGGGAGCTGGGCAGCGACGAGGGCCTGGTACGACGCTGGAGCACCGATCCGGCCGGCTTCGTGCTCTGCTCGTTCTGGCTGGTGGAGTGCCTGACGATGGCGGGCGAGGAGGACCGGGCTCGGCGGTTGTTCGCGCAGATGCTCGGGTACGCCAACGACCTCGGGCTCTTCAGCGAGCAGCTCGACCTGCACACGCGTGCCCAACTGGGCAACATGCCGCAGGCGCTGTCGCACATCGGGCTGATCAACGCGGCCTGGCGGTTCCGCGATCCGGTCTCCGGCTGAACGCCGCTGCTCGCCCGACCCCGGTGCCCCGCGGACGCCCGGTCCGCGGGGCGCCGGCCCGCGCCCGGCGCCGCCGGCCGCGCCGCCGGTGTCAGGCGGCCACCAGGGGTACGCCGGAGACGTCCACCGTCTCCGGATACTTCAGCCCCGCCCCGGTGTTCAGCACCACCACCCGCTCGCCGGCCCGGATCCAGCCGCCCGCGCGCAGGTGCCGGGCGGCGGAGAGGCAGGCCGCCCCCTCCGGGCAGAGCAGCAGCCCCTCCCGGGCGGCGAAGTCCCGCAGGTCGGCCAGGATCTCCGCGTCGTCGACGGCGAGCGCCGTGCCGCTGCTCTCCCGCAGCGCGGTCAGGATCAGCTCGTCGCCCAGCGGGGCGGGGACGGTGATGCCGAAGGCGACGGTGTGCGCGTCCGCCCACGGCTCCGCCCGGTCCTGGCCGGCGGCGAAGGCCCGCACCACCGGTGCGCACCCGGTGGACTGCACCGCGACCAGGCGGGGCAGCTTCTCCTCCACCCAGCCCAGTTCGCGCAGCTCGTGCATCGCCTTGTGGATGCCGATCAACCCGACCCCGCCGCCGGTCGGATAGATGATCACGTCGGGTACCTGCCAGCCGAGCTGCTCGACGATCTCGTACCCCATGGTCTTCTTGCCCTCCAGGCGGTACGGCTCGCGCAGGGTGCCCGCGTCGAAGACCGTCCCGCCCGAGTCGGCGATCAGCTTCGCCACCCACCGACCGGCGTCGCTGATCAGCCCGTCCACCAGGCGCAGGTCCGCGCCCGCGGCCAGGCACTCGCGCCGGCAGATGGCCGGCGCGTCCAGCGGCATGGCGATGGTCGCGCCCAGGCCGGCCCGCGCCGCGTACGTTGCCCAGGCCGCCCCGGCGTTGCCGTTGGTCGGCATGGCGATCCGCTCGACGCCCAGTTCCCGGGCCCGGCTCACGCCGACCGCCGCGCCACGCGCCTTGAAGGACCCGGTCGGGGTCAACCCCTCGTCCTTCACGAGCAGGTCCGGGATGCCGATCTCCGCCCCGTACGCCGGGGCGCGCAACAGCGGCGTCCAGCCCTCGCCCAACGTGGTCACGTGCCGCTCGTCGGCCACCGGCAGCACCTCGCGGTAGCGCCACAGGTCGGCCGGGCGCAGGCCGAACCGCTCCGGGGTCACCGCCGCGGCTACCGCCGCCAGGTCGTAGCGGGCCAGCAGCGGCGAGCCGCACCCGCACAGGTTGGCCGGTCGGCCGGCATCGTGCTCCCGCCCGCAGCGCGGGCACTCCAGGTGGGTCAGGTACACGATGCTCCTCGCCGTCAGGTCGCCTCGATGCTCAGCCAGCGGCGGCTGCGTCGACCCGGCTCGTAGACCGAGTCCAGCCGCTTGGCCACCACCCCGGGCAGCCCCTGCCCGCGGGCCGCGTCCAGCGCCTCGGCGCCGGTGCCGGGGAACCACGGCGGAGTCTGCCAGTGCGGTCCGGCCAGCGCCAGACCGTCGAGCAGCTCCCGGCGCTGCGCGTACGGCACATCGGTGCTGGTCACACCCTCCAGCCAGAGCAGGTCGAAGAGGAGGAACTGCGCGTCGGCGGCGGCCCGCTTCGGCCGGGCCGGGCGGACCCGGCCGGCGGGGTCGATCCGGACCAGCACGCCGTCCAGCACGGCCTCCGTGGGGGCCAGCGCCTCGGCCATCTCCCGCAACCAGGGGTACGCCCCGGTGACGTCCTCGTCGGTCTCCGAGAGCAGCCGCAGCCGGCCGCCCGAGACGTACGCCATTGCCCGCACGCCGTCCCAGCGCAGCTCGTATCCCCAGTTCCCGCCGTCGCCCGGCAACCGGCCGGACGGGGTGGGGTGCATCGGGCGGACCAGGTCCGGCATGCTGGTCCACCCCGGCGGAGGCGGGTCGGTACGGCGGACCATCCAGTCCCGGCCGTCGCGGCCACCGGTGGCGAACAGGACGTACCGGCCGCTGGTGCGGCCCCCGTGCAGCACCACAATCACCTCGTCGTCGCGCCACTTCTCGCACTGGTAGGTGCCCCGGTCGTGCACGGTCATCGTCCCGCCGCCGTACTCGCCGGCCGGGATCTCGCCGTGGAAGTCCAGGTACTCCATCGGGTGGTCCTCGGTGTGCACGGCGAGGTGGTTGCGCCCGGTGTCCCGGGGCAGGCCGCGGGGGACCGCCCAGGAGGCGAGCACGCCGTCGCGCTCCAGCCGCAGGTCCCAGTGCAGCGCGCGGGCGTGGTGCTGCTGGATCACGAACCGCGCCTCGCCGGCCCGGCGGCGCCGGCGCGGCCGCTCCGGCGGCACCGGCTCCGGGGTACGGGCCGCGTCCCGCTTGCGCCGATACTCCTCCAGACGGTCCGCCACACCGGCATTCTCCGGCAAACCGCCCTGCTCCGCCGGTTGCCCGGAACCGGGGCATGTCCCCGGCGATCACGGGTAGAACCCTCGGCATGGACCAGCACCTCGACCAGCCCACCGCGCTGCTCTCCGGCGACGTCCGGATGCCGCTGCTCGGCTTCGGCACCTGGCAGGCCGCCGGCCAGGCCGGCTACGAGGCCGTGCTGGCCGCCCTCGACGCCGGCTACCGGCACATCGACACCGCCACCATGTACGGCAACGAGGAGGAGGTCGGCCGGGCGGTCAAGGAGAGCGGGCTGCGCCGCGAGGACATCTTCATCACCACGAAGCTGCCGCCGAACCGGGTGGGGCGGGAGCGGGAGACCATCGAGGCGAGCCTGCGCGCGCTCGGCACCGACCACGTCGACCTCTGGCTGATCCACTGGCCGCCGGCCTCGCCGGCCGACAGCATTCCGATGTGGCGGGACCTGCTCGCGGCCCGCGACGAGGACCTGACCCGGGCGGTCGGGGTGAGCAACTACAGCACCAGCCAGATGGACGAGCTGATCCAGGCCACCGAGGAGAACCCGGCGGTCAACCAGATCCGCTGGAGCCCGTCGCTGTACGACCGGCAGCGTCACGTCGAGCACCGGGACCGGGGCGTCGTGCTGGAGGGCTACAGCCCCTTCAAGACCAGCGACCTCTCCGACCCGGTGCTGACCCGGGTCGCCGCCGCGCACGACGTGTCGCCGGCGCAGGTGGTGCTGCGCTGGCACATCGACCACGAGATCGTGGTGATCCCGAAGTCGGTCACGCCGGACCGGATCCGGGCCAACGCCGACGTCTTCGATTTCTCGCTGACCGCGGAGGAGATGCGCGACATCGACGCGCTCGGCGCCTGAACGTCAGCGGCTTACCACTCGGGTGGTGGTTCCGCCAGGTGTTGAAGAGTGGAATGTCCGGCGGTTCGGTCCTCACCGCCGAGTCGTTCCGACGAACCGGAAGAACATTCATTCGAACGGGCGTACTAATGCGGTGGTGAGTGGGCTCCACCACCGCTCACCTGCATCGATGGAATGTTGCCGGGGGCGGCAGGGTCTGATCCCGGCACTTTCGGGCCGACCCTCCTCGCCGCCTCCGTCCGTTGTGCCGGGTGCGCCCCGAGTCCACCCTGCGGGCCATGGCCCTGCGGTGGACCCGGTCCTCGCGCCGCGCAGATCCCCGGACCCGTGATGCCATTCGTGGCGCGCTCAACGGAATTGGTCCACCTCTTTCAAGGTATTGACCGCTCCTTATTACTCGAACGTTTCTTTGCGTTCCCTTCGGGTTCGTCGCGGGTCGGACGCCACGTCCGAGTTGAAGCGCTCCGAACAGCCAAAACTCCACTGCGTAACAGCCGGCGGCGATAAGTCCGTATCGCGGCCTTCATCCTCACAGTTCGTGACCACGCTTGTGCGGTGTGCTGCGCGCTCCCTACAGTCCCGGTGCACACATAACTGGAGACTCACGGGGGAGGATTCGTGGCACGTCGTAAGACTGCCACCGTCCGTTCATGTCTTGCGGCGGGCGTTGCCGTGATGACGGCGGTCGCATTGTTCGGCATTTCGGGGGAACCGGCGGCGTACCTGGCCGCCGGCCCGGATGGCGTGACGGGTGGCGTGGAGAACAGGTCCGACGAGGCGGTGTCCCTGCGGACCGCCCGCGAGACCGGCAAGCCGGTGCAGGTCAAGAGCCTCACGTCGGAGACGACGGAGGTCTTCGCGCTACCGGACGGACAGTTCCGGGCGGACATCGCCACGGGCATGCAGCGGTTCCGCCGGGGCGGTGACTGGATCCCGGTGGATCTCACCCTCAAGGCGGCGGCGGACGGCTCCGTCGTCCCCGTGGCGCACCCCAACGACCTGCGGATCTCGGGTCCGGCCGGTGTCGGCCAGCACGAGCTGGCCGCGGTCGGCACCGGCGCGAGCCGGGTGGCGATGGGCTGGTCGGGCGCGCTGCCCGCGCCGGTCCTCACCGGCAATCGGGCCACCTACGTGGACGCCCGACCCGGCGTGGACCTCGTGGTCGAGGCGACCCGGACGGGCTTCGAGCAGTTCCTGGTCGTCAAGACCAGGGACGCCGCCGCGCAGGTCGAGACCGTCGCCTTCCCGTTCACCGGCCCGGGCGTCGCCGGGTCGAACCGGGGCAAGGACGGCTCGATCGCGATCACCGACCGGGCCGGCAAGCAGACCGCGCACATCCCCGCCCCACTGATGTGGGACGCGAAGAAGAACGCGATCACGGGTGCGCCCGCCGTGGAGAAGCCCGTCCGCACCGAGCTGACCAAGCGCGGTGACGCCGTCGAGCTGACCCTCGCCCCGGACCGCGCCTGGCTGCGCGACCCGGCCACCGCGTACCCGGTGACCATCGACCCGACGGTCAACCCGCTCGGCACCACCTTCGACACCTGGGTCCGGCAGACCGTCACCACCGACCAGAACCAGGAGCCCGACCTGCAGATCGGTCTGCTGGCCACCACGCCGGCCACCCTCACCCGGTCGTTCCTCACCTGGGACACCACGGTCCTGGCCGGTAAGCAGATCAACTCGGCGACCGTCTCGTTCTGGAACTTCTGGTCGCACACCTGCACCCCGACCTCGTGGGAGATCTGGACGACCGCCCCGTCGACCTACACCACGACGTTCACCAACCAGCCCGCCTGGGACACGGTCGGTCCCGACGCCCGGTCCACCGCCACCCTCGGTGGCGGCGCGGGCTGCACCAGCGCCGACGGCTGGGCCAACATCGACGGCAAGACCTTCTTCCAGAAGGCCGCCACCGCCAACAAGACCCGGGCCGGCATGGGCGTGCGGGCGACCGACGAGACGGTGACCGCCGGCTTCAAGCAGTTCCGGTCCCGGGAGGGCGGCAGCGCCGCCGAGGATCCGAAGGCGAGTGTCACCTACAACTCCTGGCCGACCGTCACCGCCCGGTCCACCGTCCCGACCACCAGCTGCGTGACCGGCTCCGGCCGGCCGACGGTCAACACCCTGACCCCGCAGCTCAAGGCCACCGTCTCCGACGGTGACGGCACCGCCATGACGGTCACCTTCGAGTGGTGGGCGATGAACGCCGACACCCCGATCGGATCGGCCGTCTACAGCAGCGTCGCCTCCGGGGCCACCGCTGCCACGACGGTGCCCGCGGGTGCCTTCGTCGACGGCGGCATCTACCGCTGGCGGGTCAAGGCTCACGACGGGGTGTCCGGCAGCGACGTCTGGTCGTCGTTCTGCGAGATGCAGGTCTACACCACCGTCGCACCGGTGACCGGGTGCACGGGCGGCACCGAGAGCGACTTCAACGGCGACGGCGTCGCCGACGTCGCGATCGCCGACCCGGAGGCGACCGTCAACGGGCAGGTCCGGGCCGGCCGCGTGAACGTCGCCTACGGCGGCAGCACCACCGTCCACACCCTGCACGAGGGCGTCACCAACGTTCCGGGCGCAGCCGAGGCCGGTGACCGGTTCGGCACCTCGATCTCCGCGTACGACCACAACAACGACGGCTGCACCGACCTCGCGGTCGGCGTGCCCAACCAGATCGTCGGCGGCCAGTCCTACGCCGGCGCGGTCTACGTGCTGCTCGGCTCGCCCGCAGGCCTGGCCCAGGGGCCGGCCCCGGTGGTGTACCACCAGGACGCCGCCAACGTTCCGGACAGCCCGGAGCCGAATGATCATTTCGGCCACTCGGTGGCCGGCAGCCGCACCGCCAGCGGCGAGCCCTACCTGGTGATCGGCGTACCGGGCGAGGGCCTTCCCACCGGGACGTTCACCGGCGTCGTGCACTACCTGCGTGGCAACCTGAACCTGGCGATGAGCCAGGGCAGCGGCACCGGCTTCCCCGGCGGCATTCCCGGCTCGGCCGAGGTCGACGACCGGACCGGCTACGCGGTGGCCGCCTCCAAGCACCACTGGGCGGTCAGCTCCCCGGGCGAGGCGATCGGCACCGAGGCCTTCGCCGGAGCGGTCAACGTCTTCAGCCACACGCTGACCAACGGGCTGCCCACGCTTGCCGCCGGGCTGACCCAGGACGCCACGAACGTCTCGAACGTCTCGGAGAACAACGACAACTTCGGCAAGTCGATCTCCATCGCGCCGTACCGGCCGGTGGGTTCGACCGCCAGAGACTCGCTGGTGGTCGTCGGCGTGCCGGGCGAGGACATCACGGTCGCGGCGACGAGCACCCCGGCGCCGGACGCCGGCCTGGTGCACCGCTTCCACGTCACCGCCGCCAACACCTACACCGAACTACCCGAGATCACCTACACGTCCGAGGACGGCGACTACCTCGGCGAGAAGGTCGTGGTGGTGAACACCAACCCGGCCGCCGAGGGCACCAACTCGACGATGTTCATCGCCATCGGCGTCCCGGGTGAGGACATCGGGGACGAGGTCGACGCGGGTCACGTGCGGATCTTCCCCGCGCTGGCCAACCCGATCGGCACGCCGGTGACCATCGAGCGCAACGGGACGAGCCTGCCGGGCAGCATCCGACCGAAGGAGCTCGTCGGCACGTCGCTCGGCGCGACGTCGCAGCGCCTGCTCGTGGGCACGCCTTACGGCGACGACGCCGTCCACGCGTACACCTGGTCCGCCCTGGCCGGAGGCAACACGACTCCGACGCAGAGCTGGAAGCCCGGGGTGAACGGCCTGCCGACCGGCAACAGCGTCTTCGGGGCGGCGGTCAGCTGATGGCACGCATCAATCCACGCAGTTCAACGGGGGAGGACCTGAGGGTGGCCCGTCGTACGAGAAAGCGGGGTCGGCTCTTCACGCTCGGCCTCATGGTGGGCCTCGCCGGCCTGCTGTCCAGCACCGCGTTCGTGGAACCGCCGCAGTCGGCGCCGGCCACCGCGCCGGTCGCCGCGCTGGAGACGGATCCCGTCCGGGACACGGAGCCAGAGGCGATCGTCGCCGCTGCAGAACTCAACCAGCCGGTGGAGGTGCTGTCGCAACGCGGTGAGTACCGTGACGTCTTCGCCCAGCCGGACGGCACGCTGATCGCCAACGAGTACAACCAGGCGGTCCGTGTGCTCCAGGGCGAGACCTGGGTGTCGGCCGACGCCACCCTCGTCGCACAGCCGGACGGTACGTCCACTCCTCGGGCGGCGCTGCTCAACATGCGCCTCTCTGGTGGCGGCACCACGCCGCTGATGGTTGTCGAACGTGACTCCCGGGTCATGACGCTGACCTGGCCGAACCCCCTGCCGGCGCCGACTCTCAGCGGTGACCAGGCCATCTACCCCGAGGTCTTCCAGGACGTCGACCTGGTGGCCAACGTGACGGTGGAGGGCTTCTCCCACGTCCTCGTCCTCAAGACCCCGGAGGCGGCGAACCTGCCGGAGCTGCAGAACCTCCGGCTCGGCGTTACCGGTGAGGGACTGACCATCCAGGAGACCGAGGACGGCGGTGTGGTCGCCCTCGATCCAGCCACCGGCAACCCGGTGATGGAGGCCGGCGCTCCGACCATGTGGGACAGCGGAGGCCAGGAGGGCGGCGAGGCCGCCACCAGCGGCCTGCGCTCGTTCGCCATGACGGAGACGCAGACCACCGCCAACACGGAGGACCCGAACGAGGCGTCCGCCCGGGGCCCGGGTGAGACCTCCCAGGTCGCCCAGGTCGGGCTCTCCTACTCCCAGGGCACTCTGAGCCTCACCCCGGACGCCGCCATGCTCGCCGACCCGACCACCACCTACCCGGTGTACGTGGACCCGGTGTGGCAGAGCAGCACCAACAGCGCCTGGGCGATGGTCGACAGCGGCTACCCGTCCGAGGAGTACTGGAAGTTCGACGGCAAGCGGCACGAGCGCATCGGGCTCTGCCCGAGCTCCTGCAACAGCTCCAAGGTCAAGCGCCTCTTCTACCAGCTGGCCACTCCGTACGCGGGCAAGACCATCCTGGAAGCCAAGTTCCGGGTCACCCTGCAGCATGTCTACAACTCCACGGCGCGCGCCGCCGCGCTCTATCTCATGCCGTCCGGGATCAGCTCCAGCACCAACTGGGGCAACCAGCCCGGCGGCTCGGGCTGGTCCGGCGCTACCCATTTGGACACCAACTCGCCGACCAGCGTCCAGTCGACTTGCACTTCGACGAACCAGAACACCGAATGGGACGCCAAGGTCGCGGTGCAGCAGGCTGTGGTCAAGGGCTGGAGCAACGTCACCCTCGGCCTCCGGTCCGTCAGCGAGAGCGATTCCACCCACACCAAGCGGTTTTGCGACAACGGTGTGCTCTCGGTCCGCTACAACCGGGCTCCGGTGATTGCGAACCAGTCTGAGCTGACCATGTCGCCCGGTGGCGGCTGCGTGTACGGCCCGACCGCGCCGTACACCGACGTTCCGCCGCGGCTCAACGCCATCCTGCGGGACCCGGACCACTCGTCCGCACACACTGAGCAGATCAAGGCCGAGTTCAAGGTCACCTGGACGCCGACCGGCGGCACGCCCCAGACCCGCAGCTACACCACGCCGCTGAAGGCCAGTGGCTCGCTGTTCAACTACTACGTGCCCACGGACATCGCGCAGAACGTGCCGATCTCCTGGGAGGTTCGGGCCAGTGACGGCGTGAGCTGGGGGCCGTGGAGTTCTGACGGCTCGCGCAACGTCTGCCAGTTCTACTACGACAAGACCAGCCCGAGCGCCCCGGACGTGGACTCGCCGGAGTACCTCCCCGGGGACGCCACCGACACCACCGCCGACTGCCTTGATGACGACCAGTGGCGCGGCTCCATCGGGGTCCAGGGCAGCTTCACTTTCGACTCGGCGGCCACCGACGTGGTGGAGTACCAGTACAACTTCAACGACAGCACCACCGTGTCGGTGAAGCCGGCCACTGCCGGTGGCCCGGTGACAATCAAGTGGACCCCGGACAAGGAGGGGCCGCGGCAGCTGTTCGTCAAGGCGATCGACCTGGCAAAGCGGTCCAGCACCATCGCCACCTGCACCTTCCGGGTGGGCAAGCGCCCGCCGATCGCCCAGTGGCCGTTGTCGGACATCGGCACGGCCAAGGTCGCGAACGACCAGCTCGGCTCGAGCGATGCCCGGATCGGCAGCGGCGTCAAGTTCGACCAGCCGGGTTCGCTCGGTAAGTGGGACACCTCCGCCACCTTCGACGGCACGTCCAACGCCTACCTCGTCACTGACAAGTCGGTGCTGACGGATACGGGCCAGAGCTTCTCGATCACTGGCTGGTTCCGGGTGGACGACATCAACCGACGTCAGGTGGCGGTCAGCCAGGACGGCACTGGTGAGCCGGGCTTCAGCCTCGGCGTCGACCAGGGCACCTGGTTCTTCCGAATGCCCACGAACGATGTCATCAACCTGGGCGAGTGGAAGGTGACCGCGGGTCCGGTGACCACTGACTGGACCTTCATCACGGCGGTCTTCGACGGTCCGAACAAGAAGATCTCCCTGCAGATCGGTGCAGGTGCTCCAGTCGTCAAGGACCGTCGCTCGCTGGTCCGGGCCCGTGGTGCCCTCCAACTCGGCCGGCACACCTACAAGGGCGGGGGGTACTCCGACTTCTGGAAGGGGGGCATGGCGGACGTCTCGGTCTTCGACCGCCCGGTGGTGAACGAGGACGTGACCGGCTTGGAGAAGCACAAGCTGGACCGCAAGGGTTACTGGCAGTTGAGTACCCAGACCGCCAAGGCTAGCCCGAACTACGACGCCGGTGGCGAGGCCCTGCTCCTCGGGCGGGAGGACAGCCTCGTCCGGGCCGCCAATCCGATCACCGGCATGATGGGCCAGGGGTACCTGCTGTTCAAGGGCCAGACCGACCAGTACGCCGAGACGGCCACCCCGCTCGTCGACCCGGCGGGCAGCTTCACCATCACCGCCCGGGTCCGCTTCACCAGTGGCTCACAGAACCACCCGATGACGGCGATCTCGATCAAGGGCGCCAACAACAGCAGCGTCGTGGTCATCCGCGGCAACGCCGATGGGGTCTGGGAGATGGCCGCCACCACCGACACCGGCACCGATGCGGTGTTCAAGCCGGCCGACCACGATAAGAGCCCGTCCCGGGTGGGCAAGGGCGACCACATCGCGTTGGTCTACAACGGGTACAGCCGCGAGCTGTTGTTCTACCTCAACGGTCAGCCCCGCGCCGTGCAGCTCGACAAGCCGCTGCCCGCCCTGAGCAGCATCCAGTTCGGCCGGGCATTCATCAACGGCGTGGCTCAGGAGCACCTCTCCGGCGCGATCGACGACGTCCGGGTCTACAACGGCATGGCGGACAAGGTCAAGATCGACCGCACCAGCCTGATCATCGAGCAGCCCAACCTCTGACACCACCGGCGTCGGGGCCGTCCTCCCGGGACGGCCCCGACGCCTTCTGCTTACCTGTCCGATCAACCCCTGGGGAGGGTGGATGTTCTCCCGACTCCTGGTCGCGTCCGGCGCTCTACAGCGCCGGGCGGTGCGACCGGTGTCCTGGGCGATGGCCATCGTGATGAGCGCAAGCATCATCCAGGTCGCCAGCGCCCCCGCCTCGGCCGCCGCCGAGCGTAAACGTCCGACGCCCGCCAGCGTCGGCAAGACCGTTCCCGATCGTGGCCCCCTCGGCATGAAGCCGCGCAAGGGCAACCCGGCGGCGGACGCCGCCACGACCACTCCCGCGAAGGTGACCTGGCCGGCGGCGGGCGCCACCGAGATCGCCGTACCCGCTGCTCCGGCGACCGGGCCGGCGCAGGCCGGCACTCGGGACTCCGCCCGGACCGGCACCGCCTCCACCGGGCCCGCCGCCACCGGCAAGGCCGGCGGCCTCGCCGTGTCGGTCGCCGCCGTGGCCGCTCCCGCCCCGAAGGCCGGAGCGAAGTCGGTGGCCCCGGCGACGACGTCGGCCACCGCTCCGGGCAAGATCCGCGTCGAGGTGCTCGACCGCAAGGCCGCCGAGCAGGCCAGGGTCGACGGCCCGCTGGTGCGGGTCAACCGCGCCGACGGCCAGCAGACCGCCGGTGACATCAAGCTCGGCGTCAGCTACGAGGGCCTGGCCGGCGCGTACGGCGGTGACTTCGGCTCCCGGCTGAAGCTGGTGAAGCTGCCGGAGTGCGCGCTGACCACGCCGGAGAAGGCGGGCTGTGCCGCCGAGCCGGTGCCGACCGTCAACGACGCGGAGAAGCGCACCCTGTCGGCGACGGTGAGTGCGGCGTCCAGCGGCACCACCTTCGCGATGACCGCCGGCGAGTCCTCCTCGCAGGGCGACTACGGCGCCACCAAGCTCGCGCCGTCGTCGAAGTGGTCGGTGGCCCCGTCCACCGGTGGCTTCTCCTGGAGCTACCCGGTGCGCACGCCCCCGGTCCCGGGCGGCGGGGCGCCGGGCATCACCCTGGCCTACTCTTCGCAGTCGGTCGACGGCCGCACCGCGGCGACCAACAACCAGGGCTCCTGGGTCGGCGAGGGCTTCAACTACGAGCCCGGCCACATCGAGCGCCGCTACAAGCCGTGCTCCGACGACGGCCACGACCAGTACGTCGACCAGTGCTGGGCGTACGACAACGCCACGATCCTGCTCAACGGCAAGTCCACCGAGCTGGTGAAGAGCGGCAGCACCTGGAAGTTCGCCACCGACGACGGCTCCAAGGTCGAGCGGTTCACCGGCGCGGACAACGACGACAACGACGGTGAGCACTGGAAGGTCACCACGACCGACGGCACCGAGTACTACTTCGGGCTGAACAAGCTGCCCGGCTGGGTCACCGGCAAGGAGACGACCAACTCCACCTGGACGGTGCCGGTCTTCGGTGACGACGCCAACGAGCCGTGCAACAAGACCGCCTTCCTGGACTCGTTCTGCGACCAGGCGTGGCGGTGGAGCCTCGACTACGTCAAGGACCGCTACGGCAACGTCAGCTCGTACTACTACGCCCGCGAGACGAACCACTACGCCCGGTCCAAGAAGACCGACGTCAACGGCGTGCCCTACCACCGGGGCGGCTACCTCAAGCGGGTCGACTACGGGCAGCGGCACAACGCCGTCTACACCACCAACGCCCCGGCTCGCGTGCGGTTCGACGTCAAGGAGCGGTGCCTGCCGACCGGGACCATCGACTGCGACCCGCAGGACCTGACCACCACCACCGCGCCGTACTGGCCGGACGTGCCGTTCGACCGCAACTGCAACGCGAACATCAAGTGCCGGCTCGACCAGATCAGCCCGACGTTCTGGACCCGGGCGCGGCTGACCGGCATCACCACCGAGATCCGCGAGGGCACCGGCTGGACCCCGGTCGACAACTGGAAGCTCGACCACCTGCTCACCGACAACGGTGACGGCTCCCGCACCCTCTGGCTCCACAAGATCACCCACACCGGCATGTACGGTGCCGGCGCGGACATCGCCATGCCTTCCGTGGAGCTGGGCGGCCTCCAGCTGCCGAACCGGGTGGACCGGGACAACGACAACATCGGCCCGCTGGTCCGGTTCCGCCTCGCCACGGTCTGGACGGACACGGGCGGCCAGATCGACGTCAACTACGCCACCCCGGACTGCACCGCCACCACGCTGCCGACCGAGGGCAACAGCACCAAGCGCTGCTATCCGGTGAAGTGGAACCCGCTCGGCACCGGCGACCCGATCACGGACTGGTTCTTCAAGTACGTGGTTGCCGCGGTCATCGAGACCGACCGGACCGGTGGGGCGCCGGACATGGTCACCAAGTACGACTACCTCGACGGCGCCGCCTGGCGTAAGGCCGACCCGGACGGGATCGGCGACCCGAAAGACCTCACCTGGAGCGAGTGGCGGGGCTACGGAAAGGTCGTCGTCACCGTTGGCAACGGCCAGACCCAGACCACCAAGACCGAGTACCGCTACCTGCGCGGCATGCACGGCGACAAGATCCCGAACAGCACGAGCACCCGGGACGTCCGGGTAACCGACTCCGACGGCGTCGCGCACATCGACTACGACCAGTTCTCCGGGCACCAGTTGGAGAGCACGGTCTACAACGGCGCGGCGGTGGTCAGCCGGAACATCGCCACGCCGTGGCGGCACAACACCGCCACCGAGTCGCACACCTGGGGCGACAAGAAGGCCTGGTTCACCAACACCTCGGCCACCCGCAGCTTCGTCGCGCTGGCGGGGGGCGGCTTCCGGGAGACCAAGAACGTCTCCACCTTCGAGACGACCTTCGGCCGCGTCACCCAGACCGAGAACCTCGGTGACGTGAACGTCACCGGCGACGAGGCGTGCAACCGCACCACGTACGCCGACAACGCGACCGCGCACCTCTACAGCCTGGTGGCGCGCACCGAGTCGGTGTCGGTGGCGTGCTCCGTCACGCCGGACCGAAAGACGCAGGTCATCTCCGACACTCGCACGCTCTACGACGCCAAGGCCTTCGGGGTTGCCCCGACGGTGGGTAACCCGACCAAGTCCGAGCGGCTGAAGAGCCACGACGGCACCACGGCGACCTATATCACCACCGCGTCCGGCACCTTCGACTCGTACGGCCGGCCGCTGACCGCGACCGACGCGATGGGCAAGACCACGACCACCGCGTACACCGAGACGAACGGCCTGACCACCAAGGTGGTCGAGACCAACCCGCTCCAGCACGTGACGACCACCGAATACGCCCCGGCGTGGGGGAGTCCGATCAAGCAGACCGATCCGAACAACCTGGTCAGCCAGCTGGAGTACGACGCTCTCGGTCGGCTGGCCAAGGTGTGGATGCCGGACCGCACCGGGGCAACGGGGCTCGACCCGAGCATCAAGTACACCTACCTGGTCCGCACCGACAAGCCTGTCGCGGTGAAGACGGAGAAGCGGCGGAACGACGGTTCTTACACGGCCGAGTACCAGCTGCACGACGGCCTGCTACGTCCGCGTCAGATGCAGACCGAGGGGCCGAACGGCAGCCGGATGATCGCCGACACCTTCTACACCGCGACTGGCAAAATCGACAAGACATACGCGACCTACAACGCCGCAGGCGCGCCGACCGACACGATCTTTCCTGCCCGTAACGGCGAGGTGGACGGGCAGACGCTTTACGTCTACGACGGCGCGGACCGGGTGACGGCGCACATCTTCGCGGTGGCCGGAAACGAAAAGTGGCGGACCACCACCACCTACGGCGGCGACCGCGTCTCAGTCGACCCGCCGACCGGCGGCACTCCGACCACAACCATCTCCAACGCCCTCGGCCAGACCACCCAGCTGCTGCAGTACAAGGGCACCGGGCCGTCGGGCGCGTACGACAAAACCGAATACACCTACACCTCCTCTGGCAAGCTGGCCACGGTCAAGGACCCGGCTGGCAACGTCTGGAAGCACGAGTACGACCAGCTCGGCCGCAAGGTCAAGTCGATCGACCCTGATGCCGGCACGAATACATTCGTTTACGACAACCTGGACCGGATCGCCAGCGCCACCAACGGCGTCAACCAGACGGTCAGCACTAAGTACGACGAGATTGGCCGGCGAACTGCCACGTACAAGGGCGCGGCCGACACGGGTGTGCTGCTGAGCAGCTGGACCTATGACCTGGAGATGCTGGGCCACCTCTCCTCGACTAGCCGGTGGATTGACGATCAGGAGTACGTGACCTACTACACCGGCTACGACGAGTTCTACCGGCCGCACGCCACCTATTACCAGGTGCCGGAGCACGCCGGTGTCGAGCTGGCCGGGATGTACAGCTTCGCCACCGAGTTCAACGAGGACGGCACGGTCCGAGCGGTGGGCGTGTCCGAAGGTGGCGGCCTGCCGGTCGAGAGCATCGCCTACACCTACGACGACCTGCAGCGGCTCACCGCCACCACGGGTGATGTCCCCTACCTCACCGACGTCGACTACTCCACGACGAGTGAGGTGATTCAGACCGAGGCGGCGCTGGGCGCCAACAAGGTCTGGTCGACCTACCAGTACGAGCAGGGTTCCAAGCGGCTGGTCAACCAGCGGCTGGACCGCAGCGGCGCTCCGGTTATCGACATCGATGCCCGCTACAGCTATGACGCCTCCGGCAACATCACCCAGATCGCCGACACCCCTTCGGGCAGCCGGGACGTGCAGTGCTTCACCTACGACTACCTGCGCCGGATGGAGCGGGCGTGGACGTCGGCGAGCACCGCGACCGACCCGTGCGCCGGCGGGCCGTCGGTGACGGGTGTCGGCGGGGTGGCCCCTTACCACCACGCCTACACGTTCGACGTGACCGGCAACCGCAAGACCGAGACGCAGTACGGCACCGACGGCAGCACTCTGATCAATCGGTCTTACACGTACCCGACGGCGGGCACGGCGCAGCCGCACACGCTTCGTGAGATGACCGAGACCACCCCGCAGGGTGACCGTCTCTACTCCTACGAGTACGACGCCGCCGGCAACACGAAGCGGCGGGTCAAGGCCGGGGAGGGGCAGACCCTTGCCTGGGACGCCGAGGGCAACCTCGAGTCGGTCACCGACGGTGCCGGCAAGGAGACCAAGTTCTTCTACGACACCGACGGTTCCCGGATGCTCCGCAAGGAGCCGAACGCGACCACCCTTTACCTGCCGGGCATGGAGATCCGGCTCAACCACACCACCCGCTCGACCGACGCCACCCGTTACTACGCGCTGCCGGGTGGCGGCACGATCGTCCGCAAGCTGAACGGCCTGCACTACGTCGCCTCCGACCACCACGGCACGGGCCAGGCGACGGTCGACGAGACAGGAGCCATCACCCACCGTCGGACCACCCCGTTCGGTGAGGCCCGTGGTACTCCGCTGACGCCCGGGCAGTGGCCCACCGAGAAGGGCTTCGTCAACGGCAATCAGGACTCCAGCACGGGCCTGGTCAACATCGGCGCCCGCGAGTACGACACGATCACCGGTCGGTTCATCTCGGTCGACCCGATCATTGACGTCAACGACCCGCAGCAGATGCACGGGTACGCGTACGCCAACAACAACCCCATCTCGTACTCCGACCCTGACGGCCTCAAGGCCTGCTCCGACGACGCGTGTGGTCCGGGGGCGGACTACGAGGACATGTACGGCGTCTACCACAAGGTCAAGGGACACAACGACGGTTGTGGTGGCTGCTCGCGTGCGTACGACCCGGACGAGCCGACGATCAACGCCTGGAACAACCCGCGGGCCAGCGAGGGTGATCGTCGAGCCGCAGCGGCTGCCGCTGCCGAGAAGGAGCGGCAGGCCCGTATCGCGCGAGCGAAGCAGAAAATGCTCGACTCGGCCAAGGCGCTCGCCAAGATCCTCATGGACGAGTTGGGCATCACCGACGCCATGGACTGCTTCATCAAGGGGGACATGGGTGGCTGCCTGAACACCGCGATCAACGTCGCCAGCTCCGCGATCGGTGGAGCACTCGGCAAGCTGGCCGCTAGGTACGGCGCTCCCTGGAAGTGGGAGAAGGGTTACGAACTCGGCGTTCGGGTCAAGAACCTGCTCGGCAAGCTTGTGGACGGGGTGAAGGAGTACCTGTCCTGCAACAGCTTCGCCCCGGGAACGTTGGTCCTGATGGCCGACGGATCGAAGCGACCGATTGAGAAGGTAAAGACAGGCGAGAAGGTTTTGGCGACCGATCCCAAGACCGGAAAAACTGTCAGCAAGGCGGTGGTCGCCACGATCATCGGGAACGGGCAAAAGGAACTCGTGCGCCTCGTCGTCGACGCCGATGAGGATCGGAGCCGCCACTCCGCTGAGTTCGTCGCAACGGCTCATCACCCCTTCTGGGACCCCGAGCAGCACGAGTGGGTAGATGCTGAGGACTTGCGCCCGGGTATGGGCTTGCGGTCGTCCGATGGCGATGTCGTTCGGGTGAAATCCGTTGAGCGTTGGGTCGAGCCGGCGATCGTGTACAACCTCACGATTGATGACCTCCATACCTACTACGTCTTCGCAGGAGGTATCTCTGCACTTACACATAACGCCAACGAATGTAAGGTTGTGAATCTTACTCTGGGTGCTGGACCCTACGCCAAGGAAGGCGTGGCTCTCGTCGACGGCAACATTGACGACGACGGCGTCCGGATGCTCATCGACGAAGCTGGTGACCGTCATGGCTGCCACACCTGCGGTGCGGAAGAGTCGGGTGTTGACAGCGGTGGGTGGATTCCGGATCATCAGCCTGCGACGAAGCTGGCCTCGGAGGACACCCCTCGGACGGCTTATCCTCACTGCTGGTCTTGCGCCAGATCACAAGCAGGGACGGTGACCCAGCTGAAAAGGGAGGCGAAGTCCTACAACTTCCCCGCTGATGCTACCGGGTTGAACTTGGTATCCTTGGGATAATGGTGTAGGGCGGCGGATATCCGCCGCCCTACACCCAACAATTGCCACTCTTGTTATTGGAGGGCCTGTGGCTGAAGTTTCCGCTCATCCGCAGTTCGTCGGCGCTCTGGAGGTCCCGTCTCAGCATGGCCTTTTGATTGTCGAGGACATCGACAGCGAAGCTGGTCATGATGGGTGGGACGTGGATTCGGAATTTGTGCATTTTGACGGCGACTCCGTCTATATCTCGGTCCGTAGCTTCGTGGACGGTCCGTTCTCGGTCACCGTGTATCGACGGGCTGCTCCGGAGGATGTGGTCGCGAGCATGACGTTGGTGGCCAGTGAGCCGTTCATTCCAGGCTCGCGGTCTGTCGTGGTACGTGACGCGGACGATCTTGGCCAGCTCACGGTCAGCCGAGTCGACAGGAACGGCCGGTTGGACGTCTACCTGGACAAACTGCGCAACGCGAGTCGAGTCGTGTTGTGTTTCCGTTGACAAGCTGAAGCCGAGCTGCGACGTCGGCTTGTTCGGGCAGGGCAAGCCGCCGGCTGAAGCTTCGATGGGTCCGAGTTTGTTTGACAGCAGAGGGGCGTGGCCATCAGGTCACGCCCCTCTGCGCGGGCTCGGGGGTCAGTCCCGCGAGCAGGCGACACCGTTGAGCGAGAAGCTCGTCGGCGACGAGTGCGCCCCACTCAACGTCCCCTGATACCCGAAGTTCGCCGTACCCCCCGGCGCGATCGACCCGTTGAACCCGACGTTCCGCGCGCTCACCGCGGACCCGCTCTGCGTGACGGTCGCGTTCCACGCGTTGGTGACCTGCTGCCCAGCCGGCAGGTTGTAGGTCAGGTTCCACCCGTTGATCGTGCTGGACCCGCGGTTGGTGATCGTCACGTCGGCGGTGAAGCCGTTGTTCCAGGCGTTCGGCGTGTACTTCACCGCGCACCCGCTGCCCGTCGGCGGAGGAGTGGTCGGAGGAGGAGTGGTCGGCGGGGTCGTGGAGCCGCCCCCGTTGACGCTGGCGGAGAAGGAGTTCACGGCCAGCCCCACGCCGCCCTGCCACGGCTCGAAGCCGGCCTGAATGCTGGTCAGGTACCAGCTGCTGGTGATCGCTCCCCGGTTCTTCACATCGTTGATGAAGTCGAGCACGCTGAAGTTCATGCTCGTGATCGGCGATGGCGCGACGTACGAGATGACGTTGTTGGAGCCGTTGCTTCCCCGCCAGACCTCCCAGGTCCGGCCGACCAGGGTGGTCGTGCCGACCGGCGAGCCGATGGGCTGGATCGACCCCTGCCGGTTGAGCCAGATCATGATCTCCATCTGGTTCACCCCGTCCCGCTTCGGCGTGGGGTCGAGCCAGATGTCGTACGAGGCGTTGTAGGTGGCCCCGCTGACGTACCGGTAGCTGATGCTGCTGGTGGCGCTGCTGATCTGGCTGACCTGGATCGGCAGGTTGGTGCCCGGGGAGCAGTTGGTGTAGTGGCAGCCGAAGAAGACCGACGGGTACGCGGTGGGGGCGCCGTTGGTGGGGTTGCTGCCGTTCTGGGTGGTGATCTCGAAGCCGGTGCTGGTGACGTTGATGCACTGCTGGGCGGCGGTGCCCCAGCGGTTGTTCTGCACCACGTACCGGTTCTGGATCACCGTGGAGCCGAACTGCTCGCAGATCTGGGTGTCGGCGGAGGCGGTGCCGCCGAGCGCGACGGCGACCAGCGATCCGGCGGCCAGCAGGCCGGCGGCGACGATGGCGCGGAGTGGACGTTTCATCATGCTCCTCGGGACGCCGGCGTGGGGGCGCCGGACTGGACGGGGGATACGCGCGGGAGCGCTCCCATCTTCATTCGACACATTTACATGTCTGCAACATCAGTGCAACCGAAGCGGTTCAGGGAAACCGCCCGGAACGTAGGGAGGCAGGTGCGGTGGCGCTTCCACGCCACCTACGGGTCACGGGATCGCGACGGGTTGAAGTCGCAGGTCAGCCGGGGAGGGGGAAGCGTCGGCGCGCCGGGGGATGGCGGGTCGGCCGGGTGGTGACATGAATCCTTTGCGCGAATGGCGACGCCGGTCCGAGGATCGTTCACGCCAGGGCCGATCAGGCCTACCGTGTGTCAATCGCGCGGAGTAGTGTCTTGCCTCCAACGCGTGCCGATCCCCCCTCCGGAGGCGTACACCACCATGGGTGGCTCCCCCCTGCGCATCCTCGTCGTCGGCGCGGGCATCGCCGGGCTGGCCGTCGCCCGAGCGCTGCGGATGGCGGGTTTCCGGCCGGACGTCACGGAGAAGCTCCCCCCGAACGAGCTGGTCGACACCGGGCTCTACCTGCCGGGCAACGCCGACCGGGCGCTGCGCCGGCTCGACCTGGACGGTCCGGTCCGCCGGCTCGGCCAAGTGATCCACCGGCAGCGCTTCCTGGACGCGGCCGGCGAACCGCTCTGTGAGGTTGATCTCGACGCGCTCTGGTCCGGGGTCGGCGAGTGCCGGGCGCTGCCCCGGCGCGACCTCTACCAGGTGCTGCTCAGCGGCGCCGGCGGTGCGGTCCGGCACGGCGCCGAGGTCAGCGCCGTGGAGCTGCTGCCCGCCGGCGTCGCGGTCACCTTCACCGACGGCACCGGCGGCGAGTACGACCTGGTGATCGGCGCCGACGGGCCGGCCTCCGCGGTGCGCTCGCTGGCCGCGCTCGGCGGGCCGCCCCGCCCCGCCGGCCAGGTGGTCTACCGCGGCGTGGTGCGGGACGGCCCGGAGATCGCCGACTGGACGGCGCTGCTCGGGCAGCGCGCCGGCTTCCTGGTGGTGCCGATCGGTGCGGGCCGGCTGTACTGCTACGCCGACGAGGCCGGCACGGTCGCCCCGAAAGATCCGGCCGTGCGGCTGCGCGAGCTCTTCGGGGAGTACGGCGGACCGGTGCCCGCCGTGCTGGACGCGCTGCGCGACGTCCAGGTGGGGCTCACCGACGAGGTCGAGCTGGGCCGCTGGCACCACGGACGGGTGCTGCTCGTCGGCGACGCCGCCCACGCCACCGCGCCGACCCTGAGCCAGGGCGCGGCGATGGCGCTGGAGGACGCGGTGGTGCTCGCCGAGTCGCTGACCGCGGCCGGCAGCGTCGAGGCGGCGCTGGTGGCGTACGAGAGTCGCCGCCGCCCGCGTACCCGATGGGTGCGGGACCGGACCCGCGACCGCAACCGCACTCGCGACGTGCCGCCGGCGCTGCGCGACCCGCTGCTGCGCGGGCGCGGTGGGCGGATCTTCCGGGAGCACTACCGGCTGCTCGTCGACCCGCTGTAGGGCGGCCATCCATCCTGCCCCACCACCCCGAGCGGCGCACCCACCTGCCGGGGACTATCCTCCTTGCGGATGACGGCTCGCAGATAGAAGCGCGTGCCGAGCGGGACAACCGAGAACCGGAGGCCATTCGTGACCACCGTCGCACCCAAGCCGGTCGTGACCCGGCCATGGCCGGTCCGAGAGCCGGTCAAGGGGTCGGCCATCGCGCGGCTGCTGCGCACCACGGACGCGAAGCAGATCGGGATCATGTACATGGTCACCGCGTTCGTGTTCTTCATGGTCGGTGGCCTGATGGCCCTGATCATGCGTGCCGAGCTGGCGCGGCCGGGCCTGCAGTTCCTGTCGCCCGAGCAGTACAACCAGCTGTTCACGATGCACGGCACGATCATGCTGCTGTTCTTCGCGACGCCGATCGTGTTCGCCTTCGCGAACTACGTCGTGCCGCTGCAGATCGGCGCCCCTGACGTCTCCTTCCCCCGGCTCAACGCCTTCGCCTACTGGCTCTACCTCTTCGGTGGCACCATGGCGACGGCCGGCTTCATCAGCCCGGGTGGCGCCGCCGACTTCGGCTGGACCGCCTACACCCCGCTGAGCACCGCCGAGCACGCGCCGGGCGTCGGCGCGAACATGTGGGTCGTCGGCCTGGCCATCTCCGGTCTGGGCACGATCCTCGGCGCGGTCAACCTGATCACGACGATCCTGACCCTGCGGGCCCCGGGCATGACCATGTTCCGGATGCCGATCTTCACCTGGAACATGCTGGTCACCAGCCTGCTGGCGATCCTGGTCTTCCCGCTGCTGGCCGCCGCGCTCTTCGCGCTCGCCGCCGACCGCCTGATGGGCGCCCACGTGTACGACCCGGCCACCGGCGGGCCGATGCTCTGGCAGCACCTGTTCTGGTTCTTCGGCCACCCCGAGGTGTACATCATCGCGCTGCCGTTCTTCGGCATCATCAGCGAGATCATTCCGGTCTTCTCCCGTAAGCCGATCTTCGGCTACAAGGGTCTGGTCGCCGCGACCATCGCCATCGCCGCGCTGTCGATGAGCGTCTGGGCGCACCACATGTTCGGCACCGGCCAGGTTCTGCTGCCGTTCTTCAGCTTCCTGAGCTACCTGATCGCCGTGCCCACCGGTATGAAGTTCTTCAACTGGCTCGGCACCATGTGGCGGGGCCAGATCACCTTCGAGACGCCGATGCTCTTCTCCATCGGCTTCCTGGTGACCTTCCTCTTCGGTGGTCTCACCGGTGTGCTGCTCGCCAGCCCGCCGATCGACTTCCACCTGCACGACTCGTACTTCGTGGTGGCGCACTTCCACTACGTGCTCTTCGGCACGATCGTGTTCGCCGTCTTCGCCGGCATCTACTTCTGGTTCCCGAAGATGTTCGGCCGGATGCTCGACGAGCGGCTCGGGAAGATCCACTTCTGGCTCACGATGATCGGCTTCCACACCACGTTCCTGGTGCAGCACTGGCTGGGCAACGAGGGCATGCCGCGTCGGTACGCCGACTACCTGCCCACCGACGGCTTCACCACGCTGAACACGATCTCCACGATCGGCGCGTTCATCACCGGTATCTCGACCCTGCCGTTCATCTGGAACTGCTGGAAGTCGTACAAGACCGGCCCGGTGGTCGAGGTCGAGGACCCGTGGGGTCACGGCAACTCGCTGGAGTGGGCGACCAGCTCCCCGCCGCCCCTGCGCAACTTCGACCGGATGCCGCGGATCCGCTCCGAGCGGCCGGCCTTCGACCACAAGTTCCCGGAGCTGGCCGCCGGTCAGACCCTGGCCGGCCCGCCGGAGGGTGGCTCCAAGCCGCTCACCAGCGAGTCCGACGGTGGCGCCAGCTACCGCGAGGACACCGCGGGCAACGTCGACCAGCGCTGACCCCGCACCCGACAGCCGCCGACGGGCGCCGCACCCCATCAAGGGGTACGGCGCCCGTCGCCGTTGCGGGCCGCAGCCGCGGCGGTCGTGGTGTTCCGGCCTCGGCGGCGTCGGCTGCCGATGCCAGCCTGGGTGGCACACCCGGCGTTGCGGCCTCGGCGGGCGCCGGTCGCCGCTCCCAGCCTGGATGGCACCCGGTTGTCGGTCGGCCTGGGCAGCGTCCTCTCGGTCCGGGCCTGGCCTCTCTGTGTCGCCGGCTCCCGCTGCCGCACCGTGAGCAATTCGTCCGGGCTCGCCGTCGGGGGCGATGTCGGATGGCTCGGTGACGGACCGTGACCTGACCGGGAGGCGGATGCGCTCGTGAGCGATATACCTGGAAGGCATAAATATGCCTCTCAGGTATATCGCTCACGGAGGTATGTGTCTGTCCGCTGCGACACGCCCGATCCACCGGCCCGCCGTGACGGTGTCGCGTGACTGTGTCTCTCTTCCCGGCCACGCCGGCACGCCGTCGCCCAGGTCGGCCGCGGCAGGGCGCGCTCGAGCAGGTGGGCAGCGGGCCTGACTAACAGGCCGCAGGGGCGGAGGCGCGTGGTGGCCGGAGGATCCGCCCCAGCGCCGGCCCTCGCCCGATCGGCCTTCGCGCCGGGCCGCGGTCAGACACTCACGCGCGCTTCCGGCCGACGCCCCCCGGCCGACGCCCCCGCCCAGCGCCCCTCGCCGGTGCCCCCCGGGCTGGCGCCCTCGGCTGACGCGGGCCGCCGGTCGCGTGAGCGCCCAGCAGAGTGCGGGAGCGGGACCGGGCGGCCCAGCGGGCGGCGGGTCAGGAGGTGGCGGGAGCCAGGTCGGCGGTCGCGGCCATCGCGGCAGTCTCGCGCCGGTGGCGCAGCTCGAGGGGGAGCACGGCCAGCGTGACCGCCAGGCCGATCGCGCCGGTGACCGCGAAGCCCCACAGCGGCAGCGAGGCGTCGATCACGGCACCGGCGAGCGGCGCGCCCAGCGCGATGCCGACGGTGACGGCGGAGCCGTGCAGGCCCATCGCCTCGCCGCGTACGCCGGCCGGGGCGAGCCGGCTGACCGCGTCGGAGGTCGCCGCGATGGTCGGGGCGCAGAGCGCGCCTGCCGGGATGAGGGCCAGGCAGAGCAGCCACCAGTGGTCGCCGCCCAGCCCGACCGGGATGGTGCAGAGGCTCAACGCGGCGGCCAGCGCCAGCGGCGAGAACGTGCGCCGGACCGCTCCGTACGCGAAGCCACCGACCAGCGACGCGACCGCCCACATGGTGAGCACGGCGCCGGTCCAGCCGACCTCGCCGCTGGCCCGCAGGACGGCGACCACCGCAACGTCGGTGCCACCGAGTACCAGGGTGGCCGCCCCGCTGACCGCGAGCACGGCCAGCATCCGGGGTGTGAGCCACTCCCGCCGGGGCGTGCGGGGCTGCGGCCCGGCCGGCTCGTCCGCGCTGCGGATGGGCGGATTGAGCAGCCAGAACGCGATGCCCGAGGCGACCACGCCGATGCCGACCGCCCAGAGCGTGACGCGCGCCGAGACGGTGGTGGCCAGCGCCACGGCGAGCGCGGGCCCCACCATGAACGACAACTCGACCGACATCGAGTCCAGCGCGTACGCGGGACGGCGCCGGTCCTCCGGGGCCAGCGCGGCGATGGACTGGCGGATCACCGAGAAGATCGGCAGGGCGAGCAGGCCGGCGAGGAACGCGGCCGGCAGCAGCACGGCCAGCGAGAGCGTCGGCGCGCTCGCCCAGAACACCGCCTCGGCGACGGTGGTCAGGGCGACCACCGGGCGCAGGCCGCGCCGGTCGACCAGTCGGCCGAGCAGCGGCGAGCCGAGCGCGGCCCCGACGGTCATCGCGGCGCCGACCAGGCCTGCGGCGCCGTAGCCGCGGCCGAGGTCAAGCACCACGAAGAAGGTGAGCGTCACCCCGGTCGCGGTGAGCGGGATGCGGGCCAGCACGGACACCAGCAGCAGCGATCGGAGCCCGGGCAGGGCGAGCACCTGCCGGTAAGGCGTCAAGTTCATGATGGTCCGTACCTCCGGCGGCCATCCTCGACCGGAGGTACGACATCGGCAAGCGATTACCGGGTCAAGCGTCCCTGATCACAGGCTCGCCCCGCAGGGTCACCCCGGCGCTGTCCATCGCCCGCAGCGCCACGTCGAGGGTGTCCGGTGCGACGGCGGCGGTGAGGTCGAGCAGCACGGTGGTGGCGAAGCCCTCCCGGGCCGCGTCCAGCGCGGTGGCCCGGATGCAGTGGTCGGTGGCGATGCCGACCAGGTCGACCCGGTCCACGTCGTGCCGCCGCAGCCAGTCGGCCAGGCACTCGCCGTCGTCGGCGTGCCCCTCGAAGCCGGAGTACGCCGCCGCGTGCTCGCCCTTGTGGAAGATCATCTCGACCCGGTCGGTCTTCAGGTGGGGGTGGAACTCCGAGCCGGCGGTGCCGACGACGCAGTGCCGGGGCCACGAGTCGACGTAGTCCGGCGGATCGCCGAAGTGCGCGCCCGGGTCGACGTGGTAGTCCTTGGTGGCGACCACGTGGTCCCAGCGGTCCGGCTCGTCGGCCAGCAGCCGGGAGACCCCGGCCGCCACCCCCGCGCCGCCGGCGACGGCGAGGGACCCGCCCTCGCAGAAGTCATTCTGCACGTCCACGATGATCAAGGCGTTGGCCATCGGAGCACCCTTCCTCAGCTTGCCGGAACGACGGTGACCGGCACGGCCGGGTCACCGTCGGAGAGCTTGAGCCCTTCCCACGGGATGGAGATCAGGCACTGCCGCAGGTGCTCCCGCGACTCGTCGAGCGAGGGCAGCGCGACCGGCTCCCCGTCGACGATGAAGGAGCGCTGGAGCAGGCGGTCGTTGGGCTGCCGGTCCGGGACGCCCTGCGGGAAGATGATCTCCTCGGTGGCGGTGCCGGTGGGCTTGTGCCGGCGTACCGCGACCTTCCGGCCACCGATGGTGCCCTTGCGCTCGGAGCGCTTGACCACCGCGCGGCCCTCCACCTCGACCAGCTTGTAGACCAGCCCGGCGGTGGGCGCGCCGGAGCCGGTGACCACGGCGGTGCCGGCGCCGTACATGTCCACCGGCTCGGCGGCCAGGGCGGCGAT
Source organism: Micromonospora sp. CPCC 205739 (assembly GCF_036906795.1). Taxonomy (NCBI): domain Bacteria; kingdom Bacillati; phylum Actinomycetota; class Actinomycetes; order Micromonosporales; family Micromonosporaceae; genus Micromonospora; species Micromonospora sp. CPCC 205739. Next base: position 351,313 of record NZ_JBAKHS010000003.1, on the reverse strand, counting down.
GGCGTACTCGTCGAGGTCACCCGACACGATGATCTTCGTCTCGGTGGCGCCGAGCGAGTCGAGCAGCTCCCGGGACTGCTGGGCGATCACCGCCAGGTCGCCGGAGTCGATCCGGATCGCCCGCAGCTCCGGCCCGGCCACCTCGATGGCGTTGCGGATGCCCTGGCTGATGTCGTACGTGTCGACCAGCAGCGTGGTCTCCTTGCCCAGCGTGGCGACCTGCGAGGCGAACGCCGCCTTCTCGTCGTCTTGCAGCAGGGTGAACGCGTGCGCGGCGGTGCCGGCGGTGGGGATGCCGTACCGCTGTCCCGCGGCGAGGTTGGAGGTGAACCGGAACCCGGCCAGGTACGCCGCCCGGGCGGCGGCCACCGCCGCCTCCTCGTGGGCCCGCCGGGAGCCCATCTCGATCAGGGTGCGGCCCCGGGCCGCGGTGACCATCCGGGCGGCGGCCGCGGCCACCGCGCTGTCGTGGTTGAGCACCGACAGCACCAGCGTCTCCAGCACCACGCACTCGGCGAAGCCGCCGGAGACGGTGAGGATCGGCGAGCCGGGGAAGAAGAGCTCACCCTCGGCGTACCCGTCGACGTCGCCGGTGAAGCGGTAGCCGGCCAGCCACTCGGCGGTTCGCTCGTCCACCACCCCGTTACGCCGCAGGAAGTCGACCTCGTCGGCGTCGAAGCGGAAGTCGCGGATCAACTCGACCAGCCGGCCCGTCCCGGCGACCACCCCGTAGCGGCGCCCGGCGGGCAGCCGCCGGCTGAACACCTCGAAGGCGCAGTGTCGCTCGGCGGTGCCGTCCCGCAGGGCGGCGTTGACCATGGTCAGCTCGTAGTGGTCGGTCAGCAGCGCGGGGCGAAGGGTGCTCACCGCTCCAGCCTAGAGTTCAGGCCGGCTCAGCGCCGTCGTGGCCCGTGATCGACCGCAGCGCCGCCGGCAGCTCCACCCGCCCGGTGATGCCGAGCTTGCTGTAGACCCGCTGGAGGTGGTTCTCCACGGTGCGGGTGGACAGGTACAGCTGTTCGGCGATGGCCCGGCTGGTCACTCCGGCGGCGGCCAGCCGGGCGATCTGCCGTTCCCGGTCGGAGAGCACCGGCCGCAACGCCTCCAGCGCCGGCGTGCGGAGCTGGTCGCAGCCACCCAGCAGGGCGGCGAGTCGCTGGTGCGCGGTGCCGGCCGAGGCGGCGCGTTCCCGGCGCAGCTCGCGCAGCGCGGTCGCGGTGGCCTCGGCGGCCCAGACCGGCAGGTCGAGCGCGGCGAAGCCGTCGGCCACCGCCAGCAGTTCGGCCCCGTCACCGGCGACGCCGGCCCGGGCGTACCGGGCCAGCAGCGGCGGGAGCACGCCGTCGACCCGCTCGGAGAGCTCACCCAGCCGCTGCGCGACGGTACGCCGGCTGGCGTCGGTGCAGGTGGGGCCGACCGGGGACGCCGCCTGCCCGAGCCGGACCAGGTCGTGCAGGACCAGCACCTCGTGCCCGGCGAAGCCGTCGGCGCGCAGCCGGTCGGCCAGGTCGCACAGGTGCTTGGTGGCGCCCGGCAGGTCGCCGCCGGCCGCCAGCACCGCGCCGCGGGCCTGCTCCAGCCACGGGTAGAGCACCACCATGCCGGGGGCGTGCGTCCGGTCGGCCTCGGCCATCGCCTCCGCGGCGTGCTCGGCCTCGCCGCGCAGCGCCGCGGCCTGGGCCCGCTCGGCCTGCGCCAGCCCGGCGTAGACCCGGCTGGTGGCCAGCACCGCGCAGGCGCCGAGGCTGACCTTGAGCGCCTCGCCGCTGCGACCGCGCAACCGGGCCGCGTACGCCTGGAGGATCGCCAGGTAACCGGTGCCGAGCCGGAAGTCGCCGGCCCCGGCCAGGTCGGCGAACTCGTCGGCGACGATCGCGTCGATGCCGGCCAGGTCGCCGGCGAGGGCCAGCCGGGTGCCCCGGGCCAGTTCCATCGCGAGCTGGAGGTACGGCATGTCGCTGCGCCAGTGCGGCGCCTGCGCCGCCACCCGGCCGATCGCGGTCGCGCTGCGCTGGAACTGCCCCCGCGCCGCGTCGAGGTGGGCGATGGTGCAGCGGGCCAGCTCCCGGGCCGCCACGCTGGCGGCCGGGCGGTCCAGCACCGACCGGGCGAGCCGCAGCGCCGCCGTGCCGTCCATGCCGTGCAGCCTCATGATCGCCTCGAACGCCCGGACCCGGGCCTGGTCGCCCGGGTCGGTCAGCGCGGCGCCCGCCTCGGCGATCTCCTCCACGGTGGAGTCCCGGCTGAGCCCCCAGTAGCTGACCATGCCGCGCACGGTCAACCAGCGGCTGCGCCGCCGGTCGCAGTCGATCTCACCGGCCACCGCGTCGAGCACCCCGATCGCCTCGTCCGGCCGGTCGGCGAACATCAGGATGGTGGCCAGCAGCTCGGCGGCGTCGAAGCCACCACCGGCGTCGAGCGCCGCGCGGGCCAGCCGGGTCGCCAGCGGTACGTCGTACCGGGCGAACGCCTGGGCGGCCGCGCCGAGCAGCAGCCTGGTGTCCTGGGCGGTGCCCGAGTCCAGCCGCCACACCGCCACCCGGAGCAGGTCGCCCCGGCGCCGCGCGCCGACCAGCTCCAGCAGCTCCGCCAGGTGCGCCTGCAACCGTCGGGTCCGGCTGACCGGGCAGCGGCGGCGCATCATCTCGCCGTACAGCGGGTGGGCCAGCCGGACGTCGAGCCGCCGGTCGTCGCGGACCATGGTGATCAGGCCGCGTTCCTCGGCCAGCTCCACGTCGGCCTGGTCGGCGGCCTGGTAGAGCAGGTGCAGGCCGAGCGGTTCGCCGAAGGCGACCAGCTCCACCACGGCCCGCACGCCCGGCTCCAGCCGCCCGATCCGGGTGTCGATCAGGTCGGTGAGGCTGGGGGCCAGCTCCAGCCGGCCGGTCCAGCGCCAGACGCCGTACCGGCGGTCCAGCTCGCCGCCGTTCGCCGCGGCCAGCACCAGCTCGCGCAGGAGCAGCGGGTTGCCGGCAGAGAGCCGGAACAGCCGGTCGGCCGAGCCGGCGTCGACGGGACCGTCCAGGATGGCCGCGAGCAGGTTGGCCGTCTCCGCCGGGCCGAGCGGGGCCAGCTCGAAGTGCTCGACCAGGTCGTCGGTCCAGAGCGCCCGGATCGGCAGCGGCACCTGCTCGCCGTTGCGCAGCGTGCCCAGGATGGTGGTGTTCTCCTGGCGGGCGAGCAGGTGGACCAGCGCGGCCGACGGCGGGTCGAGCAGGTGGGCGTCGTCGATGGCGAGCACGATCCGCCGCCCGGCGGCCTGCTCCTGCAGCACCTCGACGCCCCAGCGCAGCACGCCGGCGGGGGAGAGGCCCTGCGGCTGCTCGGCCGGGAGCACCTGGGCCAGCCCGCCGAACGGCAGGGCGGCGGTGGCCGTGCTGGCCGCGACGTACCAGATCGCGTAGCGGTCGGCCGGCAGCGCGCCCACTCCCTCGCGCAGCAGCCGGCTCTTGCCGATGCCGGCGTGACCGCTCAGGATGAGACCGCGCCCCTCGGCTCCGTCCACCGCCGAGTGCAGCCGGTCAAGTTCATCCGTTCGGCCGACGAAGCTCCACCGACTCATCCGTGCAGCATATCGACGGAAATCCGTCCGCGCGCACACCGTCACGCTGCGAAGTTGAGTAATGTCGTGGTTACCGGTGAGTATCCACGGTGTTCCGCGCAGGGCGGTACTGGAACGTACCCTTCCGGAATCCGGGTGCCACCGCACCGGATGTCCACGCGGGCTGCTCACCGCAGCCCGCCCGCCACGGGAGGCCGCCGATGAAGCCCGGTCCACTCCCCGGGGTCGACGTGCCCGGCGGTAGCGGCGGCGCGGCCGAGCTGCCCCGCTGCGGTCCGCTCCCCGCCCGCCTGGGGGTCACCGAGCCCGGCCCCGACGAGCCGCTGGCCGTGGTCGCCGCCGGCCCGGCCGCCGCGGCCCGCCGCGAGGTGCTCGCCGCCCTGCTCAATGTCGCCTCCGGCATGCTCGACGTGCCGTCGGGCAGCTGCCTGCTGGTCCGGCACGCCCGGGTCGCCACCCGCGCGGCGTACGTGCCGGGCTACCGGCAGCCCCACTCCTACGGCGCCGACCAGGCAGCCGCCGGTCCGGCGCTGGCCCGCCCGCCCCGCCGGGTCGAGCTGAGCCTGCCCGAGCCGCTGCTGCGCCACTTCGCGGTGCTCGACACGCCGGACGCGGACACCCTCGGGGTCGCCGGCGGCCGGCTGCTCCTCGACGCGGTGGGCCGCGGTGGCGCGCTGCTCTACGTCATCGGCGCCGACCAGGCCTTCACCGCCGCCGAGCTGCACCTGCTGGCCGAGGTGGCCCGGGCCCGGGTCGAGGTCTTCTTCGTGGTCACCCCCGACGCGGGCGGCTGGGCGCCGGCCGAGGCGGCGACCGGGACGGACGACACGGAGGCGTCCGTCCCCTCGCCCCGCGACGCGTCGTCCGAGGCGCCGGCCCTGCTGGACCCGGCGGAGGTCAGCGTCGAGGCGCACCGGGCGGCCCTGCTCGCCGCCGTGCCCGCCCTCGTCGACGCCCGCTGGTTCCCGGTGCACCGGGCCGAGCATCCCGGCCTGCGCCGGGCCCTGGTCGGCTGGGCCGCCGACGAGGTGCTGCGCCGGGGCAGCCTGCAACCGCCGGAGCTGCCCGGCGCCCACGGCCGGGTCGCCGTGGTGCCCGACGCGGACGCGGGGGACTGGTCGGAGCGGCTGGAGCGGCAGAGCCGCACCTGCGCCCGCAGCATCCGCCAGCACCTGGCGCTGGAACTGGCCAACGTCCACCTGCGGGCGGTGCAGGAGATCGTCTTCGGGGTGGGCTGCGCGGGCCTGCCGCAACTGCTCGACCGGGAGCTGGAGGCGCTCTCCCTGCTCGCCACCACCCAGTGCGACCAGGCGGTCCGCGCGGTCATCGACGACGCCGCCGCGCGGGTCCTCGGCGCGCCGCTGGCCGAGGGGGTCCGGCAACGGATCGTCGCGGCCGTCCGGTGGGGCCTGGCCGACCAGCCCCAGGGTCGGGACCTCGAACGGGTGCTCCTGGTCACCAGCACCGCCGGCGTGGGCGAGCTGGTCGGCACCGGTGCGATCGACGCCCTGGCCGGTCACCCGGGGGCGGACCGCGCCGAGGTGCTGCCGCCGATCGCGGTCGCGCTCTCCGGCGGGTGCTGGCAGCACTGGCGCACCCCGGGCAACAACGACCCGATGGCCGCCCGGTCCTGGGCCCAGCGCGCCCTGCGCGAGGTCGAGCTGGAGCTGTCCCGCGAGGTGTCCCGGCGCTTCGAGGTGGTCCGTCTCTCCCTCGGCGCGGTGCTCTCCGATGCCCTCGACCACGGCATCCTGCTCGCCTGAGCGCGGCGTCGTCGCGTCGTCGCCCCACCCCGGCCCCGCCGCCCGGGAGGGTGATCCGGGCCGCCCCGGCGTTCCGGTTCATCGGTTCGCCGAATCCGGTGGCACGATGGGGGGCATGGCGGCTCCACAGGTTGCACCGGTCGAGACGCCGGACACCGACGAGGTGCCGGTCTCGGACCGGCCTTGGGTGACGATCGTCTGGGACGACCCGGTCAACCTCATGACGTACGTGACCTGGGTCTTCCAGAAGCTCTTCGGATACAGCCGGGAGAAGGCCGAGAAACTGATGCTGGACGTGCACCACAAGGGTCGGGCCGTGGTGTCCAGCGGCGCCCGGGAGCGGATGGAGCACGACGCGTCGCAGCTGCACGCGTACGGGCTGTGGGCGACGGTGGATCGCTCGTGAGCATGTTCCGTCGCCAGGGCGGCCGCTACGTCGCCACCTTCGCCGTCGACGAGGTGCGGGTGCTGCGCAAGGTCGCCTCCGAGGTGGTCGGGCTGCTCACCGACGGCTTCGACCACTCCGACCCGGTGGTGGGGCGGCTCTTCCCGGACGCGTACCCGGACGACCCGGCCAACACGGCGGAGTTCCGCCGGTACACCGAGGGCGACCTCAAGACCGCCAAGATCGACCAGGCGGGGGCGATCCTGGCCGCGCTGCCGGACTCCGCCGGTGGCGAGGTGCGGCTGGACGCCGAGGCGGCCGAGGCGTGGCTGCGGGCGCTCAACGACGCCCGGCTGGCCATGGGGGTCCGGCTGGAGATCAAGGACGGCACCGACCTGGGCGAGGAGCTCGACGACGCGGTGGCCGAGGACCCGACCTCCTCGCGGGTGTTCCAACTGTCGGTCTACGCATACCTGGGTTATCTCCAGGAGTCCCTGCTCAACGCCCTGATCGATTGAGTGTGACGGTCACCGCCTCGCGGCCGGCGCGCGGTGGGCGCTAGGCTGGCGACGTGCTGAGCATCGACCGGTCGATCGTCGAGGCGATCGTCGCCCACGCGCGCCGGGACCACCCGGACGAGGCGTGCGGCGTGGTCGCCGGTCCCGCCGGCAGCGACACCCCCAGCCGGCACATCCCGATGGACAACGCCGCGCGTTCGATGACGTTCTACGAGTTCGACTCGATGGAGCAGTTGCGGGTGTGGCGGGAGATGGACGACCGCGACGAGGAGCCGGTCGTCATCTACCACTCGCACACCGCGACGGAGGCGTACCCGTCCCGCACGGACATCTCCTTCGCCGGTGAGCCCGGGGCCCACTACCTGCTGGTCTCCACCCGCGAGCCGGAGACCGAGGAGATTCGCTCCTTCCGGATCGTCGACGGCGTGGTGACCGAGGAGCCGGTGCGGATCGTGGACGCCGCGGTGGACCCGCACGCGGTCCAGTCCTACATGTTCGGGCAGAGCCCGGCGACGGTCGACTACGAGTGTTCCGGCCGCTGACCTTCAGCGCCGTCCACTTCTCGTCCGTCACCGAGGCACACCCGATCAAGGAGCACGACACCATGGCCATCGAGGTTCGCATCCCCACCATCCTGCGCAGCTACACCGGCGGCGCGAAGGTCGTCGAGGGCGCCGGGGACACCCTGGGCGACCTGCTCACCGACCTGGACTCCCGGCACGCCGGCCTGAAGGCCCGGCTGGTCACCGACGCCGGTGCGCTGCACCGCTTCGTCAACGTCTACGTGAACGACGAGGACGTCCGCTTCCTCGGCGCGCTGGACGCCAAGCTCAACGACGGCGACAGCGTGACCATCCTGCCGGCGGTGGCCGGCGGCGCGTTCGGCTTCGCGGCGGCAGCCGCGATCAGCCAGCACCGCGCCGCCGCGGCCGCCATCGCGTCGCACGCCGCTCGCTGACCGGCGGGCGTCATGGCGCGGTACGACAGCCTGCTCGACGCCTGCGGCGGCACCCCCCTGGTGGGGTTGCCCCGGCTCTCGCCGACGGTGCCCGACGGGGCACCGCCGGTGCGGCTCTGGGCGAAGCTGGAGGACCGGAACCCGACCGGCAGCATCAAGGACCGGGCGGCCCTGTTCATGGTCCGCGCGGCCGAGGAGGCCGGCCGGCTCCGGCCGGGCGACACCATCCTCGAACCGACCAGCGGCAACACCGGCATCTCGCTGGCCATGGTGGCCAAGCTCCGTGGCTACCGGCTGGTCTGCGTGATGCCGGAGAACGTCTCCACGGAGCGGGTCCAGCTGCTCCGGATGTACGGCGCGGAGATCATCTTTTCGCCGGCCGCCGGCGGCTCGAACCAGGCCGTGGCCACCGCCAAGCAGATCTCGGCGGAGCACCCCGACTGGGTGATGCTCTTCCAGTACGGCAACGAGGCCAACGCCCGGGCGCACTACGAGACGACCGGGCCGGAGCTGCTGCACGACCTGCCCACCATCACCCACTTCGTGGCGGGTCTGGGCACCACCGGGACCCTGATGGGCACCGGCCGCTACCTGCGGGAGAAGGTCGACGGCATCCAGGTCGTCGCGGCCGAGCCGCGCTACGGCGAGCTGGTCTACGGCCTGCGCAACATCGACGAGGGGTACGTCCCGGAGCTCTACGACGCCACCGTGCTGTCCCGGCGTTTCTCCGTGGGCACCCGGGACGCGGTGCTGCGTACCCGGCAGCTGGTCGAGGTGGAGGGCATCTTCGCCGGGTTCTCCACCGGCGCGATCCTGCACGCCGCCCTGGCGGTGGCTCACGAGGCGGTGCGGGACGGCCGCCGCGCGGACGTCGCCTTCGCGGTCTGTGACGGCGGCTGGAAGTACCTCTCCACCGGCGCCTACGGCGGGACGCTCGCCGACGCCGAGGACGCCCTGGAGGGTCAGCTCTGGGCGTGACGCCCGACCCCGGGCCGGCCGGTCCCCACCGGCCGGCCCGTGGGTGTCACGTTGATGACAACTTCCATTAGATGATTCTTGCCCCGCCGTCGCTGCGCGTAGGCTGCGCAGCGTGGCGTACGCGTCGGTAGAGATCATCGGCGGGGCTGGCACCGGCGTGTCGACTACGTTGAGTAACGACAAGGCGACCGGATGAGACTGACCGTCCTCGGCTGTGCCGGGAGTTTTCCCGGCCCCGAGTCCCCCTGCTCCGCCTACCTCGTCGAGGCGGACGGCTTCCGGCTCCTGATCGACTTCGGCTCCGGGTCGCTCTCCACCCTCCAGCGGTACGCGGGGCTGCACGCCCCGGACGCCATCCTCCTGACCCACCTGCACTGCGACCACATCCTCGACGCCGCCTCGTACGTGGTGGTCCGCCGGTACGCCCCCGACGGGCCGTACCCGCCCCTGCCGATGTACGCCCCGTCCGGCGCGCCGGACCGGCTGGCCGCGATCTACGACCAGGAGGACAACACGGTCGAGGACGTGTACCAGTTCTACGGCCTGCAGCCCGGCACCTTCCCGATCGGCCCGTTCACCGTCACCGTCGACCGGATGAACCACCCGGTCGAGACGTACGGGGTGCGCCTGGAGCACGGCGGGCGGGTGCTCTGCTACTCGTCGGACACCGCGCCCTGCGACGCGCTGCTGCGGCTGGCTCAGGACGCCGACGTCTTCCTCTGCGAGGCGAGCTACCTCGACGGCATGGAGAACCCGCCGGACCTGCACCTGACCGGCCGGGAGGCCGGCGAGGCGGCGACCAAGGCGGGCGTGGGCCGGCTGCTGCTGACCCATCTGGTGGTGGCCTGGGGCAGCGAGTCGCACACCGTCGAGTCGGCCGCCGGGGCGTTCGCCGGGCCGCTGGAAGTGGTCCGGGCCGGCGCGGCGTACGACATCTGAGCGGGACCGGTCGACCGGTGGGCACCCCGGGGCGGTTGGATCACCCGACCGCATAGGGTGCAGGCATGGCGCGACCTGACGGGCGGCTGCCCGACCAACTCCGACCGGTGACCCTGACCCGAGGCTGGAGCACCCATCCGGAGGGCTCCGTGCTCGTCGAGTTCGGCGGCACCCGGGTGCTCTGCACCGCCAGCGTCACCGAGGGGGTGCCCCGCTGGCGCAAGGGCTCCGGGCTCGGCTGGGTCACCGCCGAGTACGCGATGCTGCCCCGGGCCACCAACACCCGCTCGGACCGGGAGAGCGTCAAGGGGCGGGTCGGCGGCCGTACCCACGAGATCTCCCGGCTGATCGGCCGGAGCCTGCGCGCCGCGATCGACCTCAAGGCGCTCGGCGAGAACTCGATCGTGCTCGACTGCGACGTGCTCCAGGCCGACGGCGGCACCCGGACGGCGGCGATCACCGGCGCGTACGTGGCGCTGCACGACGCGGTGACCTGGCTGGCCGGGCGCAAGGCGCTGGCCGGCAAGGTGGAGAAGGTGATGCACCGCTCGGTGTCGGCGGTCAGCGTCGGCATCATCGCCGGCGAGCCCCGGCTCGACCTCGACTACGCCGAGGACGTCGCCGCCGAGGTCGACATGAACGTGGTCTGCACCGGCGAGGGCGACTTCGTCGAGGTGCAGGGGACCGGCGAGGCCGGCATCTTCTCCCGGACGCAGCTCGACGCGCTGCTCGACCTGGGACTGTTGGGCTGCGTGGAACTGGCCGAGGCACAGCGGAAGGCACTGGCATGAACAAGGTCCTGCTCGCCACCCGTAACCGCAAGAAGCTGATCGAGCTCCAGCGGATCCTCGACGGGGCGCTCGGCGCGCACCGGATCGCCCTGATCGGGCTGGACGACGTCGAGGAATACCCCGAGCTGCCGGAGACCGGCCTGACCTTCGGCGAGAACGCGCTGATCAAGGCCCGGGAGGGCTGCCGCCGCACCGGCCTGCCCACCATCGCCGACGACTCCGGGCTGGCGGTCGACGCCCTCAACGGCATGCCGGGCGTGTTCAGCGCCCGCTGGGCCGGCCGGCACGGCGACGACCGGGCCAACCTCCAGCTGGTGCTGGACCAGATCGCCGACCTGCCCGACGAGCACCGCGCCGCCTCGTTCGTCTGCACCGTCGCGCTGGTGCTACCCGGCGGCAAGGAGCACCTGGTGGACGGCCGTCAGGCCGGCCGCCTGCTGCGGGCCCCGCGCGGCGACGGCGGTTTCGGGTACGACCCGATCTTCCTCGGCGACGGCCAGGACCGCACCAACGCCGAGCTGACGCCGGAGGAGAAGGACGCGATCAGCCACCGCGGCAAGGCCCTGCGCGAACTCGCCAAGCTCGCCGCCAAGGTCCTCCCGCCCACCCCCTGACGCACCCCGAGCGCGCACTTTCGCCGAAAGAGTGGCTGTCCCACCCGGGACAGCCACTCTTTCCGTCAAACTGCGGTGTGGGTCAGGCGAGGGGGCCGACCTCGCGTTCGATGGCGGCGCGGAGGTCGGGGCCGGCGAGGACCGCGCGGGCGGCCTCCATGACCGGGGCGAGGAAGACGTCCGGGCCGGGCTCGCCGACGATCGGGCCCAGCGCCGCGACGGCCGCCCGGCCGGCCGGGGACGGGGCGAGCGGCGCGCGCAGCTGGAGCCCCCGGACGGCCGCCAGCAGCTCCACGGCGAGCAGGCTGGTCAGGTTGTCCAGCACGGTGCGCAGCTTCTTGGCCGCCGCCCAGCCCATCGAGACGTGGTCCTCCTGCATGCCGCTGGTGGGCAGCGAGTCCACCGAGGCGGGGGCGGCCAGCCGGCGGTTCTCCGCGACGATCCCGGCGGCCGTGTACTGGGCGATCATCAGGCCGGAGTTGACCCCGGCGTCGGGGGAGAGGAACGCCGGCAGCTCCCGGTTGCGGGCCACGTCGAGCAGCCGGTCGACCCGGCGCTCGGCGATCGCGCCCACCTCGGCGGCGGCGATGGCCAGGTAGTCGGCGGCGAAACCGAGCGGAGCGCCGTGGAAGTTGCCGGTCGACTCGACCCGCCCGTCGGGCAGCACCACCGGGTTGTCCACCACCGAGAGCAGTTCCCGCGCGGCCACCGTCGCGGCGAAGTCCAGCGTGTCCCGCGCGGCACCGGCCACCTGCGGTGCGCAGCGCATCGAGTACGCGTCCTGCACCGCGTGCGCCAGGTCGTCGCGGTGCGAGTCCATCACCCGGGAGTTCTGGAGCAGCCGGTGGATGTTCGCCGCCGACGCGGCCTGACCGGGGTGCGGCCGGATGGCGTGCAGCTCGGGCAGGAACGGCCGCTCCGAGCCGAGCATCGCCTCGATGGCCAGCGCGGCCGTCACGTCCGCCATGGCGAACAGGTGGCGGGCGTCGTGGATCGCCAGCAGCAGCATGCCGAGCATGCCGTCGGTGCCGTTGATCAGCGCCAGCCCCTCCTTGGCGGCCAGCGAGATCGGCGCCAGCCCGACCCGGCGCAGCGCGTCGGCGGCGTCCAGCCGCTCGCCCGCCGGGCCCAGCACCCAGCCCTCACCGAGCAGCACCAGCGCGCAGTGCGCCAGCGGCGCCAGGTCGCCGGAGGCGCCGAGCGAGCCGTGCTCCGGCACCCACGGGGTGATCTCGTGGTTGAGCAGGTCCACCAGGGCCTCGGCGACCAGCGGGCGGACCCCGGAGTGGCCCAGCGCCAGCGAGCGGACCCGCAGCAGCATCATCGCCCGGACCACCTCGCGGGGCATGGGCGCGCCGACCCCGGCGGCGTGCGAGCGGATCAGCGCGTGCTGCAGCTCGGCCCGCCGCTCGGGTGCGACGAAGGTGTTCGCCAGCGCGCCGAAGCCGGTGGAGACGCCGTAGACGGGTCGGCCGGCGGCCTCGATGCCGTCCACGATGGACCGGCTGGCGGTCATCGCGTCCACGGTGGCGGGGTCGAGGACGACCTTGGCGGTGCCGCGGGCCACGGCGAGCACGTCGGCGGGAGTGATCCCGGTGGGCAGGATGGTCACGGTCATTGCGGCGCTCCGTTGTGCAGAACCTGGCGGATCAGTGGCACACCCGGCCGGTAGGCCAGGTGCAGGTGGGACGGGGCGTCGAGGACCACGAGGTCGGCCCGGGCGCCCGGGGTCAGCACCCCGACGTCGTCGCGGCGCAGCGCCCGCGCGCCCCCGGCGGTCGCGGCCCAGACGGCCTCCGCCGGGGTCATCCGCATCTCGCGTACGGCGAGTGCGACGCAGAACGGCATCGAGGAGGTGTACGACGAGCCGGGGTTGCAGTCGGTGGCGAGCGCGACGGTCACGCCCGCGTCGAGCAGCCGGCGGGCGTCCGGGTACGGCGAGCGGGTGGAGAACTCCGCCCCCGGCAGCAGGGTGGCGACGGTCGGCGAACCGGCCAGCGCGTCGACGTCGGCGTCGGTCAGGTGGGTGCAGTGGTCGACGCTGGCCGCACCCAGCTCCACCCCGAGCCGCACCCCCGGCCCGGGGCCGAGCTGGTTGGCGTGCACCCGCACGCCCAGCCCGGCCGCCTGGCCGCAGGTGAGGATCGCCCGCGCGTGGTCGGCGTCGAAGGCGCCCCGCTCGCAGAAGACGTCCACCCAGCGCGCGTACGGGGCGGCGGCGGCGAGCATCGGCCCGCAGACCAGCCCCACGTAGTCGTCGGGGCGGTCGGCGTACTCGGCGGGGACGACGTGCGCGCCGAGGAAGGTCGTCTCCGCGCTGACCTCGGCGGCGATCCGCAGCGAGCGGGCCTCGTCGGCGACGGTGAGGCCGTACCCGCTCTTGATCTCCATGGTGGTGGTGCCCTGCGCCATGGCCTCGCCGCGCAGCCGGCGCACCGTGGCGCGCAGCTCGTCGTCGGAGGCGGCCCGGGTCGCGCCGACCGTGGTGCGGATGCCCCCGCCGGTGTACGGCTGCCCGGCCATCCGGGCCGCGAACTCGGCGGCCCGGTCCCCGGCGAAGACCAGGTGGGCGTGGCTGTCCACGAAGCCGGGCAGCACCGCGGCACCGCCGGCGTCGATCCGCCGGTCGGCGGCCGGGGCGTCCCGGGACGGGCCGATCCAGGCCACCCGGCCCTCCTCGACCAGCAGCGCCACCCGGCGGCGGATGCCGAGCGGGCCGCCCTCGCCCGCGCCGGCGACGTTGGTGACCAGTTCGCCGATGTCGTCGACCAGCAGGCTGCTCACGGCGTCCCTCCGTTCTCCGGTCCGGTGCTCCGGCGTACGCCGGCCACCCGCGCCGTCAGGCCCGTGCGGCTACCCATCGGAGACCGCCGCGATCGCGTCGCGCAGCGCCGTCGGCACGTCCACGCTCAGGTGTACGCCGTCGCGGACCACCTGCCGCCCGTCGATTACCACCGCGTCGACGTCCGCGGCGGTCGCCGCGAAGAACGCGCCCACCGGCGGCACCCCGGCCGTGCGGGCGGTGTCGAGCCGTACCGTGACCAGGTCGGCGCGGGCGCCGACGGCGAGCCGGCCGGCGTCGGCCCAGCCCAGCGCGGCGTGCCCGCCGGTGGTCGCGGCGGCCAGGAGGTCGGCGGCGGTGAAGTGCCCGCGCCGCCGGGTGCGCAGCCGCTCGTCCAGCTCGACCGCGCGCGCCTCCTCGAAGAGGTCGATCACCGCGTGGCTGTCGCTGCCCAGGCTGAGCGGGCTGCCGGCCTCGGCCATCCGCCGGGCCGGGCCGATCCCGTCCGCCAGGTCCCGCTCGGTGGTCGGGCAGAGGCAGACCCCGGTGCGGCTCTCCCCGAGCAGCGCCACGTCCGCGCCGGTCGGGTGGGTGGCGTGCACGGCGGTGACGTCCGGTCCGAGCACCCCGTGGTCGGCGAGCAGCCGGGTGGGGGTACGCCCGTGCGCCGCCCGGCAGGCGTCGTTCTCGGCGGGCTGCTCCGACAGGTGCACGTGCAGCGGTGCGCCGCGCCGGTCGGCCCAGCCGGCCACGGTGGCGAGCTGTTCCGCCGGCACCGCGCGAACCGAGTGGATGGCCGCGCCGACCCGGGCGTGCCCGGCGCCGGGCGTGAACGCGCTCACCCGGTCCGCCCAGCGCAGCGCGTCGCCGTCGCCGAAGCGGCGCTGCGGCCCGGCCAGCGGTGCGCCGTCGACGGTGGCGGTCAGGTAGCAGGTGTCCAGCAGGGTGATCCGGATGCCGGCCTGCGCGGCGGCCTCGACCAGCGCCGCCGACATCGCGTTCGGGTCGTCGTACGGGGTGCCGCCGGGGCCGTGGTGCAGGTAGTGGAACTCCCCGACGCAGGTGATCCCGGCCAGCGCCATCTCCGCGTACGCGGCCCGGGCCAGGGCCAGGTACGAGTCCGGGTCGAGCCGCTGCGCGACCGCGTACATCCCGTCGCGCCAGGTCCAGAAGTCGCCCCGTCCGGCGTGGGTGCGCCCGCGCAGCGCCCGGTGGAAGGCGTGCGAGTGGGCGTTGGCCAGGCCGGGCAGGGTGAGCCCGGGCAGCCGGACGGCGTCACCGAGCACCTCGACCCCGGCCGTGGGCCGGCCGCCGGTCAGCGGGGTGACGGCGGTGATCCGCCCGTCCGCCGTCTCGATCAGCACGTCCGGGGTGGGCTCGGCGTGGTCGGGCAGCCAGGCGTACTCGGCGAGCCAGCGGGTGGCGGTCATGGTGTCGACTCCCTGTGGAGCTGAATCGTCTGCGACATCACCCGATCATGGCCGCGCCGAATCGTCTGCGACATCGGCTCGACAGCCCCCGACGGGGCCGGTGCCGCCCGGCCCCGGCCCGCCGTCGTCGGCCCGTCCGGCCGGGCCGGGCTCAGCGACATGCCAGCTCCTCCAGCACCCGGGCCAGGGCGGTCACCCCGGCCGCGCAGTCGGCGTCGTCGGCCGACTCGGCGGGGGAGTGCGACACCCCGGTCGGGTTGCGGACGAAGAGCATCGCGGTGGGCAGGTGCGCGGCCAGCACCCCCGCGTCGTGCCCCGCCCCGGTGGGCAGCACCGGCGCGTCGAGCAGCCCGGCCAGCCGGTCGGCCAGCCCGCCGTCGAAGGCGACCAGCGGGGTGGCCGACTCCTCGGTGCAGGTCAGCTCCGTGCCGTCCCGCTTCGCCCGCTCGGCCGCCTTGGCCTGCACCGCCCCGACCAGCCCGCGCAGCGTCTCCGGCTCGGCCGCCCGGGCGTCCAGCCAGCCGGTCACCCGGGACGGGATCGCGTTGGTGGCGTTCGGCTCCACCGACACCCGGCCCACGGTGGCGTGCGCGTCGCGCAGCCGGGCCTCCTTGTTCGCCGCCAGCACCGTGAACGCGTACGTCAGCATCGGGTCGCGGCGGTCGGCCATCCGGGTCGTACCCGCGTGGTTGCCCTCGCCGTGGAAGTCGAAGCGCCAGCGGCCGTGCGGCCAGATGGCGCTGGCGACCGCGACCGGCGAGTCCTGCTCGACCAGCGCGCGGCCCTGCTCGACGTGCAGCTCCACGAAGGCCGCGAAGCGGCCGAGCAGCGCCGGGTCGGCGCCCGCCGGCCGGTCGCCCAGCGCCTCGGCGAAGCTCACCCCGGCCGCGTCGCGCAGCCCGGCCGCGCGGTCCACCGCGATCTCGCCGGTGAGCAGCCGCGACCCCAGGCACGGTACGCCGAAGCGGGCCCCCTCCTCCTCGACGAACGCCGCCACCGCGATCGGCCGGTCGGGGGTGACCCCCGCCGCGCGCAGCTCGTCCACGGCGAGGAACGCGCTGACGATGCCGAGTGGCCCGTCGTACGCCCCGCCGTGCGGCACCGAGTCGAAGTGGCTGCCGGTCAGCACCGCGCCACCCGCCTCCGGGTCACCCCACCAGGCGAAGAGGTTGCCGTTGCCGTCCTCGGTGACCGGCATGCCGCGCTCGTCGGCCTGCGCCCGGAACCAGGCCCGCAGGTGCAGCTCCGGCTCGGTGAGGGCGTAGCGCAGGTAGCCGCCGCTGCCGGCGTCCCGCCCCACCGGCGCGATCTCGTCCCACAGCTTCCGGAACCGGCCGGCGAGGTCCGTCACGCCGGTCCCTCGGCCATCGGCACCCGCACCCCGGTGCGCTCCGCGACCTCGCGGGCGGCCTCGTACCCGGCGTCCACGTGCCGGATCACGCCCATCGCCGGGTCGTTGGTGAGCACCCGCTCGATCTTCTGCCCGGCCAGCGCGGTGCCGTCGGCGACGCACACCTGCCCGGCGTGCAGCGACCGCCCGATGCCCACCCCGCCGCCGTGGTGGATGGAGACCCAGGACGCCCCGCTGGCGGTGTTGACCAGCGCGTTGAGCAGCGGCCAGTCGGCGATCGCGTCGGAGCCGTCGGCCATCGCCTCGGTCTCCCGGTACGGGCTGGCGACGCTGCCGCAGTCCAGGTGGTCCCGGCCGATGACCACCGGCGCGGACAGCTCGCCGGAGGCGACCATCTCGTTGAACCGCACGCCGGCCTTGTCCCGCTCGCCGTAGCCGAGCCAGCAGATCCGCGCGGGCAGGCCCTGGAAGGCGACCCGCTCGCCGGCCATCCGCATCCACCGGGCCAGCGACTCGTTCTCCGGGAACAGCTCCAGGATGGCCCGGTCGGTGGCGGCGATGTCCTTCGGGTCGCCGGAGAGCGCCGCCCAGCGGAACGGGCCCTTGCCCTCGCAGAACAGCGGCCGGATGTACGCCGGCACGAAGCCGGGGAAGTCGAACGCCCGCTCGTAGCCCGCGAGCTGGGCCTCGCCCCGGATGGAGTTGCCGTAGTCGAAGACCTCGGCGCCCGCGTCGAGGAAGCCCACCATCGCCTCGACGTGCTGCGCCATCGACGCCCGGGCCCGATCGGTGAACTCGGCCGGCTTCGCCGCCGCGTAGTCCCGGGCGTCGGCCAGCTCCACCCCCACCGGCAGGTACGACAGCGGGTCGTGCGCGCTGGTCTGGTCGGTCACGATGTCGATGGCGACGCCCCGGCGCAGCAGCTCCGGGAAGACGGTCGCCGCGTTGCCGACCACGCCGACGCTCAGCGCCCGGCGCTCCCGCTTCGCGGCGAGCACCCGCTCGACCGCGTCGTCGAGGGAGTCGGCGACCTCGTCGAGGTAGCGGTCGTGCATCCGCCGCTCCAGCCGGGTGCGGTCCACGTCCACGATCAAGCAGGCGCCGCCGTTCATGGTGACCGCGAGGGGCTGCGCCCCGCCCATCCCGCCGCAGCCGGCGGTCAGCGTCAGCGTCCCGGCCAGCGTGCCGCCGAAGCGCTTCGCCGCCACCGCCGCGAACGTCTCGTACGTGCCCTGCAGGATGCCCTGGGTGCCGATGTAGATCCACGAACCGGCGGTCATCTGCCCGTACATGGTCAGGCCGAGCTGCTCCAGCCGGCGGAACTCCGGCCAGGTGGCCCAGTCGCCGACCAGGTTCGAGTTGGCCAGCAGCACCCGGGGCGCCCACTCGTGGGTGCGCATGACCCCCACCGGGCGGCCGGACTGCACCAGCATCGTCTCGTCGTCGCGCAGCTCGGTCAGCGTGCGCACCAGCGCGTGGTACGACGGCCAGTCCCGGGCGGCCTTGCCGGTGCCGCCGTAGACGACCAGGTCGTCCGGGCGCTCGGCCACCTCCGGGTCCAGGTTGTTCATCAGCATCCGCAGGGCGGCCTCCTGCGGCCACCCCTGGGCGGTGCGTGCGGTGCCGCGAGCGGCGCGGACGGGCTGGTGCATCTCGAACTCCTCTCAGCCGAGGAACAACTGGCGACGGGCGGCGGACGACTCGAACGCCTCCAGGCGGGCCTGCGTGTCCGCCGGGGAGGCGTCGCAGATCGCCTGGAGGACCACCATGGCCAGGGTCATCGGGGCGGTGTGCAGGTCGAACACGAGGTCGGTGCCGACCGCGGCGGGCAGCACCAGCTCGGCGTACTCGGTCGCGGGGCTCACCGGTGAGTCGGTGATCGCCACCACGGTCAGGCCGGCGTCGCGCGCCTCGCGCAGCGCCTCGAAGGTCTCCCGGGGATACCGGGGCAGGACGAAGGCGAGCAGGGCGCTCGCCCCGGACGCCGCCGCCTGCTCCAGGCGGTCGGTGAGCAGGCTGCCGCCGTCGTCGAGCACCCGGACGTCCGGGTGCACCTTGGCGGCGAAGTAGGCGAAGTACGCGGCCAGCGGCGCGGCCGCGCGCAGCCCGAGCACCGGCAGCGGGCGGCTCGCCGCCAGCAGGTGCCCGGCGGCGGCGATCCGGTCCCGGTCGGCGAGCTCACCGGCGAGCCGGTCCAGGTTGGCCATCTCGGCGCGGACCGCCCGCTGGAGCTCGTTGCCGTCTCCGGCGTCGTCGCCCGCCCCGCCGGCGGTCAGCTCGCGCAGCCGGCGGCGCAGCGCCGGGTAGCCGTCGTGGCCGAGCGCGACGGCGAACCGGGTCACCGACGGCTGGCTCACCCCGGCCAGCTCGGCCACCTCGGCCGCGGAGAGGTACGACGCGGCGGCGGCGTGCTGCACGAGGCAGTGCGCGATGCGGCGCTGGGTGGGCGTGAGCCGGACGCCGTGGAACAGGTCGAGCACCCGGTCGGGCGGTGCGGCGACGGCTCCGTCATTCATGCCGCGACTCTATGCATAAAAACTTTCACAGGCAACCGTGCGGTGGATCCGTCCACACCGTCCGGTCATCCATCGGGACCCGACGACCGACGGACGAGGTGACGGGCGCGCTCTCTGTACGATCCCCTTCGGCGGGCGAGCAGAGGGGTGGTGGCGGATGCAGCCGGAGGGGCCGTACAGGTTCACCGAGGTGATGGGTGAATGCCAGGTCGGCAGGGCCTGGGCGGCGCTCGACGCGCAGGACCGGCCGCTGACCGTCGTCGTGCTCGACGGTCCGGCGGCCGACGACTCCGCCTGGCGGGAGGCGTTCACCAACGCGGCCAACCTGTTGCACCAGACCGCCGGTGGCCACCGGTACGTCGACGCCGACTTCACCGCCGCCCAGCCCTGGGTCTCGTACCCGGTGGAGGAGGCGAACGCGGCCACCCGCCTCTTCCAGACCCTCGGCATGGACTACCAGTCGGTGCCGGTCGGGTCCGCCGACGGCGGCACGCAGCCCTCGTCCGGGGCGCCGCAGCCGTCCTGGACGCCACAGCCCTGGTCGATGACCACCGGTCAACCGGTCTCCGGGGCGCCGATGTCCGGCGCGCCCACCTCGGGGACGCCCATGTCGGGTGCGCCCATGTCGGGTGCGCCCATGTCGCCCGCCGCCGATCCCGCCCCGTCGTACGACGCGTTCTCGGAGACGGGCCGGCGGATCGCTCCGGTGCCGGCGCCGCCGAAGCGGCGTACCTGGCTCTGGGCCCTTCTCGCGGTGGTGCTCTTCGTCGCCGGGGGCGGGATCGGTTTCGGGTGGGGCCGGTCGACCGCGGGCGGCGAGGCGAAGCCGGCTCCCAGCCCCTCGCTGTCGCCCTATGAGGCCAGCCAGTTCTCCGTCAACAAGGCCAAGTTCGACGGCAGCCTCGCGGTGCTCGCCGAGCCCTGGCTGGCCCGGATGGGCGGCTGCGCCTCCGACACCGAGGTCGGCGGACCCAAGCTGCCGGAGGACGAGAAGCAGCACGTCTTCTGCCGCTACGGCGGGCTGTCGGTGCACTTCGCCCTCTACGAGTCGGGCACCCGGGAGGACGCCGCGCGGGCGTACCGCCAGCAACTCGCCATCAGTGGCAGCGCCCTGGCCCCGGGACTGCGCGAGTCGACGCGCACCAAGGGCGGGGTGACCGGCGTCGAGGGCAGCTACGTCGAGTACGCCTTCAAGGCCGGCGACGGGCGCCCCACGTGCGGCATCTGGTGGGACCGCGACGACAGCGTCGGCGCCGTGTACTTCGAGACCCTCTGCGAGGCGGGCGTCGCCGGCAACTGGGACGCCCTGCGTGATGTCTGGCACAGGCACAGCTGAAGGTCCGGTCCGTTCGGTCCGTTGACAACGTCGGCGGCCGGACGAACTAATAAACGCGCATCACTATCCATTCCGGAGCATCGATCGCGGGGGATCATGACATCGGTGGAGAAGCTGGACCCTGTCGTAGCCAGGGCCCCCCGTCCACCCCTACTGGCTGACCGTTCGGTCGCCCTGGTGCACGAGTGGTTCACCGCCGCAGGTGGCGCCGAGAGCGTCTTCCTCGCGATGGCGGACCTCCTCCCGGGCGCGCAACGGTTCGTGCTCTGGGCGGACCAGGACGTCCCCGCCGAGGAACTGATGCTGCGCGAGTCGTGGCTGGGGAGGACGCCCCTGCGCCGGAGCAAGGCGCTCGCCCTGCCGCTGATGCCACTGGCCTGGCGGGCCTGGAACGGCCCCCGGTTCGACGTGGTGGTCTCCTCCAGCCACGCCTTCGCCCACACCGCCAAGTTCGGGCCGCCCGAGCAGACCCGCCACCTCAGTTACGTCCACTCGCCCGCCCGGTACGTGTGGAGCCCCGGCCTCGACGCGCGCGGCGGCAGCCCCCTGCTCGCCGTTCCCCGGCGGACGCTCCAAGCGGTGGACGTACGGCTGAGCCGGCACGTCCACGCGTACGCGGCGAACTCGTGGGAGGTGCGGGAGCGGATCCGCCGGTACTGGAAGCGGGACGCCGTCGTCATCCATCCGCCGGTCGACGTGGAGTTCTTCGCCTCGGCCCCGGCCGGGCAGCGCGACCAGCCTCGGGACTACCTGCTGGGTGCCGGGCGGTGGGTGCCGTACAAGAACTTCGACCTGATGATCGAGATCGCCGAGGCGGCGGGGATGCCGCTGGTGATCGCCGGGGCAGGGCCCGAGGAGCCCCGGCTGCGCCGGCTGGCCGCCCGGGTCACCACGCCGGTCACCTTCGAGGACCGCCCGACACGGGAACGGCTGCGGGAGCTCTACTGGGGCGCCTACGCGCTGCTGTTCCCCGCGCACGAGGACTTCGGCATCGTCCCGGTGGAGGCCCAGGCCTGCGGGACACCCGTGGTCGGCCTGCGCAGCGGCGGTCTCCTGGAGACCGTCGTCGACGGCGAGACCGGCGCCCTGGTCCACTCGACCGATGCCCGGGCGTACGCCGACGCCGTCCGGATGGTCGGGCACCTCGACGCCCACCGGATGCGGCGCAAGGCCGCCGACTTCTCCCCCCAGCGGTTCAGCGACCGGATGTCCGAGTGGATCGCCCATGAGTCCGGCTGACCGCGGCCCGGCGACCGTCGCCGACTGCAGTGGAGTCGGTCCCGGCGGAATCACCCGGGTGCTGACCGAACTGGTCCGGCACTGGCCGGCCGGGCGGCCCCTGCGGATCGTCGCGGCGCCGGCGACCTGGGAGACGCCCACCGGGGCCACGGAGGCCGAGGTCCTCAGCCGACAGACCGGCGACCGGGCCCGCACCATCACCTCGGCCACCGCCACGCTGCGCAAGGCCACCGGCCGGGCCGCGCCCGGCACCCAGGTGCTCTCGCTGAGCCCGTCCGCCGCGATCGTGGGCAGCCGCCTGCCGGTCACCACGGTCCTGCACGACCTGGCGTTCCGGCTGTGGCCGCACGGGCTCTCCACCGCCGTACGCCAGTACCGGCGCATCAGCTACGCCACCGCCGTCCGCCGGTCCCAGCGGCTGCTCTGCGTCAGCGCTCGTACCCGGCACGACCTGCTCGGCCTCTACGGGGTCGCCGACGACCGGACGGAGGTCTGGCATCCCGGCAGCGACCTGGCCGTCGTCCCAGGGCAGCTGCCCGAGCCGCTGGCCCGAGTCCGCGAGCGGGGCGGCGGGTACCTCCTCGTCGCCGGGCACGCCGCCCACAAGGGCGTCGAACTCGCGGTGGACGCCCTGCCGGAGCTGCCCGGTCACACGCTGGCGGTGCTCACCGGCGGCCAGCGGGTCGACCTGTTCACGCAGGCCGCGGCCCGCTCCGTCGCGGCCGACCGGGTGCTCTTCCTGGACCGGCTCACCGACGCCGGGTACGCCGCCGCGCTGGCCGACGCCGCCGCCTTCCTCATGCCCAGCCACTTCGAGGGGTACGGCCTGCCGGCGGCGGAGGCCCTGCGGCTGGGCACCCCGACCGTCGTCTCACCCGATCCCGCGCTGCACGAGGCGACCGATGGGCGCGGGGTGCGGATGACCTCGTGGACGCCGCAGGCGTTGGCGAGCGCCGTGCGGACGGCCGTGACGTCGCCCCGGCCGCCCATCGGCGACGGCGGCCGGTCCTGGCGGACGGCCACCGAACACCTCGTCACCCTGCTCGACGCGGCACCGGTCGAGCGGCGGCCCGTGCCGGCCGGGAGGTAGCGCGCCGTGCGGATCGCCATGGTCCACTCCTCGTTCGCCATCGCCGGCGGCGCCGAACGGTACCTGCGCGACCTCTCCCGGTCCCTCACCGACCGCGGCCACGAGGTCCGAGTCTTCAGCCGTCCGTCCGCCAACGCCGAGCCGGACGACCAGCCGGTCGCTCCGCGCCTCGCGGCCCGCCTGGGCCAGGGCCGGCCCCGCGTGGGCAAGCTCCTCACCCACATGGGCGACCTGGTCGACCCGACCGGGCTGCGCGCCGCCGACCTGCGTTCCTTCGCCCCGGACGTGGTGCACGTGCACAACTGGCAGGGGATCGGCGTGCTACCCGTCGCCCGCCTCGCCCGCGCCTACCCGACCTGTCACACCGTGCACGACTACGCGATCTGCGACCCGAACAACGCGTTGGCGAACCGCGGCCGGTCACCCGCTGCGGAGCTGGCGCTGGGTGTGCGATCGGCCTGGCTGGTGCGCCGCCTGCGCCACGTGTCCCTGCTCTGGCCGGCGCAGCGCACCCGGGACATCGTGCACCGGCACGTGCCCGGCGCGTCCCGGCTCGCCGGACGGGTGATCCCGCTCGCCGTACCCACCCCGCGGGGGTGGCGCGTCCAGTGGCGGCCCGGTGACCCGCGCGTCTTCCTGTTCCTCGGCGCGCTCAGCCGGCACAAGGGCGTCGACCTGCTGCTGGACGCGTGGTCGGACGTCGCGGCGACCACCGGCGCCACCCTGCTCGTCGCCGGGGACGGTCCCCTGCGCGGCAGAGTGGAGGAGACCGCCCGTACGACGCCGTCGGTGCGCTACCTCGGCTACCTGGACGGGCCGGGCAAGGAGGACGCCATGCAGCACGCCGGCTGGTTACTCCTGCCCAGCCAGTGGGCGGAGAACTTCCCCCTCTCCTGTGTGGAGGCGCTGACCGCGGGCCGACCCGTGATCGCCAGCACCGTCGCCCGGCCGCCGATGGCCTCCGACGGATCGGTGCTGACCTTCGACGACCGGGCCGCACTGGCCGCGCTGCTGGCCCGTGCGGCGCGCCTGCCGGAGCCCGAGTACGCCGCCCTGGCCGCGTCCGCCGCCCGCGACGGTCGCCGGCTCGACTGGGACCGGCACGTGGACGCCGTCCTGGCAAGCTACGAGGCGGTCCGGACCCGCGGCTGCGTGACGGATACGCTCCCGCACGAGGTGACCTCCGCATGACTTCCGAGACCGCACGCCGGCCCCGCACCGCACGTCGCACCTGGCTGGCGATCGGCGCCGTCCTGTCGCTGGCCGCCGTGCTCGCACCGCTCGCCGGGCTCTCCCCGGTCCTACCGGTCTTCCTGGCCCTGGTGGGTGTCGTCGCGGTCCGTCCGGTGCCGGGGCTGAGCTACGTG
Source organism: Micromonospora sp. CPCC 205739 (assembly GCF_036906795.1). Lineage (NCBI taxonomy): Bacteria > Bacillati > Actinomycetota > Actinomycetes > Micromonosporales > Micromonosporaceae > Micromonospora > Micromonospora sp. CPCC 205739. The sequence continues at coordinate 327,694 of NZ_JBAKHS010000003.1, read as the reverse complement.
GCGCTCGTGCTCACCGTCCCGCTGGGGTTGTGGTTCGTCGGCCTCGAGGAGTTGGTGGGCGACGCCTTCGGCGGCCGCGACTACGTGCTGAGCATCTCCGCCAGCCTGGTCGTCGGCGTGCTCTTCACGCTGACCGTGGCGCGGGGCCGCTGGCACCGGCGGCACCTCGTCGCCGCAGCGGTGGCGGTCGTCGTCCTCGGCGTGTGGAGCCTCCTCGGGATCGACCACCACGGGGTGGCGCAGACCCTCGTCGGTGTCCGGCTGATGGTGGTGCCGCTGCTGCTGCTCGTGGTGCTCGCCGCCCTGCCGGGAGACCGGCTCGCCACCCTCGTCACCGTCATGTCGTGGCTGCTCGTCGCGAACGCCGTGGCGTCGATCGCCGAGCTGCTGGTCGGCCCGGCCCGCCTCGTGCAGTGGGGCTTCGAGGAGGGGCGGGCGGTCCGCTACATCGGCGAGACCTTCCGGGTGCCCGGGCTGACCGAGTTCAACGGTGAGCTGGGCATCCTGGCCGGCGCGTACCTGCTGGGCTACCTGACGCTCTGGCTGACCCCGGGGGCGCGACCGACCCGGTGGTCCTGGCACCTGGGCGGGTCTGCCGCGCTGCTCTGTCTCGCCCTCAGCACCAGCCGGTCCGGGGCACTGCTGGTGGCCGCCGGGGTGGTCGCCGCCGTCGTCGTCAACCGTTCGGGCGGTGCCGCCGCCCGGCGGCGGGCCCGGCTGCTCGGGCTGGCCGTGGTCGCCTGCCTGGTGGTCGCCTTCGTCGCCGTCGGGGCCACCGGGGCGCGCAGCCTGTTCGACCGCTTCGAGGTCTGGTCCGTGCTGCTCAGCGACGACCTTCCGCCCTGGGGCCAGGGGATCGGCAGTGTCGGCGCCGCGACGAGCTCCCGGATCGCCTCCGGGCAGCAGATCTTCGTGGACAACTACTTCGTGAGCCTGGCGTTGCAGCTCGGCCCGGTGCTGGCGGTCGCGGTCGTCGTCGCACTCGGCTGGGCGTTGTGGCGGCTCTGGCGGCGTGGGGCCGAGGACCAGACGGCCGTGCCACCCACCGCGATCCTGGTCGGGCTCGCCTGCGCGTCGCTGATGATCGAGGCGTGGGAGTACCCGGGCGCGATGATGTGCCTGGCCCTGTTCCTCGCGTACGCCCTGCGACCGGCGCCCGCTCCCGCGCCACCGGCTCCGGTGCTGCCGCCGGCGCCGCGGATCCCGGTGCCGGTGCTGCCACCGCCACCGTCGATCCCCGCCCCTGCGGACCCGGTCCCGCCGGTGGCGACGCCGGCCGGCCCGGTCCCCGACGAGCAGCCGCGACGGTGACCGTGCGTCGCCTGGCGGCCCGGACGGCGGCCCTGCAACGCACCCAGCTGTCGGTGCAGGCGCTCACCCGCCTCGCGAGCGTCACCGTCTTCCTGCTCGCGTCCTGGTGGGACACCGCCCACCTGCCGCTGGTCGCGTTGCAGGGGGCGCTGTTCGCCCTCCCGTACGCCCTGATGGAGGCCCTCGTCGGCCGGCCGCTCGCGGCAGGCCTGGTGCCCGACGACTGGGACCTGCGACGCTGGGCCCGCTCGGTGGCGATGGTCACCGCCCTGCCCGTCGGCGTGGTCGGCTACCTCTCCGCCACCGTCGCCCTGCCGCAGACCGGCGTCGCAGACCGCCTCCTGATGGTCACGCCGGTGCTGCTGCAACTGCCGATCGAGGCGTTGTTCTGGGCCACCATGAGGAGCGGTTCGCCCCTGCGGGCCAACCTCGTCCCGCAGCTCACGGCGGTCGGCACCGTCGTCGGCGCCGTCGCCTTCGTCGCCGTGGGCCTGCGGGTCGACGTCGCCGCCGTACCGGCCCAGGTCGCGGTCCTGGCCTGGGCCCTGCTCAGCATGCCGCCGACCCGGGGCGACCAGGTGCGCCCCGGTATCCGCCCCGCCCTCTCCGTCGGCTCGGTGTACTGCTTCGCGGCGGTGGTCGACCTGTCGTACTCGATCGCGCTGCCGTCGGTCGCCGGCGCGGTCGCCGGGCAGGCCACGGTCGTGGTGCTGCGCGCGATGGACCTCGCCTTCGGGCCCTTCCACGTGCTGCTCTCGGCGAGCACCCGGGAGGACGTCGTGGCGGGCCGACGCAGCCGTCGCTGGACCGCCATCCGCGGGCTGACCGTGGCGGCCCTGCTCGCCGTGTCGGCGGTGATGGTGCTCGGGGGCACTCGGGTACGGGAGCTGCTGGCCACCGACCTGGCCGCCGTCGGCGTCACCGTGGTGGCTCTGTACTGCGCCTACAAGGCCCTGCTGATGGTCTCCACCTGGCTCTCCACCCGGCACATGATCTGGGCCGCGCCGCGCCGCTACCTGGTCTCCGCCGTCGGGTCCCGGGTCGTCGCGTTCGCCGTCCTGGCCGTCGCGGTCGTCCAGGCCACCCGCCCCGGAGACCTGGTCCTGCTGCTGGTGGTCGGCGAGGTGCTGGTCGTGATCTGGTTCCTGGGCCGGATGCGGCCGGGCCGTCCCGCCGACGACACCGCCGCGGTCGTACCCAGCAGCGGCGAGGCGGTCCGGCTGTAGCGGCCGCCCCGGCGCCTCACGCCTCGGCGGCCAGCACCTGCACCGCACCGCTGGGAAACAGCGCGCACAGTTGCGTCCGGCCGCCCACCTGCCGGGCGAACACCCGGACCGCCCCGTCGCCGGGCGCCGACGGAGTGGCCTGGGCGCGCAGGTCGAAGGCCGGAGTCACCACGAGGTTGTTCCGCGGATGCCCGAGGCCCTGCGTGATCTCCACCTGCGTCGTCGCTGCGGGCGTGCCGATCCAGCCCCTGCCCGTGCCGGGCACGTGCCCGCCGGCCTCGTCCAACGCCCCGGGCTGCCACAGGCTCGCCCGGACGCTGGACAGACCCCGGTCAGCGCCGAAGTCGACCGCCGCCGTGCCACAGTTCACGATCCGGCTGTCGACCAGGCAACCGGACGGCTCGTCCGGCTGCGCCCCGGGAGCGAACTGAACGCCGATCTCCTGCGCGTGGTTGTAGCCGAGGACCAGCCCCGACATCCATCGGCAGTCGTTGCGGGAGATGCGCACCCCGACCCCGCCATTGAGGTCGGCGTAGCAGTTCACACAGCCGATGGCCGTGGCAGCCAGGTCGAACGCCAGGTCCTGCCGGATGCCCCAGGCGTGACAGTTCACCATCAGCGTGCCGGTCGACTCGCCGGCGAGGCGGAATCCGCTCGCACCGTTCTGGAACGCCAGGCAGTTGAGGAACATCGAGTCGTGTGGCCCGGTGAAGTTGATCCCGTGACCGTCGTTGTCGTGCGACCGCACCGCGGACAGCCGCGCCTCCATCTGGTGCGACCCCTCCGGCAACGCCGCCGTCGGTCCCCATTCGCTGACCACACCGTCGTTGCGGCAGTCGAAGACGATCACCTCGGACAGTTCGTACCCGTAGCCGTACAGGCGCAGACCGAAGCCGCCGCGCGGGTTCTGCGTCTTGTTGCCGTCCAGGGCGAGGTCCCGGACGCTGAACAGGGTGATCCCGTCATCCGACCGGGTGCCGGTCAACCGGGTGAAACCATCGGACTCCAGGATGGCGGAGTTCGCGTTGGGCCGCAGCCGCAACGTCGTCGCGTCGCCGCCGGCACCGCGCAGGTGGATGCGCGAGTGCAGCGTGAGCCGACCGGTCAGGTACGTCCCGGCGGGGAAGAAGACCGTGCCGCCGTTCGGCCGGGCGGCGTCGATCGCCTCCTGGATCCGCGCGGTGTCGTCGGTGACGCCGTCCCCTGCCGCGCCGTACGCCCGTACGTCGACGACTGCCGCGCCGGTGGCGCCGTCGGCCATCGCACCACCGACAGTGGCCCCGACCAGCGCGGACGAGCCCACCCCGGCGGCGATCGCGCCACCGGTCAACAACGCCCGCCGGCTGACCGGGGGCCGGGGTGGTCCCGCGGCGTCCTCGTGAACCATGTGTTCCCTCCCCGTGACATGGCGCGCCGCCGCCCCGGCCGGAACCCGCAGCCTGACCGGACGATGATTCCACGCGCCGGGCCCGTCGTCGCGAGGCGGTCTCGCGGTACGGGCGGGGCCGCCGCCGGCGCGACTACTGGGCGGCGCGCGTGATGTCCGCGACCGCGTCGCGCCGGACCGCGTCGAAGAACGTCTTCGCCTTCGGCTTGTCGGCGAAGACCACGCTCTCGCTCCCGACCCGGCCCGTTCCCCGGGTGGGGCAGGTGTAGAAGGCCAGGTTGCCGCTGCGCAGGTGACGCAACTCGCCGGCCAGGCTGAAGATGGACATCGACCGGTCCACCGACACCGCGTCGGTCGTCGCCTTGAGGAAGTCGTTGAGCTTTCCCGGGTTGGTCAGCACCCCGCCCGAGGCGGCCTTGTCCAGAATGGCCTTGATGACCTGCTGCTGGTGCCGGATACGGGCGAAGTCGCCGTCGGCGAACGCGTACCGCTCCCGGGCGTAGTCGAGCGCCGCGTCACCGTCGAGCGTCTGCCGTCCGGCGACGAAGGTACGCCGGCCGTCCCGGCTCAGCGAGTGCGTCGACGTGAACCCCTGCTCCACGTCGATCTCGATGCCCCCGAGCGCGTCCACGATCTCCTTGAATCCGGCGAAGTCCACCATCGCCACATGGTCGACCCGCACCCCGGTGAACTCCTCCACCGTCTGCACCATCAGCGGCAGCCCGCCCCACGCGAAGGCCGCGTTGACCTTCGCCTCCCGGCCACCGTGCCGGCCGTCCTTCGACCGAGGGACGGGCAGCCAGGTGTCCCGGGGAATGGAGATCAGCTGCGCGCTCTTCCGGTCGGCCGGCAGGTGGGCCAGGATGATCGTGTCGCTGCGTGAGCCGCCGCTGTTCTCCGGGTCGCGGGAGTCGCTGCCCAGGATCATGATGTTCATGGCGTCCTTCGCCACCACCGGCGGGCGCTTGTCCTGCGGCACTTCGGTGAAGGCGTCCACCCGGTCGATCTTCTTCTCCACCGACCGCAGGTAGAACGCCGCGGCGCCCGCGCCGCCGGCACCCAGCAGCGCCACCACCAGCAGCGTGACCAGCGCTATCCGGCGGCCCCGACGGCGTCGACGCGGCTGCGGCGACTCTACTTCGGAGGACGTCGCCGCCGGCTCGGCCGGATCGGGCTCGACGGGCTGCTGGCCTTCACGCATGCGCGCATGCTACTGAGTGCCCGCTCGCCCGGGTGACCCCCATACGGGCCCTGCCGTTTTCCCATCCGGCCGCATCTCCCCGTTGGCAACCTGGAACTGGTAGAACCCTCCCGTGGACGCAACGACGCTTCGCCGGGCCATCGCCCGCACCCGCCTCGCGCCGGTCGCCGCCTTCCCCAAGCGGCTCGCCCGGGTCGCCCGGCACGACGCCAAGGTCATCCGTACCACCACCCGGTGGCTCTTCACCTCTCGCGAGCACCACAACTACACCTACGACCTGACGAAGCTCAGCCGGCAGCACCTCGCCTGGTTCGTCAGCATCGTCTGCGATGTGCCGATCAAGCAGGTCCGCGCGTATCTCGACGAGATCGAGTCCGACGACACGCTGCGCGGCCACATCGAGCGGGCCACCGCCGGGTCCGCGCGCCGCGGCCTGGCCGACAAGCAGGTCCGGTACGCCCGCCGCATCGGCTGGTACGCCATCGTCCGAGCCACCCGTCCCGCGCACGTGGTGGAGACCGGCGTCGACAAGGGGCTCGGCAGCTGCGTGCTCGCCGCCGCGCTGCTGCGCAACGCCGCCGAGGGGCACCCCGGCCGGCTCACCTCGCTGGACATCAACCCCGAGGCCGGCTACCTGGCCCGGACCGCGCCCTGGTCCGAGGTGGTGGACCTGGTCATCGGCGACTCCATCGCCTCCATCGCGGCGCTGGACCGCCCGGTCGACCTGTTCCTGCACGACAGCGACCACAGCCGGGCGCACGAGAAGCGCGAGTTCGAGGCGATCGAGCCGAAGCTGGCCCCCGGGGCGCTGCTGCTCACCGACAACGTCACCCACACCGACGTGCTCGCCGCCCACGCCGAGCGCACCGGCCGGCGCTTCCTCGCCTACCGGGAGACCCCGCGCGAGCACTGGTATCCGGGCGACGGCATCGGCGTGGCCTGGTGAGGACGCCCGCCCCGACCGGGGCGGGCGTCTTAGCTTTCGCTTAGCCGGCTTGTCGCCCGCGGACCGGTTCCGGCAACATCGACCGGCGTGACCGACGGCAGCGCTCCCAGCGACTCCGCTCCCCGTGCCACGGTGGGCCGCCGCCGGGCACCGCGCACCGCCCGTACCCGTTGGCTGGCGGCCGGCGGCGTCGCGGCGCTCGCCACCGTGGTGGGGCTCAGCCTCGCCCTGCGCTCCGGCGCCGCGCCCGCCTGCGCCGCACCGCCGGCCCTCGCCGCGCCACCCGTTGGTGACGCCGTCCACAAGGGAAAGGCCACCTTCTACGACTCGAAGGGCGCCGGTGGCAACTGCTCCCTCCCCTCCGCACCGGCCAACCGGCTCTACGTCGCGCTCGGCCCGTCCGAGTACGCGGCCGGCGCCGCCTGCGGCGGCTTCCTCGACGTCACCGGCCCACGCGGCACCGTCCGGGTGCTGGTCATGGACCAGTGCCCCGAGTGCGCACCCGGTCACCTCGACCTGTCCCGGGAGGCGTTCGCCGAGATCGCCGACCCGGTGCAGGGCATCGTCGGGATCAGCTACCGCGCGGTGGTCGACCCGCCGCTGCCCGGCCCGCTGACCTTCCGGATGAAGGAGGGCTCCTCGCAGTGGTGGTTCGCCGTGCTCGTCGGCGACCACGGCAACCCGCTGCGCTCGGTCGAGGTGCGGCGGGGCGACTCGGGCGCGTGGCGCGCCGCCGTACGACAGGACTACAACTACTGGATGATCGACTCCGGCGCCGGCCCCGGCCCGTACGCCATCCGGGTCACCGACGTGTACGGGCACCGCGCCACCGCCACCGGCATCCGGATGGCACCGGGGCAGGTGCAGCGCAGCGCGGTCAGGATGTACGGCGGTGCCGCTCCCGCCAGGACGGCCAAGCCGACCCGGTCGCCGTCGGCGCGTCCCAGCCCGAGCCGGTCCGCGTCGCCGTCGGCTTCGGCAGATCTGGCGGCCGCTGCCTCGCCGCCGGCCGTGCTCGACGCGGCGGTGGCGACAGTCGAGCCGACCCGTGCGGGCGGCTGCGGCGGCTGACCGTCAGCCGGCCGGCTCGTCCAGGTCCCGCCACATGAAGATCTCGTCGCGGTCGTCGCCCGGCGCCAACCGCAGCGCGGCCGGCAGCCGCCCCACCTCTCGGTACCCGAGCCGCTCGTAGAACCGCTCCAGGCCGAGCCCACCCCGGACCGTCACGTGCAGCGCCCGCCAGCCCAGCTCCGGGGCGCGGCGCTCGGCCTCCCGCATCAGGTCGAGGCCGTGGCCCCGGCCCTGGGTGTCCGGGTGCACCATCACCCGCTTGAGGATGCCCCAGTGCGTCTTCAGGTGGAACCGGTTGTCCGCGAAGATCAGCACCGCGACGAGCCGCTCGCCCTCGTATCCGACGAGCAGCCGGTCAGGCCCGTCGGTGATCTCGGCGAGGGTCCGCTCGGCGACCGGACGGACCTCGGCGGCGGTGACCGGGGCGACGAAGCCGACCGCGCCGCCGGCGTTGGTGACGTCGACCCAGAGGTCGACGATCCGGGCGCGCAGGTCAGGGGTGAGGTCGGGGTCGAGGACGAAACGCAGGCTCACCCTCGCCATCCTGACGAAGGGGCGCGGCGTGAGCCCGCGATCGTGAGGATCCCGACAGCCGTCCGGTGACTGCCGGGCTCCGGAGAAGTAGGGCCGACGGGACTCGAACCCGCACTGGTACGGACCTAAACCGTATGCCTCCTGCCAAATTGGGCTACGGCCCCTTCACCGTGTACACCGTCAGCTTCCACGGCCACTCCGGCCGACGGCGAAGACGTCTGCCGATCGGGAAGCCGGTCGGTGTCACAGCCTCCGGATCGTAGACCACATCCGGCTCGACCACAGCCGGCCTCCGGGAGCCGGCGTAGGTGGCGGTCTGGCTGTGGCAGTTCGGGCAGAGTAACCGGAGGTTGTGCGCGCGATTGTCGAGGAAGTCGCCGTTGATGTGGTCGACGTGCAGGGTCAGCGGTGCGTTCTGCCACGTGTTGCCGACGCCACAGGCCTCGCATTCCTCCGGCAAGCCGATGGCCGCCAGCGCCCGCTTGAGACGCCAGCCGGGCACCCTCCGGCTGCCGGCGGGACGTTTGACCAACTGCTGCGGTAGGGGCGTGCGGATTCCCCTGGCACCCTTGTTGTGCACCTGGCCGGTGAAGTGGGACGTATCAATACCGAAGCGCTTGAGTTGCCGGCTGATGTGCGCGTGTGAGCCACCGCTCAGACGCACGCCGAGCAGCCGCAGCACGTCGGTGACGCTCCGGGCCTGCGCCGCCGCCTCCGCCAGCATTTCCGGCGTGTACTTGTATCGGACCACGCACGGACCGTAGCGGCCCGGTACGACAGCCTCAGTCGAGGTCGAGGTCCCGGCGCAGCTTCGCCACGTGACCGGTGGCCTTGACGTTGTAGAGCGCCCGCTCGATCTTGCCGTCCGGGTCGATGACGAACGTCGAGCGGATCACCCCGGTCACCGTCCGGCCGTACATCTGCTTCTCGCCGTACGCGCCGTAGGCGGTGAGCACCGCCTTGTCGGCGTCGGCGACCAGCGGGAAGGTGATGGCGTCGCGCTCGCGGAACTTCGCCAGCTTGGCCGGCTTGTCCGGGGAGATGCCGACGACCTCGTAGCCGGCGGCCTGGAGCGAGGCGAGCGAGTCGCGGAAGTCGCAGGCCTGCTTGGTGCAGCCAGGCGTCATCGCGGCCGGGTAGGCGTACAGGATGACCCGGCGGCCGCGCAGGTCGGCCAGGGAGAGCGTCTCGCCGGTGTCGGTCGGCAGGGTGAAGTCGGGAGCGGGGTCGCCGGGGGCGAGGCGGTCGGGCGCGGTCATGGCAGCGACCTTACCGCCGCTGCGGGCGGTGGCGGACGACACGCGCCCGGCCCCTGGTGATCAAGAACATGGCTTGTTGCCAAATCTTGGCAACAACGAGGTCTGCCAAATAGGCTGCGCCGTGTGGAAACCCTGGCGATGCACATCTCGAACGGGATCATCAACGGTCCCGTCGCGGGCATCTTCGCGGCCGTCGCGCTCGCCGCGCTGACCTTCTGCGTGCTGCGCGGCCGACGTGACCTGGACGACCGGCTGGCCCCGATGGCCGGCCTGGTCGCCGCGTTCATCTTCGCCGTGCAGATGCTCAACTTTCCGATCTTCACCGCCGGGGTGAGCGGCCACCTGCTCGGCGGCGCGCTCGCCGCCATGCTGGTCGGTCCCTGGGTGGGCGCGCTCTGCGTGGCGGTGGTGCTGGTCGTGCAGGCCCTGGTCTTCGGCGACGGCGGCGTCGCGATGCTCGGGCTGAACATCACCAACATGGCGATCCTCGGCACCGCCGCGGCGTACCTGCTGATCGCCGGGCTGCTGCGGGTGCTGCCGCGCACCCCGGCCGGGCTCGGGGCCACCGCGTTCGTCTCCGCGCTGCTCAGCGTGGTGGTCGCGGCCCAGGGCTTCGTCGTCCAGTACTGGCTGGGCGGCACCACCGACCTGGGCGGCAACATCACCGGCCTGGCCGGCACGATGGCCGTGGTCCACCTGCTGATCGGTATCGGCGAGGGCCTGATCACCGCGACCACCGTGGTCACCGTCGCGAAGGTCCGCCCCGACCTGGTGTACGCGCTGCGCGCCCTGAAGCCCGCCACGCCGGCACCCGTCCCGGCCGTCGGAGGTGTCCGGTGAGGAAGCGTTCCTGGGGTTTCGTCGCGGTCGGCCTGCTGGTCGCGCTCCTGCTCGCCGGCGTGGTCAGCAACTACGCCTCGTCGCACCCGGACGGGCTGGACTCCTCCCTGCTCAAGGGCTGCACGGTGAACGCCGACGACGAGATCACCGGCGGTTCCTGCCCGGCCCAGCAGGCGAAGGACCACGAGCTGGCCGACAGCCCGCTGGCCGACTACGGCATCAGGGGCGTCGACAACGACTTCCTCTCCACCGGCCTGTCCGGGGTGCTCGGCGTGCTGCTCACCTTCGCCGTCGGCGGCGGCGTCTTCTGGCTGCTGCGCCGGCGCGGCCCGGCTGGCAGCGGCGACGCCGACGACGCCGCGCGCGAGGACCGGCAGCCGGCCGGCACGGCCGGCTGAGCAGGGGGTACGCGGATGGGCGCGGGACACGCGCACGTGCTCTACCGGGAGGCCGCCTCCCCGGTGCACCGGCTCGCCCCCGAGGTGAAGATCGCGGCGATGGTGCTCTTCACGCTCGCCGTGGTGGCCACCCCGCGCGAGGCGTTCTGGGCCTTCGGCGGGTACGCCCTGCTGGTCGCCGGGGTCGCCGTGCTGGCCCGGGTGGGGCTGCGCTGGCTGCTGCTGCGCGCCACCATCGAGCTGCCGTTCGTGCTGTTCGCCTTCGCGCTGCCGTTCCTGGGGGCGGGGGAGCGGGTGCCGGTCGCCGGGCTCGACCTCTCCGTCGACGGCCTGTACGGCGGATGGAACATCATCGCCAAGGGCACCCTCGGCGTACTCGCGTCGCTCCTGCTGGCCGGGACCACGACGACCCGTGACCTGATCCTCGGCCTGGACCGGCTGCGCTGCCCGCAGATCATCACCCAGATCGCCACGTTCATGCTGCGCTACCTGGACGTGCTGGTCGGCGAGGCCCGCCGGATGCGGGTGGCCCGGGTGTCCCGGGGCGACGACCCGCGCTTCCTGTGGCAGCTGCGCGGCTTCGCCGCCGGGGTGGGGGCGCTGTTCCTGCGCGCCTTCGAGCGCGGCGAGCGGGTCTACCTGGCGATGGTGTCGCGGGGCTACTCCGGCCGGATGCCGGCGGTGTGGCAGGGCGCGGGCGCGGCGACCGCCGGGCAGTGGCTGGCCGCGGCGACGGTGCCGCTGGCGGCGGTCTCCATCGCCGCCACCGCCGTCGTCCTGACATGATCGGGCACGTGCAGACCGCTGTCTCCCTGGACGTTCGTGGCGTCCGGTACGCGTACCCGGACGGTCACCTCGCTCTGGCCGGGGTGGACCTGAGGGTGCCGCGCGGCGAGCGGGTGGCCCTGCTCGGGCCGAACGGCGCCGGCAAGACCACGCTGGTGCTGCACCTCAACGGCATCCTCACCCCGACCGAGGGGACGGTCAGCGTCGGCGGGCTGACGGCGAGCCGGGACCGGGCCGAGCTGGCCGAGGTCCGGCGCCGGGTGGGCATCGTCTTCCAGGACCCGGACGACCAGCTCTTCCTGCCCACGGTCGCCGAGGACGTGGCGTTCGGCCCGGCGAACCTGGGGCTGCGCGGGGCGGAGCTGGCCGAGCGGGTGGACGAGGCGCTGGCCGCGGTGAAGATGAGCGAGCACCGGGACCGGGCCCCGCACCACCTCTCGTTCGGCCAGCGGCGTCGGGTGGCGGTGGCCACCGTGCTCGCCATGCGCCCGGAGATCCTGGTGCTCGACGAGCCCTCGTCCAACCTCGACCCGGCCGCCCGGCGGGAGCTGGCGGAGATCCTGCGCGGCCTGCCGGTGACCCTGCTGATGGTCACCCACGACCTGCCGTACGCGGCGGAGCTCTGCGAGCGGGCGGTGATCCTGGACGCCGGCCGGATCGTCGCCGACGCCCCGACGCCGGACATCCTCGGCGACGCCGACCTGCTGGCCCGGCACCGCCTCGAACTCCCCTACGGCTTCACGCCGCACTCCCTGCCCCGCCCCTGACACCCGCGCGGGGTCGATCCGCGCCGGTTTGCGGCGTGTCGGGCCGTCCCCGCGCCGCGACACCCCCACTCGCCGCAAACGGGGCCGAGCACCGGCCGCCGGGCGGGTCAGGCGGGGACTTCGGTGCGGGTCGTCGGGGCGGTGCGGGAGGCGGCGTGCAGGCGGAGCACGCCCGCCCCGACCGCGCCGGCCCCGCCGATCAGGACCGCCACGAGCAGCAGCCGCGCGTACTGTCCCGGCCAGGGGACGGGGGCCACCGCGCGGGAGAGCACGCCGAGGTTGGCGACGCCGGCGAAGAGCGCCAGGCAGGCACCGGAGAGCGCCAGCGCGAAGTCGGCCGCGGCGGGGCGGCGGGCCAGCGCGTAGCCGCCCGCGGCGAGCGCGCCGAGCCCGGTGAGCAGCGGCCAGATCTGCCCGCTGAGCAGTCCGGCCAGCACCCCGCCGACGCCCTGCGCGCCGGCGTCCAGCTCCCGCCCGACGACCAGGACCACCGCCGCCGCGCCGCCGAGCGCCAGCAGCGCGCCGACCGCGCGCAGCGCGCGCTCCCCGGCCATCGAGCCGGCCGGCAGCAGCCCGGCCGCCGAGACGGCCAGGAAGCCGAGGGTGGCGGCCACCCACCAGGGGTACGGGTCCGGCGGCGGCACCCAGTCCAGGGTGCCCCGGATCTCCAGCTGCTCCGCGCCGTCGCGGACCGGCACCGTCCAGTCGCGTACCCGGTGGGTGCGGGTCGGGTCGGCGACGGCCTGGGCCGGCGGCCCGGACTTTCGCCACTGGGCCCGCTGGTCGTGCCAGCGCACCCGCGGCTCGTCGGCGATCCGTCGCCACTGCGGCGGCGCGGCCGGGTCCGCCTCGGGCGGCAGCGTGGTGTCGCCGGCCAGGGTCCGGTTCAGGTACGTGGCGGGGGAACGGCTGTTCTCGTACGCACCGTCCGGCCCCACCCGCAGGTACGGCTCACCGGAGTAGCCGGTCACCTCGACGTCCCGGCCGGTGTGGTTGACCAGTTCCAGCCGCGCGCCCGCCTCGACGGCCCGTACCGTCAGCCCCGGCCGGGCCGGGGTGAGGCCGGTCGCCTCGGTGCGGTAGTCGGTGCCGTCGGGGGCGTCCGCGCCGTGCGCGGCGGCCGGCGTGGCGAGCGCGAGCAGGGTGAGCAGTGCGGCGGTGGCGACCAGGCCGGCCCGCCGGAGCAGGACGGCGGTCACTTGCCGGCCGCCTCCACCGCGGCGGTGATCCCGGCCGGGGTGGGGTCGGCGACATCCTTGCCGTCGACCTTGATGGTCGGTGTGCCGGTGATGCCGGCCCGGCTGGCGTCCTCGGTCACCTTGTCGGTCCACGGCCGGTACGTGCCGTCGCGCACGCAGGAGCCGAAGTCGTCCCGGTTCAGGCCGACGCCCGCGCCGATGTCGGTCAGCTCGTCGTTGCTCAGCCCGGGGCCGCCCTCCGCCGGCTGCCGCGCGAAGAGCGCGTCGGTGAACTCCTTGAACTTGCCGCCCTCGGCGGCGCAGCCGGAGGCGGCCGACGAGCGGGTGGAGTACTCGGTGGTGGAGTAGCGGTCGAGGTAGGCCACCGGGTGGAAGATCACCCGGACCTTGCCGTCGGCGACCAGCTGGTCGATCGTCGCCCCGCTGACCTGCTCGAACCGCTTGCAGGCCGGGCAGAGGTAGTCCTCGTAGAGGTCGATGGTGACCGGGCCGCCGCCGATGACGATGCCGTTGCCGGCGTCGTTGGCGCCGGGCGGCGCGGTGAAGGTGTCCGACTTCTGGCCGGACCAGACGCTCCAGCCGATCAGACCGGCGATCACCAGCACCACGACCGCGCCGACGGACGTCCAGAGCGTGCGCCTGCGCCGGCGTTCCCGGGCCAGTTGCTGGCGTACCACCCGGGCGGCGTCGCGCTGCCCCTTGCGACTAGTCATCGTCGTCCTCCACGGCGGGTTCGCCCGCCAGCCAGCCGTCCACCGAGACGGGGGTGCGGGGCCAGATCAGCAGGAATCCGGCCAGCGCCAGGAATCCCAGGTCCCGGAGGATCTCCGGGAGGTAGCTCGGGGCCTGCCCGGCGGCGAGCTGGCCGCCGCTGCCGAAGCAGCCGCAGTCGATGGCCAGGCCGCGGCTCCAGGCCGAGACGATGCCGGTGACGAAGACCACCAGCAGCGCGGCGGAGACACCGGCGGCGAGCCGGGTGGCCAGGCCGAGCAGCAGGATCACGCCGAGCGCCAGCTCCACGAAGGGCAGCGCCGCGCCGACCACGGTGGCCACGTCGTACGGCATCACCTGGTAGGCGTTGACGGCCCGCCCGGAGGCGGCCAGGTCACCGACCTTGGCGGCACCGGCGACGAGCCAGACGGTGGCCAGGCCGAGTCGGGCGGCGAGGCCGGCCGAGGGGCGGACGGCGGGCCAGCGGGTGGCCCGGATGCGTGCTGCGGTCACGGTCATTGGTCGTCGCGTCCGGCCGGTAAGTTCCACCGGTCAACCGGCCAGCGCGTCGCCGACCGCGTCGACCAGGTCGTGCCGGGCCCGGGCCACCCGGGAGCGGATGGTGCCCACCGGGACCCCGGCGACGGCGGCGGCCTCGGCGTACGACAGGCCGAGCAGCTGGGTCAGCACGAACGCCTCGCGGCGCTCGGCCGGCAGCCGGCGGACCAGGTCGGTGGCGCCGAGGTGCCCGGCCGGGTCCGGGTACGGGCGGTCGGTGTGCGCGTCGGCGACGAGCCGGGAGTCGAGGCGGCGCCGCCGGACCACGGTGCGCAGGTGGTCGGCGCAGGCCCGGCGGGCGATGCCGAGCAGCCAGGTACGCGCGCTGGCCCGCCCCTCGAAGCCGGCCAGCGCCCGGAACGCCCGCAGGTAGGTCTCCTGGGTGAGGTCGTCGGCGCTGTCCGGGTCGACCAGCGCGGCGGTGAACCGCCACACCTCGGCCTGCGTCGCCCGGACGAAGGCGGCCTGGGCGAGGGGATCACCGTCGCGTGCGGTCAGCGCCCAGTGCGTCGCCGTGTCGCCCGCAGCGCCGGGGGCCGCGTCGGAGCGGCCGGCGGTGGTGTCGCGCGGGGCGGGGATCACGTCACCCGAGGTTACGCCGCGTACCCGGGGAGAGCAGGGCCCTTCGGCCCTTTCTATGGCCCGGCCCACGTCGGGAACTTTCCCGGCCCGTCACCCGACTACCTGCTCATGAACTGCGACGACGTACGCGTGGCGCTGTCGGCGCGGCTGGACGGCGAGGACCCGCAGGCGCCGGCCGCGGCACTGGACGCGCACACCGCGACCTGCCCCGACTGCCGTTCCTGGCTGTCCCGCGCCGAGCAGGTGACCCGGCTCACCCGGGTCCGCTCGGTGCAGGTGCCGGACCTGACCGCCCGGGTGCTGGCCGCGGTCGCCGCCGACCCGGTGCTGGCCGGGCGTTCGCCGGCCGCCGTCCGGGCCGCCCGTCGTCAGGTGCTGCGGGTGGCCGTGGCGGTGGCCGCGGTGGCCCAGCTCGCCATCGCGCTGCCGGTCCTGCTGGCCGGGCTGGGCGTGGCCGCCGACCCGCACACCAGCCGGGAGATGGCCTCCTTCGACGTGGCGCTCGCGGTGGGTTTCGCGCTGGCCGCCTGGCGGCCGGAGCGGGCCCGGGCCTTCCTGCCGGTGGCGCTGGTGCTGGCGCTCTGCCTGGCCGGCACCAGCGCGGTCGACATCGCCAACTCGACCACCGCCCTGGTGCACGAGATCGGCCACCTGGCCGCCGTGGTGCAGGCGGGGCTGCTCTGGGCGCTCGGCCGGGTCAGCGGCGACGCCGACCGGCCCTGGTCGCGCGCGATCGCGGCGGGGCGCGGGTGAGGCCGGCCGTCCGCGCCGGCCGGCCGTCGGGTCCGCTCGCCGAGCGGGCCCCGGTACGGGGCCGGGTCGCCGCAGGGGCGCCGGGTCGGCGAGCATGGCCGGCATGAACGTCGTCGATCGTCGCTGGGTCGCCCGGCTGGGCACCGCCGCCGGCCTGCTGGTCACCCTCGTCGCGCTGCTGCTCGCCCCGGCCGGCCCGGCCAGCGCCCACGCCGTGCTGGCCAGCAGCAGCCCGGTCGCCTCGGCCGTGGTGCCGAACGCCCCGGCCGAGGTGGTGCTGACCTTCAGCGAGTCCGTACGCAAGGTCACCGGCAAGATCCGGGTGATCGCCCCGGACGGCTCGCGGGCCGACCGGGGTGAGCCCACCTTCGAGGGCCCGGTGGTGACCGTGCCGGTGGACCCGTCCGGGCCGCGCGGCACCTACCTGGTCAGCTACCGGGTGATCTCCGCCGACAGCCACCCGGTCTCCGGCGCGTTCACCTACTCGGTCGGCGCCCCCTCGACGCCCCCCACCGACTCCGGGGCGGAGAGCCGGGCGAACCCGGTGGTGGAGACCGCGGTGAAGGTGGCGAAGTACCTGGGCTACGTGGGGCTGCTGCTGGTGGCGGGCCCGGCCCTGGTGCTCGCCGCGCTCTGGCCGCACCGGCTGTCGCGGCGCGGCCCGGCCCGGCTGGCCTGGGCGGGGGTGGGTCTGCTCGCCCTGGCCACCCTGGCCGAGCTGTGGTTGCAGGTGCCGTACACCGCCGGGGGTGGGCTGACCGCCGTCACCGGGGACGGCTTCACCGAGGTGCTGGGCAGCACGTACGGCACGGCGCACCTGGTCCGGCTGGGGCTGCTCGCGGCGGCGGCGTTCCTGCTGCGCCCGCTGACGCGGGGCCCGGTCGGCCGTACCGACGCGTTGATCCTGGCCGTGCTGGGCGGGGCGGCGCTGTTCACCTGGCCGCTGGCCGGGCACCCGGCGGCCTCCCCGGCGCCGGCCGTGTCGGTGGTGGTCGACGCGGTGCACCTGGGCAGCATGGCGGTCTGGCTGGGCGGCCTGGTGATGCTCGCGGTCTTCCTGCTGCGCCGCGCCGACGAGCGGGAACTGGGGGCGATCCTGCCGATCTGGTCCCGCTGGGCGGCGCTGGCGGTGGCGGCGCTGCTGCTCGCCGGCATCGTGCAGGGGCTGATCGAGGTGGGCGGCGTACGGCCACTCGTCGACACCACGTACGGCCGGCTGCTGCTGGCCAAGGTGGGGCTCTTCGCGCTGGTGATGGCGGTGGCCGCGTACTCGCGGTGGCTGGTGCGGCGGCGCACCGCCGCGCAGCGCCCGGTGCCGGTGCGGCGGGCCATCTGGGCCGAGCTGGCGATCACCGCGGTGGTGCTCGGGGTGACGACCACCCTGGTGCAGACCACCCCGGCCCGGGTCGCCGCCGGTGAGGTGGCCGGTACCGCCACCGGCTTCTTCTCCACCACGCTGACCAGCCCGATCTACTCGCTGCAGGTGGAGCTGGACCCGGCCGAGCGGGGCAACAACTCGGTGCACCTGTACGCGTACACCAGGGACAACCGGCCGCAGCCGGTGGCCGAGTGGAAGGCGACCGCCGCCCTGCCGTCGGCGGGCATCGAGCCGATCGAGATCCCGCTGCTGCCGCTGACCGACAACCACGCGACCGGGGAGATCAGCTTCCCGGCGGCGGGCGAGTGGCAGCTGCGCGTCACCGTCCGCACCTCCGACATCGACCAGGCCACGGTGACCGCCACCGTGCCGATCAGGTAACGAGAAAGGCTCTCCCACAGATGATCCGTCTCCGGCGTCCCGCAACCGCCGCCGCTCTCGCGTTCGCCGCCGTCACCACGGCGGTGCTCGGCTTCGCCGGACCGGCCTCGGCGCACGTCACCGTCAACCCGACGGACGCGACCCAGGGCTCCTACGGCCGCTTCGCCTTCCGGGTGCCGAACGAGAGCGACACGGCGTCCACCACGAAGGTCGAGGTGGTGCTGCCGGAGAACGCGCCGGTCGGCTCGGTCTCCACCATGCCGGTGGCCGGCTGGACGGTGGCGGTGGAGAAGCGCAAGGTGGACCCGCCGGTCGAGGTGCACGGCAGCCAGCTCACCGAGGCGGTGTCGAAGCTGACCTGGACGGCCACCGGCGAGGCGGCGGTCAAGCCCGGCCAGTTCCAGGAGTTCCCGGTGTCGATGGGGCCGCTGCCGCAGGTCGACCGGATGGTCTTCAAGACCCTGCAGACGTACTCCGACGGCAACATCGCGCGCTGGATCGAGGAGCCGACGCCCGGTGGCGAGGAGCCGGAGAATCCCGCGCCGGTGCTCGCCCTGTCGCCGGCCTCGGCGGCCGCCGCCTCGCCCGCTCCGGGGGCGTCGCCGGCCGGGCAGGCCGAGGCGGACGACGACGATGACGAGGGCTCCGACGGAGCGGCGACCGGGCTGGCCATCGCCGGTCTGGTGGCCGGGCTGGCCGGGCTGCTCCTCGGTGGACTGGCCTTCGCCCGTACCCGGCGGGAGCCGGCGCCGAAGTCCTGACCCGCTCCCGCCCACCGGCGGTGTCGGCGCCCGTCCGGCGGGCCGGTGGCTGTCCGTCCCCGCCGATATGCGCAGATCAAGGCGGTGCCGTCGGTAAGGTCGGCCGGGTACCCGGTCACCGAAGGAGACGGAACGAATGCGGTTCGTGCGGGCGCTCGTCGGAATGCTGCTGTTGGTCGTCGGGATCCCGGCCCTGCTGGCGGGTGGTGGGCTCTGCCTGGTCGCCCGGCAAGCGAGCACCGACGGCAGCTTCGGCGCCCGCTTCGAGCCGGTGCGGACCGCCGGCCGGGCGGTCGTGGTGACGGACGTCGACGCGCTGCTGCGCGCGGAGGCCCCGTTCACCCGGCTCGGGCAGACGCGGCTGCGGCTGACCGCGCGGACCCCGGACGGGCCGGCCTTCATCGGCCTGGCACCCGCCGACGAGGTCAGCCGGTGGCTCGCCCCGGTCCCGCACGCCACGGTGGAGCGGATGTCGCTGGCCCGTGGGCCGCTGCCGGTCCGGTCGACCGACGCCGGCGCCGCGCCCACCGCCGGGCCCGCCGGCGCGGTCCCGGCCGTCCCGCTCGACGCCCCCTTCTGGGTACGCCAGGGAATCGGCGCGGTCGAGTGGAGCCCCGGGCAGCTCGCCGGGCGCCGGCTGAGCCTGGTGGTGATGCGCCCCGACGGCGGCGCCGGCCTCGCCCTCGACCTGCGGGCCGAGGTGCGCTCCGACTGGTTCCGCCCGGTGGCCTGGGGTTCGCTGGCCGGCGGCCTGCTGCTGATCGTGCTGGCGGTGCTGGTGCTGCTGCGCCCGGTACGCCCGCGTGAGGTGGTCTTCGTGGTCGAGCCGGACCAGGTCCCGGTGCTCGCCGGCCGGCTCGGGGTCAGCTCGCTGAGCGGGCTCGGCGGCGCGCCGGAGCCGGAGCGGCAACTGGTGTCGGTCGGGGCGCCCGAGCGGTCCCGGGCCGCCATCGGCGCGGTACCGGCCCGACGCCCGGCCACCCTCGCCGACCTGCCGCCCTGGCCGCCGGAGCGTCCCGAGGAGA
Source organism: Micromonospora sp. CPCC 205739 (assembly GCF_036906795.1). NCBI lineage: Bacteria > Bacillati > Actinomycetota > Actinomycetes > Micromonosporales > Micromonosporaceae > Micromonospora > Micromonospora sp. CPCC 205739. The sequence goes on along the minus strand of NZ_JBAKHS010000003.1, from coordinate 308,620 downwards.
CGGCCGATCCCGTTCCCGGCAGCTCCCGGTCCGCCGGCACGGACTGACGTAGATGGCAGGCGGCCCTCCGCGCTGCCGACGCGGAGGGCCGTCCTCACCGGGGGATCGGTGCTACCCGACAGACGTCCGAGGTAGGTGTGGTCAGATTAGCGGCGAAAGTCGCTCGACGGAACATCTGTCCATTTGGTGCAACTCATCCCTGGGTCGGTGCGGTCCGGGGGCGTACCGGGAGGGTCACCAGCAACAGCAGGGCCAGCAGCACGTACGCGTTGCGCACCACGAACTCCGCAGGGTTGTCGGTGCGCGCCGGGGCCACGCCCCAGTCGTAGAAGGACACCACCCCGTAGATGATCACCAACCCGGTGCCGACCGCGAGCCCCAGCAGCCGGCGTCGGCGGCGGGTCCCGGCCACGGTGTCCCGGTCGGCGCGCAGCGCCGCGTCCACCAGCACCACCACCGCCGGGATGAACCAGTAGATGTGGTGGGTCCAGGTGATCGGGCTGACCAGGCCACCGACCAGCCCGGTGAGGGCCAGCCCGGTGAGTTCGTCACCGGCCCGGACGGCGCGGGCCGCCCGCCACAGGCCGTACCCGGCGATGACCGCGACCAGGGCCAGCCAGAGCAGCTGGTTCGGTTTGGTCGGCGCGTCGATCCGGCTGAGCAGCCCGAACAGCGACTGGTTGCCGGTGTAGTCGGTGCGCCCGACCCGGTCGGTCGCCCACAGCTCGTGCGTCCAGAAACGCCAGGAGTCCCGGGGGGCGAAGGCCGCGGCCAGCAGCGTCGCGGCCGCGGCGGTGGCGCTGGCCACGGCCGCCGCCCGCCACCGCCGGGTCACCAGCAGGTAGGCGATGAAGATGCCCGGGAAGAGCTTGAGCGCCGTCGCCAGCCCCACGCCCACCCCGGCCCAGCGCCGCCCCCCGGGTACGGCGAAGAGCAGGTCCGCCAGGATCAGCACCACCAGCAGCATGTTGATCTGGCCGAAGGTGATCGTCTCCCGGGTGCTCTCCACGGCGAAGACCAGCAGCACCGCCACGGTGAGGGCGAACGTCCGGTGCAGCCCGTGCCGTTCGATGACCGGGCGGACCAGCCAGCGGGTGGTCACGATCACGCCGATCCCGGTCAGCACGGTGAAGACGGCGATGGTCACGCCCAGCGGGAGCACCGCGAACGGCCGCAGCAGCAGCGCGCTGAACGGCGGATAGGTGAAGTAGAGCTCGCCCTGGACCCGGTCCGGCTGCACGTAGTCGTAGAGCGGGCGCCCGGAGGACCACCAGTCCATCGCCCGCATGTAGATCTTCAGGTCGAAGAAGTCGTGCACCATGCCGGGCAGGTAGAGCGCCGGCAGCACGGCCGCCAGCGCCAGCACCGTGACGACCCGGCGGACCGTTCGGCCCCCCTGGTCGTCGGAGGCGACGGTGGGTGGCGCGGCGGGTTCTGCTGGCACGGGGAAACCCTAGCGGTCCGCCCCGTCGGCGGTGCCGAGGCGCGACACCTGGGCTGCGGCTAGTCTGTCCCGGTGGCTGACCTTCTCGTCTGGATCGACTGTGAGATGACCGGGCTGGATCTTGGCAGCGACGCGCTGATCGAGGTCGCCGCGCTCGTCACCGATCCCGACCTCAACGTGCTGGGCGAGGGGGTCGACGTGGTCATCCACGCCGACGAGGCGGCACTGGAGGCGATGCCGGAGATCGTGCGCACCATGCACGGCAAGTCCGGGCTCACCGAGGAGGTGCGGCGCTCCACCGTGACCCTGGCCGAGGCCGAGGACCTGGTGATGGAGTACGTCACCAGCCACGTCAAGGACCCGCGGACCGCCCCGCTCTGCGGCAACTCGATCGCGACAGACCGGGGTTTCATCGCCCGGGACATGCCCCGCCTCGACGCCCACCTGCACTACCGCATGATCGACGTGTCCTCGATCAAGGAGCTGACCCGGCGCTGGTACCCCCGGGTGTACTTCGGCCAGCCGCAGAAGGGCCTCGCCCACCGGGCGCTGGCCGACATCCGGGAGAGCATCCGCGAGCTGGAGTACTACCGCCGCACCATCTTCGTACCCCTGCCGGGGCCGGACGTGGAGACGGCCAAGGGGATCGCCGCGCAGCTGTAGACCCGGGCGGCCCGGCGGTGCGCAACCCGCTGGACGCGGCCCGCGGGGGTGTGGCTATTATTAGTCCGCACCCGCCCGGGCGACCGGTGCGGAAGGCATGGTGGCTGTAGCTCAGTTGGCAGAGCACCGGGTTGTGGTCCCGGTTGTCGTGGGTTCAATTCCCATCAGTCACCCCAGACACGAAGGCCCCCTCCTCGCGGAGGGGGCCTTCGTCGTTGCCGGGTCGGTCAGGGGGTGGGGTCGACGCTGGGTGTCTCGCCGCCGGGGGTGGCCTCGGCGCTCGGCGTGGCCTCCGGCTCCTCGTACGGCAGGGCGCTGCCCTTGACGTACTCGTCCCAGCTCATGTTCCAGTCGGTCCAGCCGTTGCCGTTCTGGAGCTTGCGCTCGGTGCCCTTGACCGTGATCGGGTCACCGATGCGGGTGTTGGCGAAGAGCCAGGCGCCGTTGGCCATCGAGACGTTCACGCAGCCGTGCGAGACGTTGACGCTGCCCTGCTGCCCCTCCGACCAGGGCGCGGCGTGGATGAACTCGCCGCCCCAGGTGAGCCGCTGGGCGTAGTCGATCTTCGTCCGGTACCCCTCCTCGGGGCCCAGCTCCTCCAGGGTGTCGAAGACCGTCTTGCGGAGCTTCTCGATCACCACCATGGTCCCGCTGGACGAGGGGGTGCTCTTCTTGCCGAGGCTCACCGGGATCGTCTTGACGACCTTGCCGTCCCTGGTGACCGTCATCCGCTTGGTCTTGTTGTCCACCTGCATCACCACCGACGGGCCGATCTTGACGTCGACGGTCAGGTCGGAGCGGCCGTACCAGCCGTCACCCATCGGCAGGCCGCCGGCCTGCACCCGGTACGACACGGTGGTGCCGGACTTCCAGAACTCCTTCGGGCGGTAGCGGACCTCGGTGGGGCTGGCCCAGTGCCAGATCCCCTCCTGCGCCGGGGTGGTGGTGACCGTCATCCGGCGCTGGACGTCGTCGCGGTAGTCCTCCGGCACCGCCCGGCCGAACCGGACGATCAGCGGCATGCCCACCCCGACCACCTGGTTGTCGCCGAGGAAGCTGGTGATCCGTACCTGCTTGTCGGGCTTGGGCATCACGGTGAAGGCGCTGGTCGCGGTGGCCGGCTTGCCGTCGTCGCCGGTCGCGGTGACCGTGGCGGTGTACTTCTCGCCGTACTCCAGGGCGCCCGCGGGGACCCAGCTCTTGCCGTCGGCGGCAAGTTCGCCCTCGACGGCCTTGCCGTCGGCGTCCTTGAGCTCGACGGTGGTCTCCTCGGCGTCCTTCGTGGTGAAGGTGATGCCGGTGGAGGCCGGGACGTCGCTCGCGTCGGCCTTGGGCTCGGTGATGGTGGCCGCGGCCTTCGGGGCGCTCTCGCCGCTGCCCTGCCAGCTCGACGGCTTGTCGTCGCCGGAGTCCGTGCAGGCGGCGGTGAACGCCAGCGTCGCGGCGAGGAGCCCCGCCGCCAGTACGCGGCGCCGCCCGGCACGCCGGGTCAGCCGGTCGTGGGTAGCTCGCATGATTCCCTCACAGTCGTGGTCCCCGATGCCCCATCCTCTACCACTGACGCGCGGAAGCGCCGGTCGGTTGCCGGTCGTGAACAGGAACACGCCGATCGGGGCATGCAGAAACCGGTAAAATGTGGGGCTTTCACGAGTGCTGCTCGGTTCTGCCGCGACGTCGGCATCGGCGCGGGCCGCGCCCTGAGCCGGTCGGGCCGGCGTGACCGCCGACCCGACCAACTGGTGCTACAGCAGCGGGCCGGAGCCGCCGTCCGGGACCGGCAGGGCGCTGCCCTTGACGAACTCCGACCAGCTCAGGCTCCAGGCCGTCCAGCCGTTGCCGGGCGCGATGCGGCGTTCGGTGCCCGTGATGGTGACCGGGTCGCCGATCTTCGTCTGCTCGAAGAGCCACCGGCCCATTGCCATCGAGACGTTGACGCAGCCGTGTGACACGTTCCGCCGGCCCTGCACCCCCTCCGACCAGGGAGCCGCGTGGATGTACTCGCCACCCCAGGTCAGCCGCTGGGCGAAGTCGATCTCGGTGCGGTACTGGTTGTCCGGATCGGGCTCGTCCATGGTGTCGAAGACGGTCTTCTCCTTCTTCTCCATCACCACCAGGGTGCCGCTGGAGGAAGGCGTGCTCTTCTTGCCCAAACTGACCGGCAGGGTACGGACCACCTGGCCGTCCTGGAGCACCGTCATCTTCTTGCTGGCGTTGTCGACCTTCATCTCGAAGGAGCGGCCGATCTTGGCGGTCGCCGTGCGGTCGACGTTGCCGTAGCGGCCGTTGCTCAGCGGCACGCCGGCCAGCGCGATCCGCACGTCGAGCGTGGTCCCCGGCTTCCAGTACTCCGGGGCCCGGTAGTAGGCCTGGGTGCCGTTGTAGACCCAGTGCCAGGCGCCCGGCTGCGGCGGGTCGGTCTTGACGAACATCCGCTTCTGCACCGCCGCCCGGTCCTTCTTCGGGATGCCCGGGTGGAACTCGACGACCACCGGCATGGCGACGCCGTACGTCCGGTCGTCGAAGAGGTAGAGGCCGGAGCTGATCATCGACTTCGGCTTCGCCATGGTGGTGAAGGTGCTGGTGCCCTGCCGGGTCTCCCCGCCCGCGCCGGTGCCGGTCACCGTGGCGGTGTACTGGGTGCCGTACTTCAGCGGGGCCGACGGCACCCAGGCGGAACCGTCCACCCGCATCCTGCCCGAGACCTGCTTGCCGTCGGCGGCGGCGAGGGTGACCGAGGACACCGTGCCGCCGCCCGGCAGTTGGGCGCTGATCTCGGTGCTCACCGGCTTGTTCTTCGCCCCGTCGGCCGGGCTCACCGTCAGGCTCTGGGCAGGTGCCGAGCTCCCGGCGTCCTGCGACGCCGCGGGCGCCTCCGTACCCGGGGCCGCGCCGCCGACGAACTCGGCGCCCTTCTTCCGGTCGTTTCCGCACCCGGTCAGTGCCAACGACGCCACCAGGGCCAGGGCACCCACCATCGCCCCGGCCCGCGTGAACCTGCCCATTCCCACCTCAGTTCTCGCGTGCCTGGCGACATGGTGCCGTATCGACGCCGCCATCCTGGTCCCGCTGAGCGGCCGGCGGAGGGATTTCGGGGCTTTTGCCCGTTAAGCTCGGCCGAACAGGGGAGCCGGGTATCGGATTGGAACCCGGCTCGGGGACCTGCTAATGTTCTCTCCGTTGCCAACGAGCGCCGCTAGCTCAACTGGCAGAGCAGCGGACTCTTAATCCGCGGGTTCGGGGTTCGAGTCCCTGGCGGCGCACCAGCAGTAAAGGCTCTGGCCTGGTGGTTCTCCACTCGGCCGGAGCCTTTTCGCGTCCGTGGCACTGCCGTGAGCGTGGACGCGCTCGGCGTTGCCCCCGCACGACCTGGGGCGCAGTCGCGGGGTCGACGGCTACGGCGTACGGCTGAAGGCCGGGCGGTGCGCCGGCAACGTCCTCGACGAGCTGGTCGCCGCCATGATCGCCCGCGCCGGCGACTTGCGCTACGTCGCCGAATTCGTCACCGCGCTCAACGACCGCGCCGTCCACTGCACCTACTACGACTTCTGCCGTGGCGCTGCGCCCGTCACCGACGTACGTCGTCACCGCCCGTAGCGAGGCTGGCGGGCGTAACGTGAATGAGGGGCAGTCGCCCCGCCGGGCCGCAGCACGGTGCGAGCGACAGCCGCACACGAAGCGTGAAGGCTGAGGCGGCCCGTCGCGCGAAATCCAGGAGTGGTCGCATGCGTAGAAGCAGGCAGCAGACCCGCGTCTTCCGACAATTTTTCTGGGTGGCGCTGGCCGTACTGGCACTGACATCCACCGTGGGAGTTCAACCCGCATCGGCACATCCCGCTCAGGCGGCCGTTCGGCAGGACAAACCAACGGTCGTGCTGGTGCACGGCGCCTTCGCCGACTCGTCCAGCTGGAGCCAGGTCATCGACCAACTGAAGGATGACGACTACCCCGTGGTCGCGGTCGCGAACCCCTTGCGGGGCGTGAAGAGCGACGCGGACTACACCGCCAGCGTCCTCAAGACGATCCAGGGTCCGATCGTGCTGGTCGGGCACTCCTACGGCGGCATGGTCATCACTGCTGCCGCCACCGGCAACCAGAACGTCAAAGCGCTGGTCTACGTAGCCGGATTCGCGCCGGAGAAGGGCGAGAGCGCGGCGACCCTGTCAGGTAAGTTCCCAGGCAGCACGCTTCTGGACGCCCTGGCGCCCCCCGCTCCGTTGCCGGGCGGAGGTAATGACCTCTACATCAGGCAGGACAAGTTCTGGAAGCAGTTCGCCGCTGACGTCCCCGAAGAAAAGGCCAAGATCATGGCGGCGACCCAGCGCCCGGTCACCGAGGCGGCGATCAACGACAAACTCCAGGCGGAGCCGGCCTGGAAGTCGAAACCGTCGTGGTTCATCTACGGCACCCTTGACAAGAACATTCCCGCGCAGACTCACGCCTTCATGGCACAACGCGCTGGCGCCAAGGAGACCGTCTCGGTCGACGGTGCGTCGCATGTCGTCATGGTCTCCCACCCTCAGCAGGTGGCCAAGATCATCCGTGACGCCGCCCAGTCGTAACGAGGGGTCGGCGGCGACTGACGGGCCGCGTACTCGATTGTCGGATCAGTTTTGACGGCAGGGCGGCTTACCCGCCCTGCCGTCGCGTTTTCCGATAGGTGATCAGCAACCCCGGACGCCGCTGCCCCCGGAGGGTGGTGACCCCGATGTCGGCCCGGGTGGCCGGCTCGGTATTGTGCTCTCCGTTGTCAGCGAGCGCCGCTAGCTCAACTGGCAGAGCAGCGGACTCTTAATCCGCGGGTTCGGGGTTCGAGTCCCTGGCGGCGCACCAGCAACAAAAGGCTCTGGCCTGGTGGTTCTCCACCTGGCCGGAGCCTTTTTCGTGCCCTTGGGGGCGACGGGGTGCTCGGGAGCAGTGGGACCGTTCCGGCTGTCGGTGGACGTGGGCGTGACCGTGGACACGACCTCGGGTTTGGCGGGCGGCGGCGAGCGATTCTCGCCCGGCGTGATGCTCCCGGGCTGTCGGGAGGCTGTCGGCCAAGCCCAGCGAGCCGATGCCCGAGCCGGACGAGTGGATGCGCCGCCTTGGCACGCTCCCGCTGATGTACCAGCCCGGAGAGCGCTGGCAGTACCACATCAGCAACGATCTGCTCGGCGTCCTCGTCGCCAGGGTCACGGGCCAGTCGTTCGAGACGTTCCTGCGTGAACGCATCTTCGATCCCCTGGGCATGAAGGACACCGGCTTCCACGTGCCCGCCGACAAGATCGACCGGCTGCCGTCCCTCTACGCCCCCGACCCGCAGACCGGAGAGTTCATCGTGTGGGACGAGGCCGCGGGTGGACGGTGGAGCCAGCCTCCGGCGTTCCAGGGCGGCGGTGGCGGGCTGGTCTCCACCGTCGACGACTACCACGCCTACTTCCGGATGCTGCTGAACGACGGGATGCACGGGAGCGAACGGATTCTGTCCCGGCCCGCCGTCGAGCTGATGACCACCAACCGCCTCGCGCCCGAGCAGCAGGCCGCCCGGCACGCCATGGCCGTCGACAACGTCCATGTGTCGTTCGGCCAAGGGCAGCACGGCGGCTGGGGCTTCGGGATGGCGGTGCGCACCTACCGTGGCGACTACGCGTCCGTCGGCCAGTTCGGCTGGGACGGGGGAAGCGGCACCTCGGCCTACGCCGACCCGGACAAGCAGCTCACCGGAATCCTGCTCACCCAGGTAGGGATGTCCGTCCCGGATTCGGCGCGGCTCATCCACGACTTCTGGACCACGGTCTACCAGGCAATCGACGACTGACACTCAACCTGCGCCCGGTACGCCCGCAGTCCACGACACCCGGCGGGCAGCCCTGGCGGCCGAGCGTCGAGTTCGCGTGTCTTCCCGACCCGTTGACTCGCGCTCGGCCGCGCGGGGCAGCTCGCGCACGAGCGGTCCGGGCAGCGCGGCCATGTCGACCTGCGTCCAGAACGAACCGATCGGCCGTATTTCTCGTGTTGACGGTCAGGGTCGCAATTCATAGTCACGGAGGCACGATGCCCACGGTTCGGACTGGTCCGGTAATCGGACTGATCGTGCAGGTCCTTCTGCTGGCGGCGCTCGCCGGAACAGTCGGTCTCGGCGCGGCGGGTTGGCTGGCGGGGCTGGGGTACGGGATCGTCCTGTGCGCCCTGCTCAACCGGGGGATGTCCCGTTCGGGCGCGCGCGGTCTCAGCCCGGCCGACCGGGTGACCCTCGGCCGGGCGATCCTCGTCGGCGGCGTGACGGCACTGGCGGCGGAGTCGCTCGACCGGCCGGCACCGATCGGTCTGATGGTCGCCCTCACCGCCGTGGCGCTGGCGCTCGACGCGGTGGACGGGTACACGGCCCGACGGACCGGAACCACCAGCGAGCTGGGCGCGCGCTTCGACATGGAGATCGACTCCTTCCTCGTGCTGGTGCTCTGCGTCCACGTGGCACCGTCGGCGGGCGGCTGGGTGTTCGCGATCGGCGGGATGCGGTACGCCTTCGTCGCCGCCAGCTGGGTGCTGCCGTGGATGCGTGGATCGTTGCCGCCGCGCTACTGGCGTAAGGTCGTCGCGGCGATCCAGGGCGTGCTGCTGACGGTGGCGATGGCGGACGTGCTGGCCAGGCCGCTGACGATCGTCGTACTGGTGGTGGCGCTGGCGCTGCTCGTCGAGTCGTTCGGCCGTGACGTCAGGTGGCTGTGGACGACCCGCCGGGCCCCGGCCGGCGGGGACACCCCGGCTCACCCGGGGACGATGCAGATCCCGATGCACTCGGGCATGCTGACCCATCTGGGCAGTCGGGCCGATCAGGGCGCCGACTCCGCGCGCAGCGGGCTGGCCGTGGGCACGACGGGCGGGCTGCCGTGGCACGAGCGCCCGAAGGTCACCGTGGCCCGGGACTGAGTCGGCGCCGCATGCCGCTCCACCACGATCATCCGGAAGGACCCCCAGGTTGTCGCTCTTGACGCGGGTACGTCGGCTACCGATCCAGGGACGGCGGGCGGTGCGGGACGACGACCCGGCGGTGGGCGGAGACGGCACCGGTGCCGCCGACGAGGGCCGGACGAAGCGCTCCGGCTGGGCCCGGCTGACGACCGTCCTGGCCGCGCTGCTGGTGCTGCTCGTGCTCACCGTGCCGTACGACTTCGGCCGGTTCACGCCGGCAGCGTTCGTGCGGATCCCCCTGGAGGCGCTGCTGGTCGTAGCCCTGCTGCTCGCCCTGCCAGCCCGGGGGAGGCGGCCGGTCGCGACGCTCGCCGGAGTGGCCCTCGGCCTGCTGGGCGTGCTGAAGCTGCTCGACCTCGGGTTCTCCGCATCGCTGAGCCGGGCGTTCGACCTGGTGCTCGACTGGGCGCTGCTCGACGACGCGTTCGCGTTCCTCGCCGAGTCGACCGGCCGGCCCGCCGCGATCGGCGCCGCCGTCGCCCTGGCGCTGGTCGCGGTCGCCCTGCCCGTCCTGGTCACGCTCTCGGTGCTGCGGCTGAGTCGCCTGGTGGTCCGGCACCACACCGGCACCACCCGGGTCGTGGCGGCGCTGGTGGTCGTCTGGGTGGCCTGCGCCGCGTTCGGCGTGCGGGTGGCCCCGGACGTACCGGTGGCCGACACGTCCGCGACCACCCTGGCCAACGGCCACGGCTTCCAGGTACGCCTGCGTCTCAACGACCGCAGGACGTTCTCCGCCGTGGTCGAGGCGGACCCGTTCCGGGACACGCCGGGCGACCAGCTACTGACCGCGCTACGCGGCAAGGACGTGGTGATCGCCTTCGTGGAGAGCTACGGCCGGGACGCGGTCGAGGACCGGGCGTACGCGCCGCAGGTCGGTGCGGTCCTCGACGGCGGGACCAGCCGGCTGCGCGCGGCCGGCTTCGACGCGCGGAGCGGCTTCCTCACCTCGCCGACGTTCGGCGGTGGCAGCTGGCTGGCCCACGCCACGTTGCTCTCCGGGCTCTGGATCGACAACGAGCAGCGCCACCGCACCCTGCTGGCGAGCGACCGGATGACCCTGGGCGGCGCCTTCCGGCGGGCGGACTGGCGGACCGTGGGCGTGATGCCCGCCGTCACCAGGGCGTGGCCGGAGGGGTCCTTCTACGGCTACGACCGGTTCTACGACGCCGGCAAGCTCGCGTACCGGGGCCCGAAGTTCAGCTTCGGCACGATGCCCGATCAGTACACGCTGGCCAGCTGGCGACGCTTGGAGCAGGCGAAGCAGGACGGCCGCGCGGTGATGTCGGAGATCGCGCTGGTGTCGAGCCATGCCCCCTGGACGCCCGTCCCGCGGATGGTCGACTGGACGGACGTCGGTGACGGCGCGATCTTCCACGACCAGGCCGCCGGCGGGGGCGCGAAGGGCGAGGTGCGGCGCGCCACCACCCGCATCCGGGCCGACTACCGGCAATCCATCGAGTACACGCTGAGCACGCTCATCTCCTACGTGGAGACCTACGGCGACGACGACCTCGTGTTCATCTTCCTCGGCGACCACCAGCCCGCCACGGTCATCACCGGTGAGAACGCCAGCCGCGACGTGCCGATCACGATCATCACCCGCGACCGAGCGGTGCTGGACCGGATCTCCGGGTGGGGTTGGCAGGACGGGCTGAAGCCCGGTCCGCAGGCCCCGGTCTGGCGGATGGACACCTTCCGGGACCGGTTCCTGACCGCCTTCGGACCGTAGGTCCTCCGCCCACCCCCACCCACCTCACGGACTGGACCACAGACAGATGACGGACACGGTCGCCGCCAGGATCGCGGCGCTCAGGAAAGATCCGGCCACGTCCCTCCTGCGCCGGTCGCTGGAGGTCTACTACGGCGACCCCGAGCGCGACGCGCGGATGGACGCCTTCTACTCCCGGTTCGTCACCAGCGGGGATCTGGTCTTCGACATCGGCTCGCACGTGGGTGACCACATCGGCAGCTTCCGCCGCCTCGGGGCCCGGGTCGTCGCCGTGGAGCCGCAGCTGCTCTGCCTGCGCGCCCTGCGGGCGATCTACGGCGGCGACGATCAGGTGACGCTGGTCGAGGCGGCCTGCGGGGCAGTCGCCGGCAGCGTGCGGTTCCACGTCAACTCCGCCAACCCCACCGTGTCGACCGCCTCCTCCCACTTCGTGCGGGCGGCCGAGGGTGCGGGCGGCTGGGAGGGCCAGGTGTGGGACTCCGAGATCGAGGTCCCGGTCGTCACCGTCGACGCGCTGATGGACCGGTACGGCGTGCCGGCCTTCGCCAAGATCGACGTGGAGGGTTTCGAGGACGCGGTGCTGGCCGGCCTGAGCCGCCCGCTGCCCGCCCTGTCGTTCGAATTCACCACGATCGCGCGCGGCGTCGCCCATCGGTGTCTCGAGCGCCTGACCGCGCTCGGCTTCGACGGCTTCGACGTCGCGCTGGGCGACGACAAGTCGATGACGTTCCAGCGCTGGATGTCCGCGGACGACATGGCGGCACACCTGCTCGCGCTGCCGCACGACGCCAACTCCGGCGACGTGTACTGCGTGTCGAGCAAGCCGGTGACGTGACGGCCGGCCGCCGAACCACCGGCGGGAACATCGTCGCCGGGTGACTGAGCCCGGCTCAGAACAGGGTCAGGGGCTCGGTCGGCAGCGGCTGGGGCAGCGCCTCCAGGCCGGGCACCCGGGCGCGTACGTCGTCGTGGAAGCGGCGGGCGAGCACCGGCGCGTCGGCGTTGTCCGGGGTGTGGACGAAGAAGGTCGGCGAGCGCCCCTCGCGCAGCCAGCCGGCGACCACGTCGACCCAGTGCTGCCAGCCCTCGACCGTCCGTGCGGTGTCGTCGCGGCCGAGGTACCGGACGATCGGCCGGTCGGTCAACGCCGACGACCGGAGCGGCAGGCGCGGCTTCTTGGTCCAGGCATCCCGTTCCGCGTCGCTGGTCGGCGGGCTGGCGAAGAACGCGGTGGTGTCGAAGGGAACCCATTCGGCGGCCACGGCGGCGAGGGCCGCTTCGAGCAGCCGCGCGGCGGCGGCGTCGGCGAAGAAGGCGGGGTGGCGGACCTCCACGGCGTACCGGTGGGACCGGGGGAGCCGGTGCAGGAAGCGGGCGAGCGTGGCGACGTCGCCCGGGCCGAACGAGCCCGGCAGCTGGATCCAGAGGGCGTGCACCCGGGAGCCGAGGGGCTCGATGGCGTCCAGGAAGGCGCCGAGCGCCTCGTCGGCGTCGGCGAGGCGGCGTTCGTGGGTGATGAGCTTGGGGAGCTTGAGGAGGAACCGGAAGCCGGGATCGGTCTGGTCCGCCCACGAGGCGACCGTGTCGCGGGCCGGCGTGGCGTAGAAGGTGGTGTTCCCCTCCACGGCGTTGCACCAGCCGGCGTAGTGCCGCAGCCGCAGGTGGGCCGCGAGGGGGTGGGCCAGCAGCCGTCCCTGCCACGACCGGTGGGTCCACATCGCACAGCCCACGTGCAGCCGCATGAGTTCCGACCCTCCCCACCGACGACGCGCTCGCGCACCATCTTTCGGCCGTCGACCGTACCGGACGACGGGCGCGCGAGATCGTCAACTCATGGTTGACGGAACCATGGCGTCAACCTATGGTTGACGCATGACGGATCCTGTGCAGATGAGCAACCCCGTACGCCTCGACGACCTGATCCAGGGGATCAAGAAGGCCCGCCCCGACGTCTTGGACCAGCTCGCCGACGCGGTCGTCGTCGGCGAGCACCTCGGCGACGTCGCCGACCACCTGATCGGCCACTTCGTGGACCAGGCCCGGCGCTCGGGCGCCTCCTGGACCGACATCGGCCGGAGCATGGGCGTGACCAAGCAGGCCGCGCAGAAGCGCTTCGTCCCCAGGTCCACGGACGCGCCCCTGGACCCGCAGCAGGGCTTCGCCCGGTTCACCCTGCCCGCCCGCAACGTGGTGATGGCCTCCCAGGAGGAGGCCCGTGCGGGCGGGCACACCGAGATCCGGCCCGAGCACATCCTGCTGGGCCTGCTCGCCGAACCGGAGGCGATCGCCGCCCGGGTGATCGTGGCGGCGGGCGTGCCGCTGGAACGGGTGCGGGAGGCCGGAACGGCCGCGCTGCCGCCGTCGTCCGGCGCCGAGGTGCCGGCCCTGATCCCGTACGACGCGCCGGCGAAGAAGGTGCTGGAGCTGACCTTCCGCGAGGCGCTGCGGCTGGGCCACAACTACATCGGCACCGAGCACATCCTGCTCGCCCTGCTGGAGCACGAGGACGGCGACGGCGTGCTCACCGGCCTCGGCGTCGACAAGGTCGCCGCCGAGGAGGCGATCAACGCGGCGATCCAGGCCGCCGTGCGGTCGGCCGCCGAGAAGGGCTGAGGGCGCCCGGGATCAGGACGCGGTCGGGAAGCCGTACCGGGTGACGTGCTCCGGGTCGGCCGGGTCGATCTGCCGGATGCCGGCGTCGGCGAGGCGCTTGTTCACCTCGTCCAGCTGCTCACGCACCAGCCGGGCCTCCTCCTCGGTGACCCGGCCCCGGTGCGGTCGGCCGGCGTACTCGATGGTGCCGTAGTCGATCTTTTCGGCGCTCTTGCGAGCCTTCGTCGGGCGGACCCGCTCGGCGGTGCGCAGCAGCTGGGCCATCGGCACGTCGGTGGCCATCGCGTCGAACTCGCTGGCGGTCAGCACCACCCGGCGCGGCTCGCCGCCGCCGTGCCGGTCGTGGATCTCCACGACCGCCACGTCCAGCGCCGCGTCGTCGATGCTCTCCACCTCGACCGGGGTGGCGTCCAGCTGCACGGGCCCGGCCACCAGGTCAGGGTGGTCCAGCACGACGACCTTGACCACCTCGTCGTCGGTCCCCAGCAGCGTGCCACTGAAGTCGGAGACGTGGATCGTCTTCTTGCCCATGCGCGGAGCTTCTCCTGTCGTAGGCCGGGATCGGACCACAAGAAGCTACCCGACAGGTGTGCGAAAGCCCCGGCTGGACGCCCCGGGTGTGTCGCCGCTTTCCCCGGTGCGGTCAGCGGGCGGTCAGGCCGCGCCGGGAGGAGACGCCGGCGGGCAGGCTGTTGAGGTCGCCCCAGGAGAGCGCGGCGTTCACCCCGCGCCCCGTCCGTGCCTCCCGGTACGGCGGTTGGGCCGGAAACCGTCCGGCGGCCTCGGCCGCCCGCCAGATCCTCGCGGTGTCCTGCTGGTACCGGTCATTCGGCTGATTCGGCATGACCATTACCGTCCCAAAAGAAGTTGTACATGTATGGAAATGAATATGACGGTCGATCGATGTCTCAGGTTCCCGGGCATCGGTGTTGTTCGGTACGTCTACCCCGGCGATCAGGTCTTCAACCGGCCGGTGCCCCCGCCGAACGGGACGCCACCGCGGCCGCGGCGGCGTACGGTGATCACGACGAGGTGGTCGTACCCGAGCGGGTGAGGGAGGTGCGCGGTGCTCGACCGCCGGCTCCACCTGCACCTGGCCACCTGGCTGGGCCAGTGGCCGGCCGGCCCCGGCCTGCACGTCGTCGCCTCGCGGCGGCGGGGGCGACCGGCCTGGGACGGGCGGCTGCGTCCGGCGATCGCCGTGCAGGCCGCCGGCAGCACGGTGCTCTCGGTGCCGCCGGAGCGGGTGGAGGCGATCCGCGCGCTGGCCCGCGGGCCGGAGGCCGAGCTGCTGGCGGCGCTGCCCGCCGCCGTCGGCCAGCCGGACTGGATGCTGGCCGACGACACCTTCCGGTGGTGCCTGGACCCGGCGCCGCTACCCGAGGCGGGGCAGTGGGTCCCGCCGACCGACCCGGCGTTCCCGTCCTGGCTGCACCTGTTCGACCGGGAGGTGCTGGTGGCCCGGGACGCCGACGGCAGCTTCCTGGCCGGGGTCGGGATTAAGCGGCACGACGGCCACGGACACGAGCTGGCGGTGGCCACGGTGCGGGCCGCGCGGGGCCGGGGCCTGGCCCGCCGGCTGGTCGCCCAGGCCGCCCGGCGGGTGCTCGACGAGGGCGCCGTCCCGACGTACCGGCACGACCCGCGCAACCTCGCCTCCGCCCGGGTCGCCGACGCGGCCGGCTTCCCGGACCGGGGCTGGCGGTCGTACGGCGTCTATCCCCGGTGACTGGGCTGACCGCGCCGGCGTCGTGGCGGCAGGGCGCGGACCGTGGATTCCGGGCCGAATCCACGGTCCGCAGCCTTCCCCCAGGCCCTCCGTGCCGCCGGCGTACGCCGGTCGGTCCCGCTGATGGTGACGCTACGTACGGATCGACGCTTGGGCAAGAGGCAACCGACCGTTTCGGCGTGTCCGGTACTGGACTTGAGCTGCGATGGGAAGCTTTCGATCCGGCGGGCGGCGACAGTGACGGAGCGTGCGCGGCGGGGGAGTGGCCGACCGGAACCGGGCCGCCGGGCCGTCGCGCGGGTATCGTCGTGCCGCGACGACGGCAGCTCGACGAGGAGCGGACATGCGGGTGGACAGGCGCAGCGAGGACGGCGGGCGGATCGTCCTCCGGCCGGTCGGCGACCTCGACATCGCCACGGCCGCCGTGCTCCAGGACGCCGTGGACACCGCACTCGACCTGCCGGACACGGTGGAGCTGGTCGTGGACCTCGCCGAGGTGCCCTTCCTGGACTCGACCGGGGTGGCCGCCCTGCTGCGCGGGGCCGCCGAGGCCGTCGGCCGGGGCGCCAGCCTCCGCGCGGTCGACCCGCAGCCGGTGGTGGCCCGGGTGCTGCGGATCACCGGCGTCGACAGCCTGGTCGGGCTCGCCCCCCGGCACCAGGCGCCGCCCGCCGCCGACCCCGACGCCCCCGCCGCCTAGCGCCGGCGCGTCCGGTCTCAGCCGGCCAGGCCGAGCGCCTCGGCCGCCGCCCGGCCGTTGGCGTGGCTCGCCCCGTACGTGGTGACGAAGGCGCGTGCGCCGGTCGGCCGCCAGCGCCCCGGCCAGCCCATCTCCACCACCGTCACCGGGTACGCGGCGGCCAGCGCGTCGACCAGTTCGGCGGCGCCGGGCAGCCGGTGCAGGTGCCGCCCCACCAGCACGATCGACCGGCCGTCGGCGAGCCGACCCAGCGCGGCGGGATCGGTCTCGGTGGCGACGACGCGTACCTCCTCCAGGCCGGCCAGGTGCGGGCCCAGGCCCCACGGCACCCGGCCCTCGGCGATGGTGGAGGCGGCGTGCAGCTGCACCACCAGCGGCCGGGCCAGCCCGGTGAGGTCACCCTCGACCCGGACCGCCCGGCGCGCGGCGGCGTAGCCGAGATCGGTGACGGCGGCCGACGTCGTGCCGGCGGCCCGGGTCCAGGCGGCGAGCGCGGCGGTGCGGCCGGCGGCCTCCTCCACCCGGGCGCGCTCCAGCCGGCCGTCGCCGATCGCCGCGACGATCTCGCCGGCCACGTGCTCGACCAGCGCGGCGTCGACCTTAGCCCCGATGCAGAGGAGGTCGGCGCCGGCGGCGAGCGCGCGCACCGCGGCCGGCCCGACCCCGCCGGCGGCCAGCGCGGCGCCCTGCATCTCCAGCGCGTCGGTGATCACCGTGCCGGTGAAGCCGTACTCGCCGCGCAGCAGGTCGACCAGGACGGCCCGGCTGAACGTGGCCGGTCCGTCCCCGGTCAGCGCCGGCACCCGGATGTGCGCCGTCATGACGGCCCGGGCGCCCGCCTCGACGACCGCCGCGAAGGGCGGCAGGTCGCGCTCGCGCAGCAGGGCCGGCGACGCTTCCACGGTGGGCAGCTCGTGGTGGGAGTCGGCCACCGTGGCGCCGTGCCCGGGGAAGTGCTTGGCGCAGGCGGCGACACCGACCGACTGGAGGCCCTCGACGGCGGCGGCGGAGTGCGCGGCGACCCTGCCCGGGTCGGCGCCGAACGAGCGGGTGCCGATCACCGGGTTCTCGTCGGCGGTGTTGACGTCGACGGTGGGGGCGAGGTTGACCGTGATGCCGAGGGCGGCCAGTTCGGCGCCGATGGCCGCGTAGACCCGGCGGGTGAGCGCGGTGTCGTCGACCGCGCCGAGCGCGGCGTTGCCCGGGTACGGGCTGCCGGTGGCGTGCGCCAGCCGGGTGACGTCGCCGCCCTCCTCGTCGATGGCGATCAGCACGTCCGGCCGGCCGACGCGCAGCGCCGCGGTGCTCGCCGCCACCTGCGCCGGGTCGTGGACGTTGGTGCCGAACAGGGTGTGCCCGGCCAGCCCCTCGCCGATCAGGTCGACGGCCCAGTCCGGTGGCACCGGCCCCGGATACGCGGCGAGCAGCGTGCCGAGCGCGAGCCGGCGCAATCCTGGATCCAGCCGCACGTGACTTCCCCCTTCGGTGCCGGACGGCACGAGTGTCGCACCGGGAGCGGTCGGTCGTCCGAGTACTCCGGTGCGGGGTGGCCGATACGCTACGGGCACCCAACTGCAGGTCGATTCGGTTGGCAGAAGCTCAAGGAAACTAGAGGACGAGGCATGAGTGCGACGCGGCTGCCCGGCACCCCCCGCCTGTTGCGGGCGCTCAACGACCGGGCGGCACTGGAACTGCTGCTCGAACGCGGCCCGCTGACCCGGGCCCGGCTCGGCGAGCTGACCGGCCTCTCCAAGGTCACCGCCTCCCAGCTGGTGGAGCGGCTGGAGGAGCGCGGGCTGGTCACCCGGGTCGGTGAGCAGGCCGGCGGGCGGGGCCCGAACGCCCAGCTCTACGCGGTGCGTCCGGGCAGCGCGCACGTGGTCGGCGTGGACGTCGGCGCCGAGCGGGTGGTGGCGGCGTGCGCCGACATCACCGGGGCGGTCATCGGCCGGGTCGAGCAGTCCACCCGGGACACCGACGACCCGGTCGGCGTGGTGCACACCGCGGTGGTCCGGGCGGCGAGCAGCGCCGGCGCGGAGCTGTCCAGCGTGCGGCGGGTGGTGCTGGGCACCCCCGGCCTGGTGGACCCGGGCACCGGCGACATCACCTTCGCCTTCAACCTGCCGCGCTGGCACCGTGGCCTGCTCGCCGCGCTGCGCGAGGACCTGCACACCCCGGTGGTCTTCGAGAACGACGTCAACCTGGCCGCCGTCGCCGAGGCGCAGTCCGGCGCGGCCCAGGGGCTGGCCGACTTCGTGCTGGTCTGGGTGGGTGCCGGCGTCGGTCTGGCGATCATGCTCGGCGGGCGGCTGCACCACGGCAGCAGCGGCGCGGCCGGCGAGATCGGCTACCTGCCGGTGCCCGGGGTGCCGATCCCGCGCGACGTCTCCCGTCGGGCCAAGCCGGCGTTCCAGCAGCTCGCCGGGGCGGACGCGGTCCGCGCGGTGGCCCGGGAGCACGGCTTCGACGCCGGGAGCGCGGCCGACGCGGTGCGCGCCGCCGTCGCCGCCGGGACGACCGGCGGCCCGATGCTCGACGAGCTGGCCCGGCGGCTGGCGCTCGGCGTGGCCAGCACCTGCGTGGTGCTGGACCCGCCGCTGGTGGTGCTCGCCGGGGAGGTGGGGCAGGCCGGCGGTGCGGCGCTGGCGGAGCGGGTGCAGCACGAGGTCGCCGCGATCACGCTGGTCCGGCCCCGGGTGGTGCCGACCGGGCTGACCGAGGAGCCGATCCTGCGGGGTGCGCTGCGCACCGCGCTGGACGCCGTCCGGGACGAGGTCTTCGGGTCGACCGTCGGCTGACATCCGTCGCCGTCCGCCACCCGCCATGTGAAGGAATTCTTCACCACCGGCCTGCCCGCGGCAAGATCCCGCCGGGGTCGGCCGGTGGCTGCCGGGCCGCGCGCCGGGGCGGTCGCCCGCCCCGGCGCGGCCGGTCAGATCAGGTCGCGCCGGCGGAACACCGCGAAGGCGCCCGCCGTCACCGCGCCGGCGAGGGCCAGCAGCACCAGCAGGGCAGGAGACGAGGTGATCGTGTACGTGCCGTCGCAGACGTCGAAGGCCGTCACGTTCCGGCAGGCCTGGTTGTCGGTGAGCTCCATCCGGCCGGTGAGCCAGGCCGCCACGTAGGTGGAGAGCATCAGCAGGTCCGGGCGGGCCACGTCGAGGATCTCGAACACCACCCGCGCGCCCAGCTCCCAGACCACCGCGTACGCGGCCACCGCGCCGAGCGCCGCGGAGGTGTGCCGGCCCAGCGTGGCGATGCCGAAGCCCAGTGCGGTGGCGAGCAGCACCAGCACCAGGCCGCGCCCGTAGCGGCCGGCCAGGTCCTGCCAGAACGTCGCGTCGAGCCGGCCCGGCAGCCCGGCGGTCTGCGCGATCGTCCAGAACGTGCCCAGGTAGACCACCGTGGCCACCACCGACAGCAGCGCCACCACCCCGAGCAGCGTGCCCAGCTTCGCACCGAGCACGGTGAGCCGTCGCGGTCGCCACAGCAGCAGGTTCACCACCCCGCCGGAGTTCAGGTCGGCGCCGATGTACGAGGCCCCGACCAGGAAGCCGAAGAGCACCAGGAAGGCGATCAGGAAGTACAGCAGCGGACCCGCCTGCTGGCCGAAGACGAAGACCCCGCTAAGGAAGTCGGCGACCACCGGCAGCCGGTCCTGCAGCACCGGGTCCACCTCGCTGCAGTCGGCCGGCAGGTACCTGTCCTCGTCGACCGGCAGCTCGCCCGCCTTGACCTTCAGGCAGTACTGGTGGTCGGCCTCCATGCCGCCGATCACCTGGGCGAGCTGCGCCTCCGCCGCGGCCAGCTCGCGGGCCGACGGTTGGTGCGACCCGACCAGGGTGGTGGCGGTGGTGATGGCGAAGGCCAGGGCCAGCAGCACCAGCATCAGCTGGACGAAACGGCGGGCGGCGAGCCGCTCCAGCTCGGCGCGGACGAGGTTCACGCGTCCACCCTCCGGCCGGTGGTGGCGTCGAGGTCGATCATCGGTTCGGCGGGTCCCTCCCCGGGCAGGGCGGCCTCGCCCACCTGCCGCGGCATTGTCGGATGCGGTGCGGTGCCGGTCAGTTCCAGGAAGACGCTCTCCAGATCCGGGCGGATCGGGGTCAGCTCGCGCACCCAGAGCCCCTGCTCGCCCAGCGTGCGGGCGATCAGCTCCGGGTCGTCCGCGCCGCCGACCACCAGCAGCCCGTCGGGGCCGGCGGTGACCGGCAGGCCCGCCGCCCCCAGCAGCTCGACCGCCCGGGCCGGCTCGGCCACCCGCAGGTGCCACTCGTGCTGGTCGTAGCCGGCCAGCACCTCGGACACCCGGCCCGCCGCCACCCGACGGCCCCGCGAGATGATCGTGACGTGGTCGCAGATCAGCTGGATCTCGGCCAGGATGTGGCTGGAGACCAGCACCGTCACCCCCGCGTCCGACAGCGACCGCATCAGGTCCCGCATCTCCCGGATGCCCGCCGGGTCCAGCCCGTTCGCCGGCTCGTCCAGAATCAGCAGCTCGGGATCCTTGAGCAGGGCGGAGGCGACGGCCAGCCGCTGCCGCATGCCCAGCGAGTAGCCCTTGACCCGGTCCTCGCCCCGGTCGCGCAGCCCGACCTGCTCCAGCACCTCGTCGACCCGGCCGGTCGGCACCCCGCCGGCCACCGCGAGCAGCCGCAGCGTGCGGTGACCGGTGAAGTTGCCGAAGAACTGCGGGCTCTCCACGATCGCGCCGACCCGGCCGGCCACCCGGGCCAACTTCTCCGGCGCGGGCGCCCCGAGCACGCTCATCCGGCCGCTGTCGGCGCTCACCAGCCCCAGCAGGGCACGCAGGGTGGTGGTCTTGCCGGAGCCGTTCGGGCCGAGGAAGCCGTGCACCTGCCCGGCCTCGACCAGCATGTCGAAACCGTCCACCGCGACCCGGCGCCCCTGCCGGATGGTGTGGAACGTCTTGCGCAGCCCCTCGATCTCGATGACCGCGCTCATCCGCGCCGCTCCTGACCTCGATCGGGCATGGCACGTCCTCCGGTTGTGGTGACCAACGACACGGCGCCTCACCCTATGGCCGCGGCCTCGCCCGTGGGGGGCACCCCGCGGGTTGCGTGGTTGGATGGAGCGGTGACTGGTGACCTGATCCCCGGCGCCGCAGGCGCCCCTGCCGCCCCCGCACCCGTGGACGCGGATCTGGTGGTCAGCCTCGACGGCGTCGGCGTCAAGCGCTCCGGCACCGCGCTGCTGCACGATCTGGACTGGCGGGTCGAGCTCGACGAGCGCTGGGTCGTCCTCGGCCCCAACGGCGCGGGCAAGACCACCCTGCTCAACCTCGCCGCCGGCCGGCTGCACCCGACCACCGGGACGGCGCACGTGCTCGGCGAGCGGATCGGCCGCACCGACGTCAACGAGCTGCGGATGCGCATCGGGCTCTCCACCGCCGCCCTCGCCGAGCGGGTCCCCGCCGAGGAGCGGGTCAGCGACGTGGTGGTCACCGCCGCCTGGTCGGTGGTCGGCCGCTGGCGGGAGAGCTACGACCGCACCGACGAGTCCCGGGCCCGCGCGCTGCTCGGCCAGCTCGGCGTCGGGCACCTCGGCGAGCGGGCGTACGGGACGCTGTCCGAGGGCGAGCGCAAGCGGGTGCAGATCGCCCGCGCGCTGATGACCGACCCCGAGCTGCTGCTGCTCGACGAGCCGGCCGCCGGGCTCGACCTCGGCGGGCGCGAGGACCTGGTGGCCCGGCTGGCCGAGCTGGCGTACGACCCGGACGCCCCCGCCCTGGTCCTGGTCACCCACCACGTCGAGGAGATCCCGCCGGGCTTCACCCACGCGCTGCTGCTGCGCGAGGGCGGGGTGGTCGCGCAGGGGCTGCTCGCCGAGACGCTCACCGGGGACAACCTCTCCAAGACCTTCGGCCTGCCGCTGGTGGTCGAGCGGCGCGGCGAGCGGTACACCGCCCGGGCCGCCTGAGCCGGCCTCCCGCCCCCGCCGTCCCCGGCGGCCGGCGGGTCCTAGACTCCCCGCAGCGTGCAGGTGGGCAGGAGGTCGTGGTGCGGCAGACCCGGGTCGTCGTGGTGGGCAGCGCGAACATGGACCTCGTCGGCACCGGCCCGGCGCTGCCCCGGCCCGGGGAGACCGTGCTCGGCAGCGACTTCGTGACGGTGCCCGGCGGCAAGGGCGCCAACCAGGCGATCGCCGCCGTCCGGGCCGGCGCGTCCTGCGCCTTCCTCGGCGCGATCGGCTCCGACGCCTTCGGTGTCACTCTGCGCGCCCGGATCACCGCCGCCGGGGTGGACACCGGCCAGCTGCGGGTGGTCTACGGCGCGTCGGGGGTGGCGCTGGTCATGGTCAACGCCGCCGGGGAGAACGCCATCCTGGTGACCCCCGGGGCCAACACCGCCTTCACCGGCCTCACCGCCGGCGAACTGGACGCCGTACGCGAGGCGGACGTGCTGGTCGCACAGTTGGAGATCCCGGTCGAGACGGTGACCGCGGCGGCGGTGGCCGCCCGGGAGGCCGGCGCCCGGGTCATCCTCAACGCGTCGCCGGCCCGGCAGGTACCGGCCGAACTGCTGGCCGCGGTGGACCTGCTGGTGGTCAACGAGCCCGAGGCGCGGGCGCTCACCGGCCGGGGTCGGGAGGAGCCGCGAGCGCTGCTGGACCTGGTGCCCCGTGCGGTGCTGACCCTCGGCGGCGAGGGCGCCTGGTACGGCGACCGGGACGGTACGGACGTGCCCGTGCCGGCGGTCGAGGTGGACGTGGTCGACACCACCGCCGCGGGCGACGCCTTCACCGCCGCGCTCGCGGTGGCCTGGGGCGAGGGCCGGGAGGTGCTGGACGCGGTGCACTGGGCGGCGGCGGCCGGAGCGGCCTGCGTACGCCGGCTCGGTGCCTCGGTGGCGCTGCCCCGCCGGGACGAGATCGACGCGCTCTACGCCCCGCCGGCCGGCTGACCGCCCGCGCGGCACCGGCTCAGGTGCCGTGGCGCTGAAAGGCCCGGCGGTACGCCGACGGCGAGGTCCGCATCGTCCGGCCGAAGTGGTGCCGGTAGGTGACCGCGCTGTCGAACCCGACGGAGCGGGCCACCTCGGCGACCGGCAGCCCGGTCGACTCCAGCAGCGCCAGGCTGGCGCGTACCCGCTGGTCGATCAGCCAGCGGATCGGGCTGGTCCCGGCGGTGCGGGCGAACTGCCGCAGGTAGGTGCGGGCGGACATGTGCGCCTGCTGGGCCAGCCGCTGCACGGTCAGCGGCTCGGCGAGGTGCGCCAGCGCCCAGTCCATGCTCCGGGCGATCCGGTCGTCGTCCGGGTCGGCCGGCACCGGCGCCTCGACGAACTGCGCCTGCCCGCCGTCGCGGTGCGGCGGGATCACCAGCCGCCGGGCCACCGCGTTGGCGATCGCCGCACCGAAGTCCCGCCGGACGACGTGCACGCAGAGGTCCAGGCCGGCGGCGCTGCCCGCACTGGTCAGCACGTCGCCGTCGTCGAGGTAGAGCACGTCCGGGTCGACCTCGACCCGGGGATACCGCCGGGCCAGCAGGTCGGCGTAGCGCCAGTGGGTGGTGGCGCGCCGGCCGTCGAGCAGGCCGGCGCCGGCGAGTGCGAACGCGCCGGAGCAGATCGACATGATCCGGGCGCCGGCCCGGTGCGCCCGGCGCAGCGCGGTGACCAGTTCCGGCGAGGAGTCGGCGGTTACGTCCGGCACACCGGGGACGATCACCGTCGCGGCCCGGGCCAGCACGTCCAGGCCGTACGGGGTGTGCAGGGCGGCGCCCCCGACCACCGGCACCGGCCCGGGGCGCTCCGCGCAGACGGTCAGCGCGTACCAGTCGACGTCGAACTCGGGGCGGGGCAGGCCGAACACCTCGGTGACGATGCCGGTCTCGAAGACCGACATCCCCGGGTACGCCAGCACGGCCACCGTACGGGGCATGGCGGGATGTTAGCGCAGGACGTCGTTCCCGCCACTCCCGCTGACAGCAGCGCCCGGCCGACGATCGGAGGCATGTCGTACACCTTCTCCGTGCCGGCGGCCGACCCCGCCGTCGCCGCCGCCCACTTCCTCGACCGGCTGACCTTCGAGACCGACGTCAGCGACGTGCACGCCGACCTGACCGCCCGGGTGCCCGGCCTGGTGGTGGTCGACTCCCGGGGCCCGGACGCCTGGCACCAGGGACACCTGCCCGGCGCGGTACACCTGCCGACGGCCGAGGTCGCCGCCCGCGCCGCCGCGCTGGTGCCGGCCGGTTCGCTGGTGGTGACCTACTGCTGGGGGCCGGGATGCAACGGCGCGACCCGGGCGGCATTGGAGTTCGCCCGGCTCGGCTACCGGGTGAAGGAGATGCTGGGCGGCTACGAGTACTGGGTCCGGGAGGGCCTGCCGGTGCGCACCGCGACCGGAGAGACCCGGCGACCGGTCGACGACCTGACCGCCCCGCGCGCCACCGTCCGCTGCGACTGCTGATCCGGGGCCGCGCCCCCGGCCGTGATCGACACCGTTTGCGACGAGTCGGGGTATCCGCGCGGCCCGACACCCCCACTCGCCGCAAACCGGAGTCGCGCGGCGCGGCGCGGGCGCCGGGACGGGCCGGGGAGTCAGTCGATCGGGTCGTCGTCGGTGAGGCGCTCGCCCCGGCGGCGCAGCATGCCGAGGCCGGGGATGCCGGCGACGGCGAGCTTGAGGTCCCGGGTGACGTCGAGCAGGTCGTGCAGGTCCGGGCTGACCCGGTCCAGGGTGGCCAGGATCGGCAGGATGTCGGCGGTCAGGTGCTGCTTGAGCTTGGGCAGCTCGTCCACCAACCGGATCGCCGCGGTCACCTCCTCGTGGCTGAGCTGCTCGAAGAAGCGGGTCGCCATCGGCGCGGCCCGACGCAACGCCGGCTCGTACTCCGCCATCAGGCCGGTCGCGGTGGCGGTGGCCTTCTCGGCGGCGACGATCGTGCCGGCGGCCCGACCGGCGACGGCGTCCGCCTCGGCGACCACCGTGCCGGCGGCCCGGGCCACCCGATCGGCCTCGCCGACCACCACGGCCGCCGCGCCGGAGACCTGCTCGGCCTCACCCACCACCACGGCGGCGGCCGCGGCGACCTCGGTGGCGGTCTCGATCGCGGTGGTCGCCGCCGCGCTGATCACCGCGACCTCACGGACCGCCGCCTCGGCGTCGGTGAGCACCCGGTCGGTGCGGTCCAGGGTGCCCTCGATCCGGTCCACCACCCCGTTGATCCGGGCCAGCAGCGCCTCCACGCCGTCGAGCACCGCGAACGCGCGGGCCGGCACGGCGGCGAACGAGGCGGCCGAACCGAACGCCTGGTCGAGGGCGGAGCGGGTGAGTCCGACGACGGCGGTCGGCCGGGGCAGGGGGATAGCCATGTGACCAGTGTGCGTCGGCCCGGCCACCGGCGCCCGACGGCGACCGGGCGGCGCCCGTCACGTCCCCGGCCGGGCGTCGCGCGGGGCGGCGGCCCGGCGGGCGGGCGGTAGGGTGCCCGGCATGTCGGTCCGCCCCCTCGGCGCCCCGCCGGCCGTGCGCCGGATCGCGCTCCTCGCGGTCCTCGCCGCGCTCGCCCTGGCCCTGGGCGGGTACGGGCTGGCCCGCGCCGACTCGGGGCTGACCACCCGGCAGACCAGCGTCGACGGGGTGCCGCTGACCGAGGTACGGGCCACCGGCGTGACCGGTCGCCGGCCCGGCGTGGTGATCGCCCACGGGTTCGCCGGCTCGGCCCGGCTGATGCGCCCGATCGCCGACACGGTGGCCCGGCAGGGCGCGGTCGCGCTGCTGCTCGACTTCGCCGGGCACGGCGCCAACCCGGCCCGGCTGCCCGGTGCCGGGCGGGACGCCGCCGACTTGCGCGCCGTCCTGGAGCACGACCTGACCGTCGCCGTCGGGTACCTGCGTACCCGGCCCGACGTCGACCCGGCGCGGATCGTCCTGGTCGGACACTCGATGGGCGCGGGCGCGGTCACCCGCTACGCCGCCGGGCACCCGGACGTCGCCCGGACCGTCGCCATCTCGCTGCCGGACTCCGACGACCTGCCCGACGGCCGCCCGGAGGGGCTGCTGCTGATCGTCGGCGGCGCGGAGTTCCCCGCGTTCCGGGAGACCGCCGAGGCGACGTCGCGCCGGGGTGTCGGGCGGCGGCTGGTGGTCGTACCCGGGTTCGAGCACATCTCGGTGCTCTTCGCCGGTCGTACCCACGACGAGGTCGCGGCGTGGGTGGGTGGCGGCGGAGACCCGCCGCGACCTGTCGCCCGGCTCGCGCCGGCCGGGTTGCTGCTGCTCGGGTTCGGGCTCGGCTTCGTCCCGCTGGCGGCCCTGCTGCTCGGCCGCCGGACCCGGCCGTCCCGGCCGGCCGCCCCGACCCCGGCGGTGCTGGCGGTGGCGGCGTCCGCGGCGGCGCTGGGCGCGCTGGTCGGCGCGGTCGCGCCGACCGCCCGGCTTCCCCTCGCGGTCGGCGGGCACGTAACCGGGTTCCTGCTGGTCACCGGCGTGCTGCTGGGTGCCGCCGCGCGCTGGTGGCCGCTGCCGGCCGCCACGTCGCCCCCGGCGCCCGCGCCGGTCGCCCACCGCGCGCCGGCCCGGTCCGCGGTCGCCGCCGTCCTGCTCACCGGGTACGCGTTGACCGCCGTCGCCGTGCCGATCCACCTCGGGCTGACCTCGGCGCTGCCGGTGGGCGCCCGGTGGTGGCTGCTGCCCGTGGTGGCCGCCGGCTGCCTGGTCTTCCTCACCGGCGCGGAGCTGGCGTCGGCCCGGCGCAGCGGGCGGTACGCGGCCGTCGGCGGGATAGCCGTGCTGGCCCTGACCGCCTCGGCCGTGGTGGGGCTGGCGCCCGGGTTCGTGCTGCTGGTGGTGCCGCTCTTCGCGGTACTGGTCGGCTGGCAGGCGGCCTGGGCGGCGGTGCTGCGCCGGGCCGGCGCGCCGCGGTGGCTGCCGGCCCTGGTGGGTACGGCGCTGCTGGCCTGGCCGGTGGCCACCACCCTGCCCTTGAGTTGAGTCGCCTCCGGCTCGGCGGGGGCGGGCGGTGGTGCCGGCACGGGACGCACTCCGTCCCGTGCCGGCACCGGCTCAGCGCGCGCCCTCGAAGGTGACCTGCGGGTCGGTCTGGGCCGGGGCGCCCCAGACCGCGTTGTCGTAGCTGGTGTCGCCGGTGAGGTAGAGCAGGAACCACTCGGTGAGCAGCCGCTTGCTGATCGGCAGCTGGGCCGCCCGGCTGATGCCGCCGCTGTCGCAGAAGAGCGAGCTGCCGTCCATGAAGCCGCAGTGGAAGCCGCCCTTGATGATCCGGAGCTGCTTGGTCGGCGGCTTCGCCGCGTAGATCGGCCGCTGGTGGTCGGCGACCCCGGCGATGGTGTCCCGGTCGCCGGCGATCAGCCGTACCGGGATGGCCAGCGTCGCGGCGGCGGCCTTCGCCGACGGGTTGGTCTCCGCCGCCGCCAGGTTCGCCACCGCGCCGACCTTCGGGTTGCGGGCCGCGGCGAGGATGCTGGCGCCGCCGCCCATGGAGTGCCCGGAGAGCCCGAGCTTGTCCGTGCGGACGTGCCCGGCGAAGCGCGACCCGGCCGTGGTGTCCTGGGCGACCGCCCAGGTCAGCGCCGCGTTCAGGTCGTCGGCGAAGGCGCTGTGGCTGGGCGAGAGACCGCCCTGCGAGGTCGGGGCGAGCACGATGAAGCCCCACGAGGCGAGGTGCCCCAGGGTCGAGTAGTACTTCGACACGCTCTGGAAGAAGCCGTGGCCGAAGGCGACGGCCGGGAATCGGCCCGCCGCCACCGGCTGACCGCTGCCCGCCGCCGTGGCCGGGTAGTAGATCCGGGCCGAGAACGACCGGCCGGCGGCGCTGACGGTGGTGTCGACGTAGCCGGCGGCGTACCCGCCGGGGTTGGCCGGGTCGGCGACGGACGCCGTGGTCGGGGCGGCCACGGCGGCGGTCGTGACGGGTGCGGGCAGTACCAGCGTGATGGCGGTCGCGACCGCGACGGCCACTCTCCTCAACATGACAGCCTCCCAACGCGATGGACGGCACTGTCCATTGAGGAGAGCACCCGTCGGTCGCGCTGCCCACCATCCGGTTCGTCAATAACAGCCGGGTTATGGTCGGGTACGGGCCACCCGCAACGCCCACCAGATCAGCGGCGCCTGCATCGGCAGCCGGCCGTAGGCGACCGCCCGCCGGGCCGGACCCTTGTCCCGCCAGTCCGCCGCCATCTGCACGTTCGCCGGCAGCACCGCGGCGAAGAGCGCGGCGGCGGCCAGCCCGCCGCGCCGACGGGTCGCCGGGTGCGCGACCGCCGCCGCCACCGTCAGCTCCGCGACCCCGCTGGCGTACGTCCAGAAACGGGCCGGTCCGGGCAGCGCGCGCGGCACGATCGCGTCGTAGAAGCGGGGCCTGAGGAAGTGCGTGACGCCGGCGGTGGCCAGCAGGCCGGCCAGGGCGGCCGCCTCGCCGCGACGGGTGGTCATCGATGCTCCCCCTGGTGCTCGACGGCGCGCTGCACGGCCCGGTAGATCTGCCCGAACCGTAACGCGTCCGGGGTGCGCACCAACATCACCTCCTGCCCGTGGTGCTGCACCCACAGCTCGTGCACCCGGTTGCCGCGCTCGTAGGAGCGGTCCAGCCAGCTCAGCGGCAGCTCCAGGAACGGGGTCAGGGCCAGCGCGCCGACCGCGCAGCCGGCCAGGATGACCAGGGCCAGCTTCCAGTTCCCCCGGTCCTGCGCCGACCAGGCCAGCGAGACCACGCAGACCACCGCCACCAGCGGCGGCAGGGACAGCAGCAGCACGAGTACGCCCCGGCCCAGCACCCGGCCCCGGACGGCCAGCGTCGTCGCCCCCCGCGCGTGCCAGACGTACGTCACGTCGGCGAGCCGGATCGCGTGCCCACCGGCCCGGATCGACTCCGAGGTCACCTGGACGCTGTCGTCCCGGTAATAGAGGGTCATCACTAGACCCTAGCCATCCGTGGACAGGACCCGCCCCCGTCGCTCCGGCAGCCGGTCGGCCCGTGGTCCGCCCGTCCACCCGGGGTCCGGGTGTGGTGTGGGGACGCTGCAAGCTGATGTCGTCGATGAATCACCCGGCCGGCCGGGCGGGCATGCCCGGCGTGTGTGCGGGGTGGAGCCGTGTCTGCGCGGTTGCCGGCCGGGCGGGCATGCCCGGCGTGCGTGCGGTGTCGAGTCGTGCCCCTGTGCCGTGGCGACTGCGGCCTTCGTGCAAGGCACGACGGGTGGCGCGGGGTCGACGAGTGGAACGCCATGGGTGTCAACAGGCGTCGGTGACACCCATGTAGTTCCACCGGTGGCCCGGGCCGGCGGCACAGGGGAGTGGGGGGCGCGGCTCGGGGACGGTTCCAAGGTCCGCAGTGGACGGGCGCCACTGCGGCTGAGTCGTTTACGACATCAGCTCTACAGCGTCCCGGAACCACCTGCCACCTCCCCATGTTTCGGCCACCGGGTCCGTCGGCGCCGGAGCCACTGCCACCGCTGGGTCCGTCGGCGCCGGGGGCCGCCGCTACCGGCGCAGATCCAGGCGCCGGGCTCGGTGGCCGGGTGCGCGGACCCGGGGAGACCGGACGGCGTCGCGGTGGGGCGGCGGAGGGTGGCCGGGGCGGCGTAGCGTGCGGGCGCATGGCCGACAGCGAGCGCAACGTCGAGGTGGTCCGCCGCTACCTGCGGACCTTCGTCAGCAAGGACCTGGCCGAGCTGCGGGCGGTGGTCGCCGAGGACGTGGAGATCTACGGGTCGGGCCGGGCCGTCCGGGGCCGGCACTTCGTCGAGCGGGCGGTGGCCGCGCCGGGGCTGACCGTGCTCGACCAGGAGATCCGGGAGCTCTTCGCGGCGGGCGACCGGGTGGTCGTCTCGATGGCGCAGACCTACCGGCGGGACGCCACCGGCGTCACGGCGGTGCAGAGCGCCTGCAAGATGTACCGGCTGGCCGGCGGCCGGATCGTTCAGTTCTGGGGCGAGCAGGACCTCTACGGCCTGCTGCGCGGCCTGGAGATGCTGCCCGACGGTCCGATCGAGTTCTGATGACGGGGGGCGGGCCGGTTGCTCTCCATCGCCCGCTGCACCGCCCGGTAGACCTGCCCGAAGCGCAGCGCGTCACCCATGCTCAGCAGCAGCACCGGCCGGCCCCGCCAGCGGGCCCACATCTCCAACTGCCGGCTGCCCCGGGCGTACGACCGGTCGAGGTGCTCGAAGAGGAAGTCGGCGAGCGGGCCGACGGCGAGCCCGACCAGCACCGAGGCGCCCACGATGGCGATGGTGACGGTCGGCGAGCGGTGCAGCCAGACGGCCAGTGCCACGCCCAGCATCGCGGCGATCAGCGGACCGGCCAGGGCTGCGCCGAGGGCGCCGCGCCCGGCGAGCACCCGCCACGAGCGGCTGCCCCGGTGGTGCCAGACCATGTCGATCTCGGCGAGCGGGAACGTCCGCCCGTCCACTCGGATCGCGGTGGAGGTGACCTGCACCGATCTGTCGTCGTAGTACGTGATCATGGCGCACTCCCGGTGGCGGGGCTGACACCAGCCTACGTACCCCAACGATCGCGCCGTTAAGGTTGGCACGCTACTTCGACGAGGAAGTGAGGGCAGCGTGAGCGAGTTCGTGCGGCTGGAGACCAGGGACGGCATCGGCACCATCCGGCTGGAGCGGCCGCCGATGAACGCGCTCAACACCCAGGTGCAGGAGGAGTTGCGCGCCGCCGCCACTGCGGCCACCGCCGACCCCGCCGTCCGCGCCGTCATCGTGTACGGCGGGGAGAAGGTCTTCGCGGCCGGCGCGGACATCAAGGAGATGGCCGACATGTCCTACGTGGACATGGCGGAGCGGGCGGCGGACCTGTCCAGCGCGCTCGGCGCGATCGCCCGGATCCCCAAGCCGGTGGTCGCCGCGATCACCGGGTACGCCCTCGGTGGCGGCTGCGAGCTGGCCCTGGCCTGCGACTGGCGGGTGGTGGCCGAGGACGCCAAGCTCGGCCAGCCGGAGATCAAGCTGGGCATCATCCCCGGCGCCGGCGGCACCCAGCGGCTGGCCCGCCTGGTCGGCCCGGCCCGCGCCAAGGACCTGATCATGTCCGGTCGGATGGTGGACGCCCAGGAGGCGCTGCGGATCGGCCTGGCCGACCGGGTCGCCCCGGCCGCGCAGGTCTACGAGACGGCCGTCGAGCTGGTGACGCCGTACCTGACCGGCCCGGTGCAGGCGCTGCGCGCGGCGAAGCTCGCCGTCGACGGCGGCCTGGACATGGACCTCAACTCCGGCCTGGCGTGGGAGAGCCAGCTCTTCGCGGCGCTCTTCGCCACCGACGACCGGCGTGAGGGCATGGCCGCGTTCGTGGCGAAGCGCAAGCCGGACTTCACCGGCCGCTGAGGCCGCGCGGGACCGGCGGCCCGTCCGGGTCGCCGGTCACGCGAAGACTGTTCACATCCCTCGTACCGGCCAGTAGCGTGTGACACCGCATCTGTGACGAGGGGAGTGGCGATGACGGAACGGGTCGAGGGTCACGGCGGGGAACTGGCGCTGGCGGCGCTGCGCGCCAACGGCGTACGGGAGATGTTCACCCTCTCCGGCGGGCACGTCTTCCCGCTCTACGACGCGGCGTACAAGCACGGGTTTCCGATCTACGACGTCCGGCACGAGCAGTCGGCCGTCTTCGCCGCCGAGGCGGTGGCCAAGCTCAACCGCCGCCCCGGCCTTGCCGTGCTCACCGCCGGCCCCGGCGTCACCAACGGCGTCTCCGGGCTGACCAGCGCGTTCTTCAACGCCTCCCCGGTGCTGGTGCTGGGCGGGCGGGCGCCGCAGTTCCGCTGGGGCTCGGGCAGCCTGCAGGAGATGGACCACCTGCCGCTGGTCGCCCCGCTCACCAAGCACGCCGAGACGGTGTTCAGCGTCGACGACATCCCGCGCGCCGTCACCGCCGCCCTGACCAGCGCGCTGACCCCGCACCGAGGCCCGGCCTTCCTGGACTTCCCGCTGGAGGCGGTCTTCAGCGTCGGCGACGCCGAGCTGCCCGCACCGGTCGCCGTCGCGCCGGTCGAGCCGGACCCGGACGAGGTGGCCGCCGCCGGCCGGCTGATCGCGGGCGCGCAGCGCCCGGTGTTCATCGCCGGCTCCGACGTGTACGCCGGCGACGCAGTCGCCGCCCTCCGCGAGGCCGCCGAGGCCCTCGGTGTGCCGGTCTTCACCAACGGCATGGGGCGCGGGGCGCTGCCGCCGGAGCACCCGCTCGCCTTCGCCAAGGCCCGCCGGGTCGCCCTGAAGGGCGCCGACGTGGTCGTCGTCATCGGCACCCCGCTGGACTTCCGGCTCAGCTTCGGTGACTTCGGCGACGCGGCCGTGGTGCACATCGTCGACGCCCCGAGCCAGCGGGCCACCCACGTCCAGCCCGCCGCCAGCCCCGCCGGCGACCTGCGGCTGATCCTCTCCGCGCTGGCCGGGCAGACCGGTGACCGGGTCGACCACGCCGACTGGGTCGCGCAGCTGCGTACCGCCGAGGACGCCGCGAAGGCCCGCGACGCCGAGGAGATGGCCGCCGACACCGACCCGATCCGGCCGGCCCGGGTCTACGGCGAACTGCGCCGGGTGCTCGCCCCGGACGCGATCACCATCGGCGACGGTGGCGACTTCGTCTCGTACGCCGGCCGCTACCTGGAGCCGGCGCAGCCCGGCACCTGGCTCGACCCCGGCCCGTACGGGTGCCTCGGCACCGGCATGGGCTACGCGATGGGGGCCAGGGTCAGCCACCCGGACCGGCAGATCTGTGTGCTGATGGGCGACGGCGCCGCCGGCTTCTCGCTGATGGACGTGGAGTCCCTGGTCCGCCAGCAGCTACCGGTGGTGATCGTGGTCGGCAACAACGGCATCTGGGGTCTGGAGAAGCACCCGATGCGGGCCATGTACGGCTACGACGTCGCCGCCGACCTCCAGCCGGAGCTGCGCTACGACAAGGTGGTCGAGGCGCTCGGCGGGGCCGGTGAGACGGTGGCCAAGGCCGCCGACCTCGGCCCGGCCCTGTCCCGCGCCTTCGACGCCGGGGTGCCGTACCTGGTCAACGTGCTCACCGACCCGGCCGACGCGTACCCCCGCTCGTCGAACCTGGCCTGACCACGACGCCGCGACCGCCGCCGCCGGGTGACCGGCGGCGGCGGTCGCGTTTCTGTCGGCAGCTAAATCAGCGGAATGTCAGCGGCCGTCGCCGTAACGTCAGACCCCTCGCGCATCGTTGGGCGGACCAGCGATAACGATCGGAGTTCTGATGACATACGCGATCCGCGCCGAGGGGCTGGTGCGCCGCTTCGGCGCCACCACCGCCCTCGCCGGGGTCGACCTGGAGGTTCCCACGGGGACGGTATTCGGGTTGCTCGGCCCCAACGGCGCCGGAAAGACCACCGCGGTACGGGTGCTCGCCACCCTGCTCGCCGCCGACGAGGGGCACGCCACCGTCGGCGGGTTCGACGTGCGCCGCGACGCCCACCAGGTACGCCAGCTGATCGGCCTCACCGGCCAGTACGCCTCGGTCGACGAGACCCTCACCGGCACCGAGAACCTGCTGCTCATCGGCCGGCTGCTCGGGCTCGGCCGGGCCGAGGCGCGGGCCCGCGCCGCCCAGCTGCTCGCCGATTTCCAGCTCACCGACGCCGCCGGCCGGCCCGCCAAGACCTTCTCCGGTGGCATGCGCCGTCGGCTGGACCTGGCGGCGAGCCTGGTCGGGCGGCCGCAGGTGCTCTTCCTCGACGAGCCGACCACCGGGCTCGACCCGCGCAGCCGCAACGAGCTGTGGGACATCGTCCGCACCCTGGTCGCCGACGGGGTGACCGTGCTGCTCACCACGCAGTACCTGGAGGAGGCCGACCAGCTCGCCGGCCAGATCGCGGTGGTCGACCACGGCCGGGTCATCGCCCAGGGCACCCCCGAGGAGCTGAAGGCGAAGACCGGCGGGCAGGTGCTCACCGTGCGGCCGGTCGACCCGGCCGACCTGCCCACCGTGCGGGCCATCGCCGGCGAGGTGGCCCAGGCGACCCCGGAGGTCGCGCAGAGCACCGTCACCGTGCCGGTGAACGACCCGGGCGTGCTGCCCGCGGTGGTCCGGCGCCTCGACGCCGCCGAGGTGCCGGTGGCCGAGCTGGCCCTGCGCGGTTCCAGCCTCGACGAGGTCTTCCTCTCCCTCACCGGCCACCGGGCGGAGCAGGACGCGTCCACCGACGTACTCGAAGGGACCCCGGCATGACCGCGATCACCGCGCCCGCGACCCCGCTCGTCCCGGCTCGCCGGCTGGGCGTCGGCGCCGGTCTGCGGCACACCCTCACCCTGGCCTGGCGCAGCCTGGTGCAGATCAAGCACAACCCGATGGAGCTGCTCGACCTGAGCATCCAGCCGGTGATGTTCGTGCTGCTCTTCACGTACGTCTTCGGCACCGCCATCGCCGGCTCCTCCGGCGAGTACCTGACCTTCATGCTGCCCGGCATCATGGTGCAGAACGCGCTCTTCGCCACCATGACCACCGGGTTCGGGCTGAACAACGACCTGACCAAGGGGGTCTTCGACCGGCTCCGGGCGTTGCCGATCGCCCGCTGGGCGCCGCTGGCCGGCCGGATCCTCGCCGACACGGTCAAGCAGGCCTGGTCGATCGCGCTGCTGCTCGGCGTCGGGATGATCCTCGGCTTCCGGGTCGGCAACGGCGTGCTCGGCGTGCTGGCCGCGTTCGCCCTGCTGCTCGCGTTCACCCTGGCCGCGTCGTGGATCTCGGTGCTGGTCGGCGTGCTGGTCAGCGAGCCGGAGAAGGTGCAGATCTTCGGCTTCATGGTGATCTTCCCGCTCACCTTCACCAGCAACATCTTCGTGCCGACCGACCGGATGCCCGGGTGGTTGCAGAACTGGGTCGAGGTCAACCCGGTCACCATCGTCGCCGACGCGCTGCGGGGGCTGCTGGTCAGCGGCCCGGTCGCCGGCCCGACCCTGCAGACCCTGCTCTGGGGAGCCGGCATCGCGGTGATCTTCGCGCCGCTGTCGCTGCGCGCGCTCAAGCGCCGGGTGTGACCCGGATCGTCGGCGTACCGTCGGGCCGCCGGGTGCACGTGCAGCGGGTCATGCGGCCCCGGCCCGGCGGTACGGCTCCGGCGCGGCCGGTGCCGGGGTCCTAGACCTCGGGGCGGTCCTCCTCGCGCGGCGGTTCGCCCTCCCGGTGGCGCAGGTCGTCCTCGCGGCGGCGCAGGTCGTTCTCCCAGCGGCGGAAGAGCTCCTCGTCGTCTCGGCGGGAGCGCTCGGCGATGGACTCGAGGAACTCCGGGTCGTCGTCGGGGGCGACCGGTCGGCGTCGGTCCCGGCCGCTGGGGGCGGGGCCCGCCGGGCCGGGCCTGACCGGGGTCACCTTCCGCCCGGCGAGGAACCACGCGATCGAGCCGACCAGCGGGAAGAACAGGATGATCAGCACCCACGCGATGCGGGGCAGCGCGCGGATGTTCCCCTCGTCGGCGGAGAGGCAACTGATCAGCGCACAGACGGCGAGGACGATCTGGATCGCGAAGAGCAGGAGGGACAACCGGGCCATGCCCCCATGATGGCGCACCGCGGCCCCTCACCACATCCCGCGCAGCACCAGCGGCACGGCCAGCAGCGCCAGCCCGACGGTGGCCAGGGCGACCGAGGGCAGGGCGCGCGAGCCGACCGGGATCGGCCCGGTGCCCGCCGCCCGGCCCCAGCAGGCCACCAGCGCCCCGGCCCAGACCAGCACCACGGCGCCGGCGAGCCACGCGCCGGCCGCGTCCCCGCCGAGGGCGAGCCGGAGCGCCAGCACGGCCACCACGGTGAGCGCGAGGGCGGTGCGCCGCCAGGCCAGCCGGGTGCGCTCCGGTTGCAACCCGGGGTCGCCGGTCACCGCCCGCCGACCGCCCGGGCCAGCACCGCGACCACCAGCAGCAGCGCGCCCAGCCCGACGACGAGGGCGAGCACGGCGGGGAACCGGGAGACCGGCAGCTCCTCGCCGAGCCGGATGGCCCGCTCGGTACGCGCCCAGTGGTCCACCGCCCGCACGGCCACGATGCCGCCGAGCAGCAGCAGCCCGACCGCGATCACCTCGCGCAGGTGCCGCACGGGCAGCGGCGGCAGGAACTGGGCGGCGGCCAGCCCGCCCGCGACCAGCGCCAGCCCGGTCCGCAGCCAGGCCAGGAAGGTGCGTTCGTTGGCCAGGGAGAAGCGGTAGTCGGGGGCGGTGCCGACCGACCTGAGTTCCGACGGGTCGAACCACCGCCTGATCGCCTGCCACACGCGACCGATTATCCGCTTTGTCCCCGGCATAGCCTGGACGGATGACCGATCTTGAGCCGGGCGCGCTGCGCGCCGCGTACGACAGCCAGATCCGCCCGGAGATCCCGGACCCGGTGCCGGCCGGGGTGACCGTCGAGCGGGACGGCCCGCTGGTCCGCATCCTCGGCCTCGACCACGGCGGGTTCCTCACCTACCGGACGCTGGACGGGCTGGCCGGCGCGGAGCTGGACGCGCTGATCGCCCGGCAGGTCGAGCTGTTCCGGCAGCGGGGCGAGTCGGTGGAGTGGAAGCTGAACGCCCACGACGAGCCCGCCGACCTGCCCGACCGGCTGCGGGCCGCCGGTTTCGTGCCGGAGGACCGGGAGACCGTCGTGATCGGGCCGGTCGCGCCGCTCGCCGCGGCCGTGCCGGTCCTGCCCGAGGGGGTACGCCTGCGCGAGGTCAGCTCCCGGGAGGACTTGGCCCGGATCGCCGCCATGGAGCAGGAGGTCTGGCAGGCCGACCGCAGTCACCTGGTGACCGGGCTGGCGAAGGAGATCGCCGCCGACCCGCAGTCGATCACCGTGGTGGTGGCCGAGGCGGACGGCACGGTGGTCAGCGCCGGCTGGGTCCGCTACCTGGCCAACACCGGGTTCGCCAGCCTGTGGGGCGGCTCGACGCTTCAACAGTGGCGGCACCGGGGCATCTACCGGGCGCTGGTGGCGTACCGGGCGCGCCTGGCCGACCAGCGGGGCAAGACGCTGCTGCAGGTGGACGCCTCGGAGGACAGCCGACCCATCCTGGAGCGGCTCGGTTTCGTACCGGTCACCACCACCACCCCGTACGTCTACACTCCGTGATGATGGAGCAGCGGCTGACGGACGACGAGCGGCTCACCCTCAAGACCGGCGCCTTCGGGGCGGTCTTCCTGGTGTCGAACGCCGACCCGGGCATGTTCGCGATGATCCGGGAGAGCATCGCCGCGTCCGGGGCGCTCAACGACGCCAGCGGGGTGGTGAAGGACGCGCTCACCACCGGCCCGCTGCCCCGGCTGCCGCGGGACAACGCGCTGGAGGTCGAGTCGGTGGTGCTGCCCGCGCTCGGCCGGGCCGTCGACATCCTGCGCGAGAAGGCACCGGAGGACCTGGCCGTGTACCGGGACGTGGTGCTGGCCGCCGCCGACCGGGTGGCGCGGGTGCACCGGGGCAGGACCCCGGCCGAGGCGGCCGTGATCGAACGAATCAGGGGAGCCCTCGCCGAGCCGGCGTGACCGCTACCCGCCCGCCGGGGGCGGCCCGCCGGCCGGGTCGCCGCCGGGCGCGGTCCAGACGGTGTGCACGGTGTCGCGGACGCAGACGTCGCGGACCCGGCCGCAGGCGCACCGGTACGCCTCAGACGATGGCCCGCGCCCGCAGCGCTCCGGTGCGCCGACGGGTGCCGCCTCGACCGGACGCCCCGCATCCTGTCCCGACATGTCGTAATACCTCCCGATTCATGAGTTTAGCCGGGCCCGGCGCTCCGGTGAGCTGTGTCACTCTGAGTGCCCGGGAAGCGGAAGCTACTGACAGGTAACATTGCGCCGTGGGCAACTGCACAAGCGCCCGCGGTTGACCGGGCGTCAACGGACGCGCGAGGCTGCGCCCGTGACCGGGCGAGCGATCGCCACACCAACAGGAGGGTCGTCGAAACGCGATGAACATCGTCGTACTCGTCAAGCAGGTGCCCGATTCGGGCGCGGACCGCAACCTGCGTCCTGACGACAACACCGTCGACCGCGGTTCGGCGAACAACGTCATCAACGAGATGGACGAGTACGCCATCGAGGAGGCGTTGAAGATCAAGGAGGCGCACGGCGGCGAGGTCACCATCCTGACCATGGGTCCGGACCGGGCGACCGAGTCGATCCGCAAGGCGCTCTCCATGGGCCCGGACAAGGCCGTGCACGTGGTGGACGACGCCCTGCACGGGTCCTGCGCCGTGGCCACCTCGAAGGTGCTCGCCGCCGCCCTCGGTCAGCTCAACGCCGACCTGGTCATCTGCGGCGCCGAGTCCACCGACGGCCGGGTCCAGGTCATGCCCCACATGATCGCCGAGCGGCTGGGCGTCGCGGCGCTGACCGGCGCCCGCAAGCTCACTGTGGACGGCGCCACCCTGACCGTCGAGCGGCAGACCGAGGAGGGCTACGAGGTCATCACCGCCTCGACCCCGGCCGTGGTCTCCGTCTGGGACACCATCAACGAGCCGCGCTACCCGTCCTTCAAGGGCATCATGGCCGCCAAGAAGAAGCCGGTGCAGACGCTCTCCCTGGGTGACCTCGGCGTCGCCCCGACCGAGGTGGGCTTCGACGGCGCGACCAGCGCCGTGCTGGAGCACACCAAGCGCCCGCCGCGTTCCGGCGGCGCGAAGATCACCGACGAGGGCGAGGGCGGCGTCAAGCTGGTCGAGTTCCTCGCCACCGAGAAGTTCGTGTGAGAGGTCTGGACATGTCTGAGGTTCTCGTCGTCGTCGAAGCCACCCGGGAATTCGGCGTCAAGAAGGTCACCCTGGAGATGCTCACCCTCGCCCGCGAGCTGGGCACCCCGAGCGCGGTGGTGCTCGGTGGCGCCGGCGCGGCCGAGGCGCTGAGCGCCAAGCTGGGCGAGTACGGCGCGGAGAAGATCTACGCCGCCGAGAGCGAGGAGATCGACGGCTACCTGGTGGCCCCGAAGGCCACCGTGCTGGCCGAGCTGGTCACGCGGGTGCAGCCGGCCGCCGTGCTGCTCGCCTCCGCCCAGGAGGGCAAGGAGATCGCCGCCCGCCTCGCCGTCAAGCTGGACAACGGCATCCTGACCGACGTGGTCGGGCTGGACGCCGACGGCACCGCGACCCAGGTCGCCTTCGCCGGCTCCACCATCGTCAAGTCCAAGGTCACCAAGGGCCTGCCGCTGGTCACCGTCCGGCCGAACTCGGTCAACCCGACCCCGGCGCCGGCCACCCCGGCCGTCGAGCAGCTCACGGTGGCGGTCACCGACACCGACAAGCTGGCCAAGGTCGTGGACCGGGTCGCCGAGCAGAAGGGCTCCCGCCCCGAGCTGACCGAGGCCGGCATCGTCGTCTCCGGCGGTCGCGGCGTCGGCAACGCCGACAACTTCAAGCTGGTCGAGGAGCTGGCCGACCTGCTCGGCGGCGCGGTCGGCGCGTCCCGCGCGGCGGTCGACTCGGGCTACTACCCGCACCAGTTCCAGGTGGGCCAGACCGGCAAGACGGTCTCCCCGCAGCTCTACGTCGCGCTGGGCATCTCCGGCGCGATCCAGCACCGGGCCGGCATGCAGACCTCGAAGACGATCGTCGCCGTGAACAAGGACGGCGAGGCCCCGATCTTCGAGCTGGCCGACTTCGGCGTGGTGGGTGACCTGTTCAAGGTCGTGCCGCAGGCCGCCGAGGAGATCCGCAAGCGCAAGTGAGCTGAGCCCCAGCCGCGGCCGAGGGCCGGGAACCGCCAGGTGCGGTTCCCGGCCCTCGGTGTTGCGGTGCCTTCGGCCGCCCACCCCCACCGACCGGTCGCCGACGGGTCGGAGGCCGCTCAGCGGGGGCGGCCACTCGGGCGATCGCGCCGGAACGGCCCGCTGCCCCGGGCGGAGCTGCGACGATGGCGGAGCCCCCCGCGCACCCCTCGGCCGGAAGGTGTCGAAGGAGGAGTGCGCCATGCCGGTCAGGACGCCGGGAAGCGGCCACCACGCCCTGGCCGTGCACGAGGTCGTGCTGCTGCTGGAGACCGACACCGAACGAGGTCTGAGCGACGGGGAGGCGGCCGCGCGCCTCGAACGGTTCGGTCCCAACGTGCTGCCCACCGCCGCCCGGGGCGGCGTGTTCCGCCGGCTGCGGCGGCAGTTCCAGAACCCGCTGGTGTACGTCCTGATCGCCGCCGGCCTGGTCACCCTGCTGCTCGCCGAGTACGTCGACTCGGCCGTGATCTTCGGGGTGGTGGTGGTCAACGCCGCCGTGGGATTCCTCCAGGAGTCCAAGGCCGAGGCGGCGCTCGACGCCCTCCGGTCGATGGTGCGTACCGAGGCGCAGGTGGTGCGGGACGGCCGGCGGCGGCCGGTGCCGTCGGACGAGTTGGTCCCCGGCGACCTGGTGCTGGTCGAGGCGGGCGAGAAGATCCCGGCGGACCTGCGGTTGGCGCGCGCCGCCGAGCTGCGGGCGGACGAGTCGGCGTTGACCGGCGAGTCCCTGCCGGTACGCAAGGACGAGGTCGCCGTGCCGGACGAGACGCCGGTGGCCGACCGTCGCAACGTGCTCTACTCCGGCACTCTGGTCACCGGTGGGTCGGCGGCCGGCATCGTGGTGGCCACCGGCGCGGAGACGGAGCTGGGCCGCATTCACCGCCTGATCGGCACGGCGCAGGTCCTCGACACGCCGCTGACCTCGAAGCTCGCCCGGTTCAGCCGGGTGTTGACCGTGGCGATCCTGATCCTCGCGGCGGTGACCTTCACCGTGGGCGTCGTGCGGGGTCAGCGGATCGCGGAGACCTTCACCGCGGCGGCGGCGCTGGCCGTCGGGGCCATTCCCGAGGGCCTCCCGGCGGCGGTGACGATCACCCTGGCCATCGGTGTCGCGCGGATGGCCGGTCGACGCGCGGTGGTCCGGCGGCTGCCAGCCGTGGAGACCCTGGGCAGCACCACGGTGATCTGCACCGACAAGACCGGCACCCTGACCGAGAACCAGATGACGGTGCAGGCGGTGTGGACGCCGCACGGCCGTTACCAGGTGAGCGGCGCCGGCTACGCCCCGACCGGCGAGATCCGCGCACCGGACGGCGGGCCGGTGCCGGCCGGGGGCGGTGCGCTGCGCTGGTCGTTGCTGGCCGGGGTGGCCTGCAACGAGGCCCGGCTCGACGCGGGCGACGACCGGTGGACGGTCATCGGTGACCCGACCGAGGGGGCCATGCTGGCGGTGGGCGCCAAGGTGGGGATCCGCGCGGGGGAGGTCGCTGCAGAACTCCCCCGGGTGGCCGCCATTCCGTTCACCTCGCAGCGGCAGTTCATGGCGACCCTGCACGACGAGCGGGACGGCGGGCGCGTCACCCTGGTCAAGGGGGCGGTGGAGCGGGTGGTCGAGTGGTGTGCCACGGGGCTGGACGCCGACGGCCGTACCGTCGCGCTGGACAGGTCCGCCGTGCTCGCCGCCGCGCACGAACTGGCCGGCGAGGGGCTGCGGGTGCTCGCCACCGCGATGCGGCACGGCGACCGGAGCGACGAACTGGTTGAGGAGTCGCTGCCCGGCACGCTGACCTTCACCGGACTGCAGGCGATGCTGGACCCGCCCCGCGCCGCCGTGGCGGCCGCCGTCGAGTCCTGCCACCGGGCCGGGATCGCAGTGAAGATGATCACCGGTGATCATCTGGCGACGGCGAGCGCCATCGCCGCGCGCCTGGGGCTGCTCGCCGCCGAGCCGGGTCCGGGGGACGTGCGCACCGGCGTCGACCTGGCGGCCCTGCCCGACGACGAACTGCCGGGGGCGGTACGCCGGGCGTCGGTCTTCGCCCGGGTCTCGCCTGAGCAGAAGCTCCGACTGGTGCAGGCGTTGCAGTCCGAGGGCCAGGTGGTGGCGATGACGGGTGACGGGGTCAACGACGCACCGGCGCTGCGTCAGGCCGACATCGGGGTGGCCATGGGGCGCAGCGGCACCGAGGTGGCCAAGGAGGCGGCCGACATCGTGCTCACCGATGACGACTTCGCGACCATCGAGTCGGCCGTGCGGGAGGGCCGGGGCGTCTTTGCGAACCTCACCAAGTTCATCACCTGGACCCTGCCCACCAACACCGGCGAGGGGCTGGTCATCCTCGTTGCGATCGTGCTCGGTACGGCGTTGCCGGTCCTGCCGAGCCAGATCCTCTGGATCAACATGACTACCGCGGTGGTGCTCGGCCTGACGCTGGCCTTCGAACCCACCGAACCCGGGATCATGGACCAGCCGCCCCGCGACCCCGCCCAACCGTTGCTCACCGGGGCGCTGGTCGTCCGCATCCTGCTCGTGTCCGCGTTGCTGGTGGCGGGTACCTGGTGGTTGTTCGAGTGGGAACTCGGTGCGGGTGCGGGACTGGCGGAGGCGCGGACGGCGGCGGTGAACCTCTTCGTCGCGGTGCAGACCTTCTACCTGTTCAGCTGCCGGTCGCTGACCCGATCACCGTGGCGCCTGGGGTTGTTCGGCAACCGTTGGTTGATCGGCGGAGTGGTGGTGCAGGCAATCGGTCAACTGGCGCTGACGTACCTGCCCGTCATGAACACGCTGTTCCGGACCGCTCCGATCACCATCGAGGCATGGCTGCGCATCCTGGGCCTCGCCCTGGCGGCCTCCGCGATCGTGGCGCTCGACAAGCGCGTCGGATGGTTCGGCCGCCGGCTCGGCTGAATCGCAGGAGCCGGCGGCCGTGCCGGGCGGAAGGGAGCTGATCGGCGGGCCGGGGAGCTGAGCCGGCCCGCCGATCAGCCCGTCAGGTTGCCCCTCAGCAGGCTGTCGCCGGAGTGGGCAGGCTTGTTGTCGAACTGTTCGGCGGAGACGTCGACAACTGAGTATGCCTGAAGATCGACGTTTGGTGGCAACAGGAGCAGCGCGTCGCCGGAGCGGTCGCGCAGCACCCCGACCGAGAACATCTTCATGTTGCTCGGGTTGATCAGCCAGACCTCGTAATACCCCGAAACGTTCGGGAGATTCGCGACGTGCAGGTGCAGTCGGCCGTCGGTGAAGACCCGTGCGGCGCCGGTGGCGTCCTTCGGCGTCGTGCCGTACGCCGACAGGGACCCGCTGGCCAGCACGACCTGCTGCGGCGCGGGCTGGTCGGGGTCGTTGGCCCCGGGCACCGCCCGCGAGGAGTACGCCAAGACGAAGCTCCCGCTGGAGCGGTACTTCGCCCGGGACGGCAAGCCGCGGCTGACGCTGATCACCTGCGGGGGCCCGTTCGACCCGAAGACCCGGCACTACCGGGACAACATCGTCGTCACCGCCGTACCGGCCTGAACCGTGAGCGTCGGGGCGGGGAGGGCGCTCTCCCCGCCCCGACGCCGGGCCTGCGGGGCCGGTGGTCCGGCGTCCGGCGGGTCGACTCTGGGCCGTTAGGCTGAACCGTGATGGCATACCTGGATCACGCGGCGACGACCCCGATGCTCGACGAGGCGTTGGAGGCGTACGTCGCCACCGCCCGTGAGGTCGGCAACGCGTCGTCGCTGCACGCGGCGGGCCGGCGTGCCCGGCGGCGGGTCGAGGAGTCGCGGGAGCGGGTCGCCGCCGCGCTGGGCGCCCGCCCCTCCGAGGTCGTCTTCACCGGCGGCGGCACGGAGAGCGACAACCTCGCGGTCAAGGGGATCTTCTGGGCCCGCCGCGCCGCCGACCCGGGCCGGGTTCGGGTGGTCTCCAGCGCGGTCGAGCACCACGCGGTGCTCGACGCGGTGGACTGGCTGGCCGAGCACGAGCGCGCCGAGGTGGACTGGCTGCCGGTGGACGCCGCCGGTCGGCTGGACCCGGACGGGCTCCGCGCCGAGCTGGCTGCGCACGCCGACCGGGTGGCCCTGGTCACCGCGATGTGGGCCAACAACGAGGTGGGCACCGTCCAGCCGGTGGCCGAGCTGGCCGCGGTCGCGGCCGCCCACGGGGTGCCGTTCCACACCGACGCGATCCAGGCGGTCGGTCAGGTGCCGGTGGACTTCGCCGCCAGCGGCGTCTCGGCGCTCACCGTCACCGGGCACAAGCTCGGCGGGCCGACCGGCGTCGGCGCCCTGCTGCTGGCCCGCGACGTACCGGCCACGCCGCTGCTGCACGGCGGCGGCCAGGAGCGCGACGTGCGCTCCGGCACGCTCGACACCGCCGGCATCGTGGCCTTCGCGGTCGCCGTCGAGGCCGCCGTGAAGGGCCAGCAGGAGTACGCCGTACGGGTGGCCGCACTCCGCGACGACCTGGTGCGGCGGGTGCGCGAGGCGGTGCCCGAGGTGATCTTCAACGGGGACCGGACCGACCGGTTGCCGGGCAACGCGCACTTCTCCTTCCCCGGCTGCGAGGGGGACGCGCTGCTGCTCCTGCTCGACGCCCAGGGCATCGCCTGCTCCACCGGCTCGGCCTGCTCGGCCGGGGTGGCCCAGCCCTCGCACGTGCTGATCGCGATGGGTGCCGACGACGACCGGGCGCGCTCCTCGCTGCGTTTCACCCTGGGCCACACCAGCACCCCCGCCGACGTCGACGCCCTGATCGCCGCCCTCCCGGCGGCCGTCGACCGGGCCCGCCGCGCGGCCGCCCTCCGTACCCCCCGCTGACCCGCCGCCGGCCGACGAGGCCGCGCCCGGTTCGTCCCGCCGGCGGTGCCCGGACGCGCGGGCGGCGGTGACCGGCGGCGCAGCCGGGCGGCGGGGGTGGGGACGGCGGCGCGGGGGCGGATAGGGTCGTGGGGTGAGGGAGGTGTCACGGTGAGGGTTCTGGCGGCGATGTCGGGCGGGGTGGACTCCGCTGTCGCGGCGGCGCGCGCCGTGGAGGCGGGGCACGACGTGACCGGGGTGCACCTGGCGCTGGCCCGCAACCCGCAGACCTACCGCACCGGGGCGCGCGGCTGCTGCACCCTGGAGGACTCCCGGGACGCCCGGCGGGCCGCCGACGTGATCGGCATCCCGTTCTACGTCTGGGACATGGCCGAGCGCTTCCACGCCGACGTGGTGGACGACTTCGTCGCCGAGTACGCGGCCGGCCGTACCCCGAACCCCTGCCTGCGCTGCAACGAGAAGATCAAGTTCGCGGCGGTGCTGGACCGGGCGGTGGCGCTGGGCTTCGACGCGGTGGTCACCGGCCACCACGCCCGGCTCGGCGCGGACG
Source organism: Micromonospora sp. CPCC 205739 (assembly GCF_036906795.1). Classification (NCBI taxonomy): domain Bacteria; kingdom Bacillati; phylum Actinomycetota; class Actinomycetes; order Micromonosporales; family Micromonosporaceae; genus Micromonospora; species Micromonospora sp. CPCC 205739. The sequence continues at coordinate 263,758 of NZ_JBAKHS010000003.1, read as the reverse complement.
GCCTGCTGCGCCGCAGCGTCGACCTCGCCAAGGACCAGTCCTACGTGCTCGCCGTGCTGACCCGCGAGCAGCTCGACCGCTCCCTCTTCCCGCTCGGCGACTCCACCAAGGCGCAGGTCCGCGAGGAGGCGGCGCGGCGCGGGCTGGCGGTGGCCGACAAGCCGGACTCGCACGACATCTGCTTCATCGCCGACGGCGACACCCGTGGCTTCCTCGCCGGCCGGCTCGGCGAGGCGCCCGGCGACGTGGTCGACGCGCTCACCGGCACGGTGGTCGGCAGCCACAGCGGCGCTTACGCGTACACCGTCGGGCAGCGGCGCGGCCTGCACCTGGACCGGCCCGCCCCGGACGGCCGCCCCCGCTACGTGCTCTCCATCACCCCGAAGACCAACACCGTGACCGTCGGCCCGGCCGAGGCGCTGGACGTCTCCCAGGTCCGGGCGGCCCGTCCCGTCTGGACCGGCGGCGAGCGGCCCACCGCGCCGGTCGAGTGCGAGGTGCAGCTGCGCGCCCACGGCGACGTGGTTCCCGCCACCGTCGAGCTGGCCGGCGACACGCTCCGCGCCGAGCTGCGCCGCCCGGTGCGCGGGGTGGCCGCCGGGCAGGCGCTCGTCGCGTACCGGCCGGACCCGGCCGGGGACGTGGTGCTCGGCTCGGCCACCATCACCGACTGACCCGGGCCGCCGTCCGCGTCCGGGCCGCCGGAGCGGCTACTGTTCGGCCGTGACTCAACAGCCCTGGCCCTGGCCCGCAGGGGCGGCGACCGGCATCGGTTCGCTGCCCGGCACCGACATCGCCGAAGCGCAGCGGGTGGTCCTCGGTGAGCTGCCCGCCCTGCCCCACCTGCCCGAACTGCCCGCGCGCGGCCCCGGCGCCGACCTGGTCGGCCGTACCGGCGGTCTGCTGGTGGAGCTGCCGGTGGAGCTCTACGCGGCCCGCTGGCGGATCGCGCTGCGCCCCGGCCGGGACCTGCGCCGGGCCCGGGACCTCATGGAACGCGACCTGGACCAGCTCGCCGAGCAGGCCGAGGGGTACGCCGGGCCGGTGAAGGTCCAGGCCGCCGGGCCGTTCACCCTGGCCGCGTCGCTGGAGCTGCCGATCGGCGGGCGGATGCTGCGCGACCCCGGCGCGGTGCGGGACCTGGCCGGCTCCCTCGCCGAGGGACTGCGGCGGCACGTCGAGGCGGTGGCCGCTCGGCTGCCCCAGGCGTCGGTACTGCTGCAACTGGACGAGCCCTCCCTGCCGGCGGTGCTCGCCGGCAGGGTGCCCACCGAGAGCGGGTTCGGCGCCCACCGGCCGGTGGAGTCCGAGCTGGCCCGCGCGCTGCTGCGCGGCGTCATCGACACGGCCGGGGTGCCGACCGTGGTGCACTGCTGCGCGCCGGACGTGCCGCTGGAGCTGATCCGCTCGGCCGGGGCGGCCGGGGTCGCGCTGGACCTCGCCCTGGTCACCGACCTGGACCCGCTCGGCGAGGTGATCGACGCCGGGCTCGGGCTCTTCGCCGGGGCCGCGCCCACCCTGCCGCCGTCCGCCGGTCGCGCGCCGACCTCGGCCGAGGTCGCCGACCGGGTACGCACGCTCTGGGACCGCCTCGGCTTCCCGCGCCGGCGGCTCGCCGAGCAGGTGGTGATCACCCCGGCCTGCGGTCTCGCGGGCGCCACCGGAGGGTACGCCCGGGCGGTGCTGGCCGCCTGCCGGGACGCCGGCCGTCGGCTGCACGAGGACTGAGGTTTTTCGTCGTACCCGCTGGGCAGAATGAGCGTCATGATTGGACAGCTGCGTTCAGTGGTGATCGACTGCCCCGATCCGCGGGCCCTGGCCGGCTTCTACGCGGAGCTGCTCGGCCTGCCGCTGGTGGAGGACAATTCCGACGGCGACGAATGGGTGGTGCTCGGCGGTCCGCCGGGGCACCGGCCGCGGATCGCCTTCCAGCAGGCGCTCGACCTGCGGCCCCCGGCCTGGCCGGACCCGGAGCGGCCCCAGCAGTTCCACCTCGACGTCACCGTCGACGACATCGAGGCGGCGGAGAAGGCGGCGCTCGCCCTCGGCGCGCGCCGGCTGCCCGGCGAGGGCGAAGGCTTCCGGGTCTACGCCGACCCGTCCGGTCACCCGTTCTGCCTCTGCTGGGACTGACCCCGGGCGCCTGGCGCGGGTTGCGACCGGGCGGCATGATCGCGGGCGTGATCGACTCCTCGCCCCGCCGTGCCTCCGGTTCGCTCTTCGGCCTCGCCTTCGGCGACGCCCTCGGCAAGCCGACGGAGTTCCTGACCGTCGCCGAGATCACCCGTCGCTACGGCCCGGGCGGCCCGCGTGAGCTGGTCGGCGATCCGCCGCTGGTCACCGACGACACGCAGATGGCCCTGGCCGTGGCGTGGGCGCTGCACGACGCGTCGGCGTACACCCCGGAGGTGGTCGAGCCGCTGCTGCGGCAGCGCTTCGGCGAATGGGCGGTCAGTCCGGACAACAACCGCGCCCCGGGGATGACCTGCCTGCGGGCCTGTGCGGAGCTGGGCCGGGGGGTGCGCTGGCAGGAGGCGACCGTGGCCGACTCCAAGGGGTGCGGCGCGAACATGCGGGTGACCCCGGTCGGGCTGGTCGACGTCGACCTGGACACCCTCGCCGGGCTGGCCCAGCTCCAAGCCGGGCTGACCCACGGTCACCCGACCGCCCTGGCGGCCAGCGAGCTGACCGCGTACGCGGTGCGGCTGCTGCGCGACGGCGCGGGCCTGGCAGAACTACCCGGCCTGCTCACCGCGCGGGCCCGGGAGCAGCGGCGGGTCTACCGCGCCGACTGGCTCGGCGACCTCTGGCGGCGCTCCGGCGCGGAGTCCCCGGCGGACTTCATCGCGGCCGGCTGGGACGAGTGCCGGCACGTGCTGGAGCGGCTGAGCGCCGCGCTGCGCCGACCTGACGACGGCGGCGACCCGTGCCGGGACACCGGCGAGGGGTGGATCGCGGAGGAGGCGCTGGCCACCGCCCTGCTCTGCGCGCTGCGCCACCCCGACGACGCGGTCGACGCGATCGCCCGGGGCGCGACCACCGCCGGCGACTCCGACTCCATCGCCGCACTGGCCGGCGCCTTCGTCGGCGCCGCCCACGGCATGCCCGCCTGGCCGCAGGACTGGTCCACCCGCATCGAGTACGCCGACCAGCTCACCACCCTCGCCACCCCCTGGGACTAACCCCCCCGGCTCCCGGGCCCCCCGGGACTCACCCCGGTGATCATGAAGTTGGCGGCAGTGGTCGATCTTCAAACTGCCGCCAACTTCATGATCGACGCGGCGGATGGGGGCGCGGGCGGGGGTCAGGTGGGGAGGTGGGGGAGGGTGCGGAGGTGGCGCCAGAGGGACTGGTCGAGGGTGCCGGCGCGGTGGGAGAAGGCGCCGGCCGGGACGGTGACCGGCTCGGCCAGGTCGAGCCAGCTGTCGTGGTCGGCGTCGGGGTCCCACTCCCGGGTCGGGATGCGTACGTGGTCGTCGCGGCTGCTCTTGTCCTGACTGGTGATCTTCAGTACCTCGGCGCCCCGGTCGCCGACGCGCAGCACCAGGCAGGGCCGCACCTTCGAGCCGGTGCCGTCGTGGAACGGGACGTCGGCCCACCAGATCTCGCCCGGCCGGGGCGTACCCGCGGGGGTGCGCGGCCGGGGCGGCGCGGTGGGGCGCGCCCGGTCCCGTGGCGGCGTACCCCGTTCGGGCCGGGTGCGTTCGCCCCCCACCGGGCGGCCGCCGCGCCGCCGCCACTCGTTCCAGGCCCAACCGGCGATCACGGCCAGCACGACCAGCACCGCCCACCATACCCACTCGGGCATCCGTATCCCTGCCTCTCCCGGCGTCGGCCGGCCGCCGACGTGCGGCGATCGTCGCACGGTCGACGGGTCCCCGCCCGTCGGGCGCGGCGGGGGTGGCGGGGGATTGTCCGACCGGCCCGATAGCGTGCGGGGGTAGCGTGATCACGGGGAGATCCCACTGGTGTCCGGAGGCGGCAGGGTGTCCGAAGAAGCGGTCCTTCAGCAGGTCAGCCCCGCGCAGGAGGCGGCGGCCGGCGGTGAGCCGACCCCCGAGGCGCGGGAGCGGCACGCCACGCTGAGCCAGGAGCTGACCGAACACCAGTACCGCTACTACGTCCTCGACGCGCCGGTCATCTCCGACGCCGAGTTCGACCGGCAGTTGCGCGAGCTGGAGGCGCTGGAGGCGGAGTACCCGGCGTTGCGCACCCCCGAATCGCCCACCCAGCGGGTCGGCGGCACCTTCTCCACCGACTTCACCCCGGTCACCCACGCCGAGCGGATGCTCTCGCTCGACAACGCCTTCGCCGACGAGGAACTGGCCGCGTGGGCCGAGCGGGTCGAGCGGGACGCCGGCGGCCCGGTGCCCTACCTCTGTGAGCTGAAGGTCGACGGCCTGGCGATCAACCTCACCTACGAGAAGGGTCGGCTGGTCCGCGCGGCCACCCGGGGTGACGGGCGCACCGGCGAGGACGTGACGGCCAACGTCCGCAGCATCCGCGACGTGCCGGCCCGGCTGACCAAGTCCGACGAGTTCCCCGACCTGCCGGAGCTGCTGGAGGTGCGCGGCGAGATCTACTTCCCGGTGGCCGCCTTCGCCGACCTCAACGCCGGCCTGGTCGAGCAGGGCAAGGCGCCGTTCGCCAACCCGCGCAACGCCGCCGCCGGCAGCCTGCGGCAGAAGGACCCCCGGATCACCGCGTCCCGGCCGCTGCGCCTGGTGGTGCACGGCATCGGCGCCCGGCGGGGCTTCCAGCCGAAGGCCCAGTCCGAGTCGTACGCGGCCCTCAAGGCGTGGGGCCTGCCCACCAGCGACCGGTGGCGGGTGGTGCCCGACCTGGCCGGCGTCGCCGAGTTCATCGCGTACTACGCCCAGCACCGGCACGACGTCGAGCACGAGATCGACGGCGTGGTGGTCAAGGTCGACCCGGTCTCCATCCAGGGCCGGCTCGGCTCGACCAGCCGGGCGCCGCGCTGGGCGATCGCCTTCAAGTACCCGCCCGAGGAGGTGACCACCAAGCTGCTCGACATCGACGTCAACGTCGGGCGCACCGGGCGGGTCACCCCGTTCGCCGTGCTCGAACCGGTGCGGGTGGCCGGCTCCACGGTCGCCCTGGCCACCCTGCACAACGCCCGCGAGGTCGAGCGCAAGGGCGTGCTGATCGGCGACACGGTGGTGCTCCGCAAGGCCGGCGACGTGATCCCCGAGGTGCTCGGCCCGGTGGTCGACCTGCGTCCCGCCGACGCCCGCCCGTTCGTCATGCCCACCACCTGCCCGGCCTGCGGCACCCCGCTCGCCCCGGCCAAGGAGGGCGACGTCGACATCCGCTGCCCCAACAGCCGCAGTTGCCCGGCGCAGCTGCGCGAGCGGGTCTTCCACCTGGCCGGGCGGGGCGCCTTCGACATCGAGGTGCTCGGCTACAAGGGCGCCGCCGCGCTGCTCGACGCCGAGATCATCACCGACGAGGGCGACCTGTTCTCCCTCGACGCCGAGCAGCTCTCCCGCTCGCCGTTCTTCGTCAACAAGGACGGCAGCCTCGGCAGCAACGCCACCAAGCTGCTGGACAACCTCGCCGTCGCCCGGGAACGCGACCTGTGGCGGGTGCTGGTGGCGCTCTCCATCCGGCACGTCGGCCCCACCGCCGCGCAGGCCCTCGCCCGGCACTTCCGCTCGATCGAGGCGATCGACGCCGCCACCGAGGAGGAACTCTCCTCCGTGGACGGTGTCGGCCCGACCATCGCCGCCAGCATCAAGGAGTGGTTCGCCGTCGACTGGCACCGCGAGGTGGTGCAGAAGTGGGCGCGGGCCGGCGTACGGATGGCCGAGGAGGCGGGCGAGGAGGGGCCGCGCCCGCTGGAGGGGATCACCGTGGTGGTGACCGGCACCCTCGCCAGGTTCAGCCGGGACCAGGCGTCCGAGGCGATCCAGAGCCTCGGCGGCAAGGTCAGCGGCTCGGTCTCCAAGAAGACCGGCTTCGTGGTGGTGGGCGACAACCCTGGCTCCAAGGCCGACAAGGCGGCCACCCTCAAGGTGCCGGTCCTCGACGAGGACGGATTCCGGGTGCTGCTCGACCGGGGGCCGGACGCGGCCCGGGAGGTCGCCCGCGTCGAGGGGTGAGCCGGGCGCGACGGCAGGGGATCTTGGGGTCGTATACCAACTTAATTACGACTACGACCGATTCGTGACTGTCGCGTCGGGGTACGGCCACTCAGGGCGTTTCATTGGAACACGGTGCGCGACCGACGCGCACCGCGGACCGTCTGCCCGGGAGGTGCGATGGAGACCGCCGACCCCCGCAACTCCGTCCCACCCGGGCGGGAGGCGCGGTTCGCCGGCTTCGTCGCCGCGGTGATCGGGCTGGCGCTGCTGGTCTCCGCCCTGCCGTTGACCGGGCTCCCCGACCGGCTGCCCCGACTGCCGGCGGCGTTCTGGGCCATGGCCGCCCTCGCCGTCGCCTGTGACGCGCGACCCTTCGTCCCGCCCGGCCGGCGGCAGACCTCGGCCGTCTTCCCGTCCACCTGCTTCACCTTCGCGATCCTGCTCGGCTGGGGGCTCGGCCCGGCCGTGGCGGTGCAGGCCGTCGCCGTCGCCGTCTCCGGCTGGCGGATGCGGCACGCCCTCTGGCGGACCGCCTTCAACGCCGCCCAGTACGCCTGCGCGCTCGCCGCCGCGTACCTGGTGCTCCGGCTCGGGCCCGGCGGGCTCTTCGCCGGCGGCCGGCTCGGCTGGACGGACGTGGCCGCGGTCGGCGGCGCCACCCTCACCTGGTTCGCCGTCAACTACGGCCTGGTCAGCAGCGCGCTGCGGCTGCGCTTCGGCGGCCGGTGGTGGCCGAGCGTCCGCCAGGCGCTGCCGTACGAGCTGCTCTCCACCGGCTCGCTGCTGCTGCTCGCCCCGGTGCTGGTCACCGCCGCCCGGGCCAGCGCCGCGCTGGTGCCGCTGGTGCTGGTGCCGCTCTTCGCCGTCTACCGGATGTCCCGGCTCTCCACCGAGCAGGAGCACCTGGCCGCCCTCGACCCGCTCACCGGCCTGCCCAACCGCAAGGCCCTGCTGGCCGAGGTCGCCGAGCAGGTGCACCTGCACGCCGAGCGGGTCGCCAAGGGCGACCGGGACGCCCACCTCGCCCTGCTCCTGATCGACCTGGACCGGTTCAAGAACGTCAACGACGCGCTCGGCCACGCCGTCGGCGACCGGCTGCTGGTCGAGGTGAGCGCCCGGCTGGTCGACGTGGTCGGCGGGCGGGACATGCTGGCCCGGCTCGGCGGGGACGAGTTCGCCATCGTCGCCGGCCGGCTCGACGGCGTGGACGAGGCCCGCGAGCTGGCCGACCGGGTGGTGGCGGCGCTCGCCGAGCCGGTGTCGCTGGACGGGCTGCCGCTGGACGTGGGCGCCTCGATCGGCATCGCGCTCTTCCCTGAGCACGGCGAGGACTTCGCCACCCTGATGCGCCACGCCGACGTGGCGATGTACGACGCCAAGCACCGCAACGACACCGTCGCCGTCTACGCCGCCGAGTCCGACCACAACTCCGCCGAGCGCCTCGGCCTCCTGGCCGACCTGCGCCGCGTACTCGAGGCGGGGCCGCCCGCCGGGCGGGGCGTGCGGGGCGGGGACGGCGCCGCGCTGCCCTCCCGGCTCGCCGCCGGGGCGGACGACGAGGGCGGGTCGGCACGGTGGTGGCCGCGGCGCCGGCGGGCGCGGGTCGCGGTGGACGGCTCCGACGCGCTGCTGAACCAGATCCTGACCGGCGCCGACCCGACCCGCCGCCGCGCCGGGCAACCCGCCGCCGAGCCCGAACGGCCCGAGCTGCCGGTCGCTCCCGCCCCGGCGGAGCGGGCCGAGGACGCGGCAGCCGACGTCGGCGTGATCACCATGTACTACCAACCGCAGATCGCCATCGCCTCCGGCGAGGTCGTCGGGGTGGAGGCGCTGCTGCGCTGGAAGCACCCGCGCCGCGGCATGGTGGACCCGGAGGAGCTGATCCGGGTGGCCGAGCAGAGCGCGGTGATGCGGCTGCTCACCCAGCGGGTGGTCGACGACGTGGTGGAGCAGTTGGCCAAGTGGTCGGCGGCCGGCATCCACCTGCGGGCGGCGCTCAACGTCAGCGTCCGGGACCTGCACACCGGCGAGATCGCCGACCGGATCGCCGACCGGCTGGCCGCCTTCGGGGTGGCCCCCGAGCGGCTGCAACTGGAGATCACCGAGGGGGCGCTGATGGCCGACCCCCGGCGGGTGCTCGCCACCATCTCCCGGCTGCACCGGATCGGGGTGGCCATCTCCCTGGACGACTTCGGCACCGGGTACTCGTCGATGCAGCACCTGCGCCGGCTGCCGCTGGCCGAGGTGAAGGTCGACCGCTCGTTCGTCCTCGGGATGGTCGAGGACCCCGACGACGCGGCCATCGTCCGGTCGATGATCGAGCTGGCCGGCGCGCTGGGCCTGCGGGTGGTCGCCGAGGGCGTGGAGGACGAGCGGACCTGGCGGATGCTGCACGCGGCCGGCTGCGACGTGGCGCAGGGCTGGTTCCACGCCCGGCCGATGCCGGCCGACGAGCTGGTGACCTGGCTGACCCGGTACCGGCCGGTGCACCCGACCGGCGGCCCGGACGCCGAGGCGCCCCGCCGGTCCACCCACTGACCCGGGCGGCGACCGGCCGTCCGGGCGGGCGGTGGGGGAGTCGGAGGCGTCGGCGCGACCGCAGGACAATAGACTCGCTCCGGTCACCGCGCGTCACTCCCCCGGGAGATCGCGCGGCCGGCACACCGCAGACGCAGCAGGACAGCCACGAAGGGGGCACGATGGCCGCCATCTCCCGCGAGGAGGTCGCGCACCTGGCGCGACTGTCGCGGCTCGCCGTCACCGAGGAGGAGTTGGACGTCTTCGCCGGCCAGCTCGACGTGATCCTCCAGTCGGTGGCCCAGGTCGGCGAGGTCGCCGCGGCGGACATCCCGCCGACCTCCCACTCGGTGCCGCTGACCAACGTGCTCCGCGAGGACGTGGTGACGCCGTGCCTGACCCCGGAGGAGGCGCTGTCGGGCGCGCCCGACGCCGACCAGCAGCGGTTCCGCGTCCCGCGGATCCTGGACGAGGATGTGGCGTCATGACCCAGACCGATCTGACCAGAATGACCGCGACGGAGATCGCCGGTCTCGTCGCCGGCGGTGAGACCTCCGCCGTCGAGGTGACCCAGGCCCACCTGGACCGGATCGCCGCCGTCGACGACCGGGTCCACGCGTTCCTGCACGTCGACACCGAGGGCGCGCTGGCCGCCGCCCGCGCGGTCGACGAGCGCCGGGCCGCCGGCGAGGAGCTGGGCCCGCTGGCCGGCGTGCCGGTCGCCGTCAAGGACGTGCTCACCACCAAGGGCGTGCCGACCACCGTCGGGTCGAAGATCCTCGAAGGCTGGCGCCCGCCGTACGACTCGACGATCGTGCAGCGGCTGCGCGACGCCGGCACGGTGATGCTCGGCAAGACGAACATGGACGAGTTCGCGATGGGCTCCTCCACCGAATACTCCGCGTACGGGCCGACCCACAACCCGTGGGACCTGGACCGGATCCCGGGCGGCTCGGGTGGCGGCAGCGCCGCCGCGCTGGCCGCGTACGAGGCGCCGCTGGCGATCGGCTCGGACACCGGCGGCTCGATCCGCCAGCCCGGTGCGGTCACCGGCACCGTGGGCGCGAAGCCCACCTACGGCGGCACCTCCCGGTACGGCCTGGTGGCGTTCTCCTCGTCGCTGGACACCCCCGGCCCCTGCGCCCGGACCGTGCTCGACGCCGCGCTGCTGCACCAGGTGATCGGTGGGCACGACCCGCGCGACTCGACCTCCATCCCGGCCCCGGTGCCGGACGTGGTGGCCGCCGCGAAGCTCGGCGCCACCGGCGACCTGACCGGCGTGAAGCTCGGCATCGTCACCGAGTTCACCGGCGAGGGCGCGGAGCCGGGCGTGCTGGCCGCGTTCCGCGAGTCGGTCGACACCCTGGCCAAGCTGGGCGCCGAGATCGTCGAGGTGTCCTGCCCGCACTTTGCGTACGCCCTGCCGGCGTACTACCTGATCGCGCCCAGCGAGTGCTCCTCCAACCTGGCCCGGTTCGACGGCGTCCGGTTCGGCCTGCGGGTCGGCGACGACGGCAACCGGTCGCTGGAGGAGGTCATGTCGCTGACCCGGGAGGCCGGCTTCGGCGCCGAGGTCAAGCGGCGCATCATGATCGGCACGTACGCCCTCTCCTCGGGCTACTACGACGCCTACTACGGGCAGGCGCAGAAGGTCCGCACCCTGATCACCCGGGACTTCAACGCCGCCTTCGAGCGGGTCGACGCGCTGATCTCGCCGACCACGCCGTTCGTGGCGTTCCCGATCGGCGCGCGCACCTCCGACCCGTACCAGATGTACCTGGCGGACCTGTTCACCATCCCGACCAACCTGTACGGCGGGCCGGGCATCTCGGTGCCCTGCGGCCTCTCCGACGGGCTCCCCGTCGGCCTGCAGGTGATGGCCCCGACGATGGCCGACGACCGGATGTACCGGGTCGCCGCTGCGCTGGAGTCCGTGGTCGGCACGTTCACCCCACCGGCGCTGTGAGGCAGGAGCTCAGATGACCACGACACTGCCCGCGTACGACGACGTCGTCGCGCGCTACGAACCGGTGATCGGCCTGGAGACCCACGTCGAGCTGGGCACGAACACCAAGATGTTCTGCGGCTGCCCGACCGACTTCGGCGGCGAGCCGAACACCCGGGTCTGCCCGGTCTGCCTGGGCCTGCCCGGCTCGCTGCCGGTGGCCAACAAGGCGGCCATCGAGGCGACCATCCGGATCGGCCTGGCGCTGAACTGCTCCATCGCCGAGTGGTGCCGGTTCGCCCGGAAGAACTACTTCTACCCGGACATGCCGAAGGACTTCCAGATCAGCCAGTACGACGAGCCGCTCTGCTTCGACGGCTACCTGGACGTCGAGGTCGGCGGCGAGCTGGTGCGGATCGGCATCGAGCGGGTGCACCTGGAGGAGGACACCGGCAAGACGCTGCACGTCGGTGGCGCCACCGGCCGGATCCACGGCGCGACCGAGTCGCTGGTCGACTACAACCGGGCCGGCATCCCGCTGGTGGAGATCGTCACGAAGCCGGTTCCCGGCACGGGCGCGCTGGCTCCGGAGGTGGCCCGGGCGTACGTGACCGAGCTGCGTGACGTGATCCGCTCGCTGGGCGTCTCCGACGTGCGGATGGAGGAGGGCTCGCTGCGCTGCGACGTGAACACCTCCCTCAACCTGCCCGGCGAGGAGTGGGGCACCCGTACCGAGACCAAGAACGTCAACTCGCTGCGCTCGGTGGAGCGGGCGGTGCGCTCGGAGATGCTGCGCCAGGCCGCCGTGCTCGACGCCGGCGGGAAGATCACCCAGGAGACCCGGCACTTCCACGAGGACACCGGCGACACCACGCCGGGCCGGTCCAAGGAGACCGCCACCGACTACCGGTACTTCCCGGAGCCGGACCTGGTGCCGCTCGCCCCGGACACCGCCTGGGTGGCCGAGCTGAAGGCCGCCCTGCCGGAGCTGCCCCGGCTGCACCGCCGCCGGCTCCAGCAGGAGTGGGGCCTGTCCGACCTGGACATGCAGTCGGTGCTCAACGCCGGCGCGGTCGAGCTGATCGAGGCCACCATCGCCGCCGGCGCGACCCCGGCCGCCGCCCGCAAGTGGTGGCTGGGTGAGCTGTCCCGGCGGGCCAACGAGGCCGGCATCGAGCTGGCCGACGTCGGCGCCACCCCGGCGCAGGTCGCCGAGCTGCAGAGCCTGGTCGACGCGGGCAAGCTCAACGACAAGCTGGCCCGTACGGTGCTGGAGGGCGTGGTGGCCGGCGAGGGCTCGCCGACCGAGATCATGACCAACCGGAACCTGGAGGTCGTCTCCGACACCGGCGCGCTCACCGCCGCCGTGGACGAGGCGATCGCCGCCAACCCGGGCATCGCCGACAAGGTCCGCAGCGGCAAGGTCGCCGCGGCCGGCGCGCTGGTGGGCGCGGTCATGAAGACCACCCGCGGCCAGGCCGACGCCAAGACCGTCCGCGAGCTGATCCTGGAGCGCCTCGGCGTCCAGGGCTGAGCCCACCGGTCGAGGGCCGCCGTCCGACCGGCGGCGGCCCTCGACCCTTTTTTCGAGTACGCGGGCACCCCGCATCCCCTCGGCAGGGCGTCACCGACGACGCCCGGATGGAGCCACCGTGAACGACCGTCCCGAGCCCGACCTCGACGTCCTCGACGAGATCCAGCGGCGGGTGCTCTGGCTCGCCACCCGGATCGTGGACGCGGCCAACCACGACCGGGACACCGGCGACGGAGTGAAGGTCGGCGGCCACCAGGCGTCCAGCGCGTCGCTGGTCACGGCGATGACCGCGCTCTGGTTCGCCCACCTGGACGCGGAGGACCGGGTCGCGGTCAAGCCGCACGCGTCGCCGGTGTTCCACGCCATCCAGTACCTGCTGGGCAACCTGGACCGGTCGTACCTGCCGAAGCTGCGGGCGCGCGGCGGGCTCCAGTCGTACCCGTCGCGGACCAAGGACCCGGACGAGGTGGACTTCTCCACCGGCTCCGTCGGGCTCGGCGCGGCGGCCCCGCTCTTCGCCGCCGTCACCCGCCGCTACGTCGACGCGCACTTCGGGGCGCGTCCGCACTCCCGGTTCGTCGCGCTGATCGGCGACGCCGAGCTGGACGAGGGGAACATCTGGGAGGCGGTCGCCGACCCGGCCACCACCGGGCTGGGCAACGTGATGTGGCTGGTCGACTTCAACCGCCAGTCGCTGGACCGGGTCGTCCCCGGCATCCGGATCAACCAGTGGCGCGGCCAGTTCGAGGCCGCCGGCTGGCACGTCGTGGAGGTCAAGTACGGCCGCAAGCTCGCCGAGGCGTACGCCCGGCCGGGCGGCGCGGCGCTGCGCGACTGGATCGACCTGATGCCCAACGAGCAGTACCAGTCGCTGTTCGGGCTGGCCGGCCCGGCGCTGCGCAAGCAGTTCCTCGACGGGGCGCCGGCCGAGGTGGGCGCCTTCGTCGCGGACATCGGAGACGACGAGCTGGGCCCGCTGGTGACCGACCTGGGCGGGCACGACCTGGAGGCCATGCTCGACGCGTACGCCCAGTGCGACGCGGTCACCGACCGGCCCAGCGTGGTCTTCGCGTACACGGTCAAGGGGTGGGGGTTGCCGATCGCCGGCAATCCGCGCAACCACTCGGCGCTGCTCACCAGCGAGCAGGTCGACGCGCTGCGCGCCGCCAACGGCCTGACCCCGGAGACCGAGTGGGACCGCCTCGACCCGGCGTCGCCGGCCGGCATCCGGGCCGGCGAGCGCCGGGAGGCGCTGGCCCGCGCGCCCCGGGAGCGGTCGCTGGGGATCACCGTCCCGGAGACCACCCGGGTACGCGCCAACAAGCCGGTCTCCACCCAGGAGGTCTTCGGCCGGGTGCTGGTCGACCTGGCCCGGGACGAGAACGTGGCGCCCTACCTGGTCACCACCGCGCCGGACGTGGCCACCTCCACCAACCTGGCCGGCTTCATCAACAAGACCGGCGTCTTCGCCCCCACCGAGCAGCGCTCCTGGACCGAGGACCGGATGCTGCGCTGGACGGAGAGTCCCGCCGGCCAGCACATCGAGCTGGGCATCTCGGAGATGAACCTGTTCCTGCTGCTGGGGCAGCTCGGCCTGTCGTGGGACCTGTCGGGGCAGCCGCTGCTGCCGGTCGGCACGGTCTACGACCCGTTCGTGCTGCGCGGCCTGGACGCGTTCCTCTACGGCACCTACTCCGGCTCCCGGTTCGTGGTCGCCGGCACCCCGTCGGGCATCACCCTCGCCCCCGAGGGCGGCGCCCACCAGTCGACGATCACCGCCTCGGTCGGCCTGGAACTGCCCGGCGTCACCTTCCTCGAGCCGGCGTACGCGGCCAGCCTGGACTGGCTGCTCTGCGACGCGCTCGGCCAGATCGCCGGCGGCGCCGCACCGGCGGCCACCGCCGCGCCGGCCGAGGACGGGGCGTACTACTTCCGGTTGAGCACCCGCCCGATCGACCAGGCGCCCTTCGAGGCGGCCCGGGCCCGGATCGGGGACGCGGTGCTGCGCCGGCAGGTGGTCGCCGGGGCGTACCGGCTGGTCGACGCGCACCAGGCGTACCCGCACCTGGCGGACGCCCCGGTGGTGACCCTGGCTGGTTCCGGCGCGGTGCTGCCGGAGGTGCTCGCGGCCGCCGCCGAGCTGGCAGAGGAGGGCATCGCCGCGCACGTGGTGGACGTGACCTCGCTGGACCGGCTCTACCGGGCCTGGCAGCGGACGCTGCGCCAGGGTGTGCGGACCGCGACCGTGCCCAGCGTGCCTGGCGCGCTGCGGGCCGCGTTCGGTGACCGGGCCCCGGTGGTGACCGTGCACGACGCCGCCTCGCACGCGATGGCCTGGCTGGGCTCGGCGCTGGGCGTGCCGGCGGTGCCGCTGGGGGTCGACGAGTTCGGCCAGTCCGGCAGCGTCCGTGAGCTGTACGAGCTGCACGATCTGCTGCCCGGCAGCATCGTCAACGCCGCCCTGGCCGCGCTGTCGCTGCGCTGACGTCCGGCCCGCGCTCGACCCCGGTCTGCGGCATGTCGTGGTCGCCCGTCACGGCGACACCACGACATGCCGCAAGTCGCGGGGCGGTCAGCGGGTCGGGGTGGGGGTGACGGGGGCCGGAGCGCCCTGCGCCGGTTCCTTGATCACGTGGCGTTCCAGATTGACCTGGGCCTGCCCGGTGCCGCCGACCGTGATGTCGTCGTAGGCCTGGAGCAGTTTCTGCTGGTCGAAGTAGAGCACGGTCATCGACAGCGGGGTCGGCTTCTCGCCCTCCAGGCCGCGCAGCCCGGCCCCGCCGGTGGAGCCCTCCACCATCAACTGGGTGGGCTGCTTGCCGGGCTGCTGCGGCAGCTTCGACACCTGCCGGGCGTGGGTGTGCCCGGCGAGCACCAGCGGGCAGGTGCCGGAGAGCGGGCCGGCCGAGGCCGGGTCGTGTACCAGGGCGATGTTCACCGGCCGCGGTGACCGCCGCACCGTGGCGGCGAGCTGCTCACCGGCCCCGATCACCTGTTCGGCCACCTGCTTGGTCAGGCCGCTGCCGGCGGGGGAGGTCTCCTTGTCCGGGGTGAACCGGGGGTCGCCGATCCCCGCGATGGTCAGGCCGGCCACGCTGGTGGTCGAGTTGTTGAGCACGATCGCGTTGGGCTGCCGGGCCACCGCCGCGGCGGTCCGCGCCGAGTCGTGGTTGCCCCGGATGTAGACGTACGGCTTCCTGAGCAGGCCGATCGAGCCGACGAACGAGGCCTCCGGCTCGCTGCCCCAGTCGGTGATGTCCCCGGTGTCGATCACCACGTCGATGTCGAACTGCTCCACCACCGTGCGGATCAGCTGCCAGCCGGTCGGGTTGAGGTGCATGTCGGAGACGTGCAGCACCCGGGTGGTGCCGGGCGCGGGCTCGTACACCGGCAGGGCGGAGACCGTGGTGTAGAGCTGGCTGACGTTGCCGACCAGGCGTTGCAGCTGTTCGGCGTACCGGGAGTAGTCGTTGGCGATGCGCCGGGCGTCGCCGACGATCGCCGGGGCGTTGACCAGCAGCCCCTCGTACCGTGGCTCCTCGATCGCCTGCGGGCGCAGGGTGCCCGCGGCGAGCCCCAGGCTGCCGGCGGTGACCGCCAGCGAGAGCCCGGTGGACCAGGCGGTGCGGCGGACGTCCCGGAAGATCAGGCCGGCCAGCACCAGGGTGACCAGCACCGCCGACCCGGCGGTGCGCAGCCCGAGCCGCATCACGCCGCTGCGGACGTCCTCCACGGCGGACTGACTGGCCCGGCTGAGGCTGGCCGGGTCGTCGATCAGCGCCTCGGTCCGGCGCTGGTCCAGGGCGCCCAGCCGGACGGTCAGGTGGGTCGGCCCGTCGTGGCTGTCGAGCTGGAGCGCGCCCAGCGGCGGGATGTCCACCGTGGTGCTGCCCTTGAGCGCCGGCGCGAGGGTCAGGCTGGCCCGGAACGGACCGATGTCGGTGTTCACCCGGCCACCGGCCAGCACCCCGATCACCGCCCCGGCCAGCGCCACCAGCAGGACGGCGAGCACCAGGCCGGTCCGCCGGGCCCACCCCGACCGGCTCGGTCGGCCGGCCCGGTCCCTTACGGGCCACCAGCGTCGCTCACGCCGGGCCGGGGGAGTGTCCTCGTCCCCGGGCCCGCGCTGCTCGTTCTCCCCACCGTCCATGCTGAGATTCTGACCTGCCCAATGATGGATCTTGGCAAACCCGCGGACGGCGGCGCGTTTCCCCGCCGAAACTCCCGGTGTGTCGCGCCGCCCGGCGGCTCGTGGCGGCCGATCGGGCGGCGCTCAGCTCCGCCCGGCGCCGCCCTCGGCGAAGACCAGCCGCAGCAGGCGATCGTCCTCCGGCGCCGGCTCACCCCGCCCGTCGTGGTTGGAGGTGGAGACCCAGAGCGAGCCGTCCGGGGCGGCGGCCACCGCCCGCAGCCGCCCGTACCGGCCGGTCAGCAGCTCACGCGGCTGCCCCAGCACGGTGCCGGTGTCGGTCAGCTCCACCAGCCAGAGCCGCTCGCCGCGCAGGCAGGCGGTGACCAGCAGCCGGCCGGCCGCGGCCAGCCCGGAGCAGGACGCCTCCGAGGTGCGCCACTGCACGATCGGGTCGACGTACCGCTTGTCGCCGGCCTGCCCCTCGACGGTCGGCCAGCCGAGGTTGGCGCCCTTGTCGATCCGGTTGACCTCGTCCCAGGTGTTCTGGCCGAACTCGGTGGCGTACATCCGCTGGCCGGCGTCCCAGGCCATGCCCTGCACGTTGCGGTGCCCCAGCGACCAGACCGGGGAGCCGGGGAACGGATTGCCCGGCGCCGGCTTCCCCTCCGGCGTGATCCGCAGGATCTTGCCGCCGAGGTTCTTCCGGTCCTGCCCGGAGCCCCGGTTGCCGGCGTCGCCGGTGCTCACGTAGAGCTGCCCGTCGGGGCCGAAGGCCAGCCCGCCACCGTCGTGGTTGCCCGCCTTCGGGATGCCGGTGAGGATCGGCGTCGGCGTACCACCGAGCTTCAGCTTGGCGACCCGGTTGTCCCGCTCGCTGGTGTAGTAGACGAAGACGGTCGCGTCCTTGGCGTACGCGGGGGAGACCGCGATGCCGAGCAGCCCCGCCTCGCCGCCGGCCGCCACGTCCGGCACGGTCTGCACCGGGGTGACCCGCAACCCCTCCGGCCCGGACTCCGGGCCGACCTTGAGGATCCGCCCGCTGTCCCGCTCGGTGACCAGCGCGCCGCCGTCCGGCAGGAACGCGAGGCCCCAGGGCACCCGCAACCCCTTGGCCAGGACCGTGGCGACCACCTCCTGCCCCGCGCCGGCGCTCGCCGACGCGGACGGGGTGGGCAGGTTGGGCGGCTCGCCGGCCGGGTCCGGCTCGGGCGGGCCGAAGCTGCACCCGGAGGTGGCCAGCAGCAGCGCCGCGCAGGACGCCGCCAGCGCCGCGCGACGGCGGCCGGTGCGGGAGTACGGGGGACGGGCGCTCACCCGGCCCAGCCTAGCCCGCAAATCCGGACTTCCCGGCCCACCGGCGACGGTCGAAGCCTGCGCGACCCCGCTCAGCGGGCCCGGACGGCGAGCAGCGCGATGTCGTCCTCGCGCCGGTCCCCGGCGGTGAGCAGCAGGTCGCACAGCTCGGCGAGGGGAAGCGGGCCGGCGCCGGAGAGCCGGTCCAGCAGCTCGGCCAGCCCCTCGTCGATCGTGCGGTCCCGGCGCTCGATCAGGCCGTCGGTGTAGAGCAGCAGGGTGTCCCCCGGGGCCAGCGTGGTCTCCTGGCTGCTGCGGGGGATCGGGCGGGTGAAGCCGAGCAGTGGCTCGCGCGGGCCGCCGAGCACGCGTACCGCGCCCTTGGCGTCGACCAGCAGCGGCGGTGGGTGCCCGGCGTTGCACCAGCTCACCGTCAGGCCGCCGCCTGGCCGGGGACGCAGCCGGGCCAGGGTGGCCGTGGCGGCGGCCCGGATGCGCAGGCCGGAGATGGCCCCGTCCAGCCGGATCATCAGCTCGTCCACCGGGTCGGTCCGGCCGAAGGCGTTGCCCCGGACCAGGTTCCGCAGCTGGCCCATGGTGGCGGCGGCCTCGATGTCGTGCCCGGCGACGTCGCCGATCGCCACGACCAGGTCGCCGTCGGGCTGGACGAAGGCGTCGTACCAGTCGCCGCCCACCTCGACCCGGTCCGCCACCGGCTGGTAGCGGGCGGCCAGCTCGACCCGGGAACTCTCCGGCAGCTCCGGCAGCATGCTGTGCTGGAGCACCTCGGCGACGTGCCGCTGCTCGTCGTACATCCAGCTGTTGCCGAGCGCCTGGCCGGCCCGGCGGCCGATCTCCAGCGCGGTGTGCAGGTCGGTGTCGTCGAAGGGCCGCCGCCCCGGCGCGTTGATCAGCGTCACGCAGCCCACCACGGCACCCCGCCCGGGCGCCGGCACCGGCACCGTCAGGTGCGACGCGAATCCGAGCTGGTCGGCGAGCGTCACCAGCTCCGGGTCGGTGGTGGCCCGCCGGACGTCGTCCAGGGTGGCCGCCCTGCCCAGCACGGGCTGCCCGGTGCGCAGCACCGTACGGGTGATCGACTGCGGGCCGAGGTGGCGCGTCATCAGCTCGGCGAAGCGGTCGACCTGGGCGGCCCGGTCGGGGTCGCGGTGCAGCGCGGTGACCTGGCGGGGCGCGCCCGCCCGGTCGACCAGGGTCACCAGCGCCCAGTCGGCCAGCATCGGCACCACCGCGTCGGTCAGCCGGGACACCGCGGTGGCCACGTCGAGCGTGCCGGTCAGGGTCTCGCTCAGCGCGGAGAGCAGCTTGAGCCGCTCGTGCGCCTCCTCGACCCGCCGCCGGGCCTCCTCCGCGCCGTCGAGCGCGATCCGCAGCCGCAGCTCCGACGAGCAGGCGGCGGCGAGGTCGGCCAGGGTACGCAGCTGGCCGGCGGTCCAGGCGCGCGGTTTGCTGTCGATGGCGCACAGCGAGCCGAGCACCCGGCCGTCCAGGTCGGTCAGCGGCATCCCGGCGTACGCGACCACGCCCAGCTCCGCAATGGCCAGGTTGTTCCAGACCCGGGGGTAGAGCCGGGCGTCCGGCAGCACCATCGGGATCTCGATGTCCACCACGTGCTGGCAGAACGAGTGGCTCAGCGGGGTCTGCCGGCGGGCGGCCCAGGGCTCCGGCAGGCCGACCGCGCCCGGGAAGAACTGCTGTTCGTCGGTGACCAGCGACACCAGCGCGACCGGCACCTCGAGCAGGTCGCTGACCAGCCGGGCGAAGCGGTCGAACGCCTCGTCGGGCGCGGCGTCCAGCCCGGTCTCGGCGAGCGACCGCAGCCGCGCCGGGTCGGCCAGCGCGGGGATGTCCACGGCGGGCAGCCGACCGCGACGGCCCGGGGAGCGCTGGGTCATCGGCCACCTGTCTGCGGACGTACGAAGCGCCGGCGGGAGCTCCGATCCTCGGTTATACCCGCCGGCCGCAGGTGGCGACCACGGCCGGGGCGGTTCGCGCGCCCCCGGTGAGCCGGTCCGCCGGACCGGACCGGGCGCTGGTCGCTATCGTCGGCGGACGTGAAGGTATGGATTCCGCACGAGGCCGGCGTCGGGTTGCTCGGTGAGGTGCCCGCGGGCGTCACCGTCGAGCCGTGGACGGACCCGGAGCGTCCGCCGTCGGACCCGGCCGGCGTCCGGTTCTGGGTACCGCCGTTCCTCGCCGCCGGGGACACCGCCCCGATGCTGGCGCGGCTGCCGGACCTAGCGGTGGTCCAGCTCCTCTCCGCCGGGGCGGACGCCTGGGCCGGCCAGATGCCGGACGGGGTGACCCTCTGCGACGCGCGGGGCGTGCACGACGCCGGCACCGCCGAGTGGGTGCTCACCGCGATCCTGTCCCAGCTGCGCAACTTCCCCGCGATGGCCCGGGCGCAGGCCCGCCGGGAGTGGGCGTACGACGACGTCACCCCGACCGACGAGCTGACCGGCAAGCGGGTGCTGATCGTCGGCGCCGGTTCGATCGGCGCGGCGGTGCACGCCCGGCTGGCCCCGTTCGACGTCACCGTCACGCTGGTCGCCCGCAGGGCCCGCCCGGCGGAGGGGGTGCACGGGGTGGACGACCTGCCCCGGCTGCTGCCCGAGGCGGACGTCGTGGTGCTGCTGGTGCCGCTGACCGAGGGGACGCGGGGCATGGTGGACGCCGCCTTCCTCGCCGCGATGCCCGACGGCGCACTGCTGGTGAACGCCGCCCGGGGGCCGGTGGCCCGGACGGAGGCGCTGGTGGCGGAGCTGTCCAGCGGGCGGCTGCGGGCCGCGCTGGACGTCACCGACCCCGAGCCGCTGCCCGCCGACCATCCGCTGTGGGAACTGCCCAACGTGCTGCTCACCCCGCACGTCGCCGGCTCGGTACGCGGCCTGCTGCCGCGGGCGTACCGGCTGGTGGGCGCGCAGCTGCGCCGGTTCGCCGCCGGGGAGCCGCTGGTCAACACGGTGACCGACGGCTACTGAGCCGGCTCAGCGGTCGCCGGGCAGGCGCTGCCCGGTGGCGGAGACCAGCCGGGGCAGGTCGCTGCCGCGCACCGCGGGCAGCACGACCTCCTGCCCGTCGTCGAGGCGGGCGACGGCGCGGCCGCGCGGGTCGGCCGTCAGCTCGACGACCCGGTCCCAGGCGATCCGGCGCCCGCCGGCCAGCGCCCGCAGCCGCAGCTCGCGCCGGTCGGCGTCGGTGCCCGCCCGCCAGGCCCAGACGCCGACGACGATCGGGACGAGCAGCACCGGCAGCAGGTACCACTCGGCGCTGGCCAGCGGCAGGGCGCCGAGGAAGGCGACGATCGCCGCGACCAGGATGGCCTGGTTGTACCGGAAGCGGATGGTGTCGGCGCTACTCACCCTCCGATGATCCCACCCGCCTGTGGTCCCGTTCCGGCCGGGCGGCGGATGGTGACCGGTGCCATCCAGCAGTGACATGCGTCACTGCCAGGACACGTAACTGGAGCCTCGCTCGGTCGTTTCCGGGAATGGTGGGTGTCGGATATCCGTCCGTGCCGCGTCCGTCCCGCCCGCATCGCCGCACCGCCCCGTGTCCCCCTCACGAAGGCGACCGTCGTGCCTCACGCGTACCTGGTCCACCGCCCGCCGCCCGCGGTGGCCGCCGTGCTGGCGACGGCCGTGCTGCTGGTCACCGCCGCCCTGGCCGGCGCGTTGCCGCCGCTGGCCGCCACCACGCTGGCCGGCGCGGCCGGGTGTGCCCTGGCCGGTGTCCGGCTCTCCCGGGAGGCCGCCGCAGGTGGCCGGGACCGGTGGGCGCCGCGTCGCCGCCGGGCCGCCGCGCTGCTCGACGCCGCCGTGCTCGTGGTCGGCCTGACCGTGGCCGTCCTGCCGCTGGCCGAGGCGGCGCAGCGCGCGGCCGTCGCGGCCACCGGGCTCGCCGCCGCGGCCCTGCTGTACGGCGGCGGCCTGCTCCTGCTCCCCGGCCACTCCCGGCTGGCAACCCGGGTCCGGCTGCGCCGGACCGTCGACGTGCTCGGGCTCGGCACCGCCCTGCTCTTCGCGGGTTGGGTGCTCCTGCCGCCGGGCGACGTCCCCCCGCTGGCCCGCGCCGTCACGGTGTCCGGCGCGGGCGCGCTCGCCGGCCTGCTGGTGAGCGCGCTGGCGGAGCGGCGTCGTCGGCCGGGCGCGGCGCTCTGCCGGGCCGGCGCGGCGGCCGCCCTGCTCGGGCTGGCCGACCTGGTGGTGCTACTGGCCTACGAGGCGCCGGCCGTCGCGACGCTGAGCGCGGTCGCGCCGCTGCTCGCGGGCGCCCTCTTCACCGCGGCCGGGATGGCCCGGGTGTCGGCCGGGGACCCGGCCCTGGGCGCCGGCCCGCCGCCGGCCTGGCCCCGGGTGACCGCGCCCGCCGCGGTGGCCACCCTCGCCGCCGGGTACCACCTCTGGACGGTCGGCAGCTTCACGCCGACCGCCGTCCTGCTCGGGCTCGCGGTGATCCCGCCGCTGGTCGGCCGGGAGCTGATCACCGCCGCCGACAACCGGTACTGGGCCAGCCGGCTGGCCGCCCGCGAGGCGCACTTCCGGGCCCTGGTCTCCGGTGGCCGCGATCTGATCCTGCTGCTCGACGACGAGTTGCGGGTGCGCTGGCTCTCCGCGGCCGGCGCGCGGTGGTTCGGGCTGCGCGACGACGAGGTACGCGGCCGGCGGCTGGCGGAGCTGCTGCACCCCGACGACGCGCCGGCCGCGCTCGGCCGGCTCGCCGCGCCCCGGGGTGACCAGGAGCCGCTGCTGCTGGTGGCCCGGATGACCACCGGCGACGGTGGCTGGCGGGAGACCGAGTCGACCGTGAGCGACCAGCGCGGGGTGCCCGAGGTGGACGCGGTGGTGCTGCACGTGCGCGACATCGGCGAGCGGCGCCGGTTGGAGCGGGAACTGCACCGGCTGGCGGCGACCGACCAGCTCACCGGGCTGGCCAACCGGCGCGAGCTGATGCGGGCGCTCTGCACGCGGGATCACGGCCCGGGTGCGCTGCTGCTGGTGGAGGTGCACGGTCTGGGCGCGGTCGCCGACGGGGCGGGGCCGTCGGCGGACGGTCTGCTGCTCACGGCCGCCCGCCGGCTGCGCGACGTGGTGGGCCCGCACGACCTCGTCGCCCGGGTGGCCGGCGAGGAGTTCGCGGTGCTCACCGACGCCGGTCCGGTGCCGGCGTACGCGCTGGGCGGTCGGTTGGTGGCCGCGCTCGCCGAGCCCTGCCCGACGCCCGGTTCGATGGTGCGGCTGCGGGTGAGCGTCGGCCTGGCGGAGCTGGCCGGGGCCGGGCCGGAGGACGCGCTGCGGCAGGCGGACCTGGCCCGGCGGCGCGCGGTCCAGCTCGGCCGCAACCGGGTCGAGTGGTACGACGCCTACCTGGAGGAGCAACTGATCCGCCGGCTGGACCTGGAGCGGGAGCTGCCCGGCGCGGCCACCCGGGGCGAGCTGGACCTGGTCTACCAGCCGGTGCTCGGGCTGGCCGACCGGCAGCCGGTCGGCACCGAGGCGTTGCTGCGCTGGCGCAGCCCGGTGCTGGGCACCGTGCTCCCGGCCGAGCTGCTGCCGGTGGCCGAGGATCTCGACCTGATGGGGGAGCTGGGCCGCTGGGTGCTGGACCGGGCCTGCCGGCAGCTCGCCAGCTGGTCGGCCGGGGGTCGGGAGCTGTGGATGGCGGTCAACGTGACGCCCGGGGAGCTGCTGGCCCCGGACTTCCTGCCGGGGGTGGCGGCCACCCTCGCCGGGCACGGCGTGCCGCCGCACCAACTGGTGATCGAGGTGGGGGAGCCCCGGATCGGTCGGGAGCTGCCCACCGTGGTGGCCCGGCTGGCCGGCCTGCGGTCGCTGGGGGTGCGCACCGCGCTGGACGACTTCCGCGCCGAGCACGCCTCGCTGGCGCAGCTGCGCCGGCTCCCGATCGACCTGCTCAAGGTCCAGCCGCAGCTGGTCGGGTCGGCCCACGACCCGCACCGTCCGCTGATCGACGTGGTGGTCAGCCTCGGCGAACGGCTCGGCCTGTCGGTGGTGGTGGAGGAGTTGGAGTCCGAGGCCGACGTGGAACGGGCGCAGCGGGCCGGCTGCCCGTACGGGCAGGGGTTCGCGCTGGCCCGACCGGCCACCGCGGAGCGGGTGGAGGCGTTCTTCGAGGAGTTCCCGACCGCCTCCCGCTGACCGCCCGTTCAGGAAACGCTGAACCGGTTCACTTGATCCGGGGCGGTGCGGTGCTGCCGCGCGGCGTCAGGTGGGCGGTCTCGTCCTGCAGGCCGGTCACCGGCTCGCCGGCGATCACCGCCAGCAACTGCCGCGCGGCGTGCGCCCCGTACGCCGGGATGTCGCGTCCGAGCGCGGTCAGCGGCGGGTGCACCAGCCGGCAGAGCGGCGAGTCGTCCCAGGCCACGATGGAGAGGTCGCCGGGGACGGCCAGTCCCATCTCCTGCGCCACCGACAGCCCCGCGATGGCCATCACGTCGTTGTCGTAGATCACCGCGGTCGGACGGTTGGCGGAGCTGAGCAGGCGACGGGTCGCCCGGGCCCCCTCCTCGCCGGTGTAGTCGGACCAGACGGTGACCGCGTCGGCCAGCCCGAGCCGCCGGCACACCTGCGCGAACGCGTCGGTGCGGATCTCGGTGTGCAGCAACGAGGGCAGGCCGCCCACCCGGGCGATCCGGCGGTGCCCGAGGGCGACCAGGTACTCCACCGTCTCCACCAGCGCCGCCGCGTCGTCGGACCAGACGCTGGCCAGGCTGCCGGTGTGGCCCGGGCCGCCGATCACCACGGCCGGCAGTTGCAGCTCCTCCAGCGCCGGCACCCGCCGGTCGTCGGTGCGCAGGTCGCAGACGAAGACCCCGTCCACCCGCCGCTCGGCCCACCAGCGGCGGTAGACCGCGATCTCGGCCTCCTGGTCGGCCACCACCTGGAGGGTGAGCGCGTACGACCGGGCGGAGAGTTCCGCCTCGACGCCGCTGATCAGCTCCATGAAGAACGGCTCGATGCCCAGTATCCGGGCGGGTCGGCACAGGGCCAGGCCGACGGCGTTGGCGGTGGCGCCGGAGAGCGCGCGGGCGGCGCTGCTCGGGCTGAAGCCGATCTCCGTGGCGATGGCCAGGATCCGTTGGCGGGTGGCCTCCGAGACTCCGGGCTGCCCGTTCAGCGCGTACGACACCGCGCCCTTGGACACCCCGGCGCGTCGCGCGACGTCGGCGATGGTCGGCCGCTTCACCGGCGTGCTCCTCAATCCTCGCGGCCCCCTGGGCCGGTCCCACGACGCCGGCTGCACCGGCGGCCCTTCACGCTACTCGGCCCGGTCGGGCGACCGTCCCCGCCGGTTCGGCGGACATCGGGCGAGCAGAACGTTCACTTGCGCGGTTAAGCGTACGGCTCCGACCCGCCCATCCACGTACCCGGCGGCGCACCGAGCTGCACGGGAGCGCTTCACCACGCATGGGCGCGCTCCCAGAGTTGCGCTCCGGTCACCGGGCGGCCACCCCTTTCACCGGCCGTTGACAGTGCAGAACCCGGCCCGTACGGTGGCTTCACTTATCCGGTTCAGTCAACGTCTCTCGATGTCGGGAGCGTTCCCATTTGGCGCGGAGGATGACATGAAACGGTCCTGGACCCCCTGGGTCCGCGCGGCGGTGGCCGGCACCGTCGGCCTGGTCATGGTCGCTGGCTGCAGCGGCAAGAGCACCACCGACTCCGACTCCGGGGACGGCGTCGTCACGCTCAAAATCAACTTCTGGGGCGACTTCGGCCTCCAGGACCTGAAGACCCGGTACGAGGCCGCCCACCCGAACGTCAAGATCCAGCTCAACTCGGGCGAGTACAACGCCCAGCACGAGGACCTGCAGAAGAAGCTGGTCGCGGGCTCGGGCGCGGCGGACATCGCCGCCATCGACGAGGGCTTCATGGTCCAGTTCCGCAGCCAGTCCGACAAGTTCGTCAACCTGCTCGACAAGGGCGCCGGCTCCTACGAGAGCAAGTACCTGCCCTGGAAGTGGAAGCAGTCGCTGTCGGCCGACGGCAAGACCCAGATCGGCCTCGGCACCGACGTCGGCGGCCTGGCCATGTGCTACCGGACCGACCTGTTCAAGGCCGCCGGGCTGCCCACCGAGCGGGACCAGGTCTCCGCCCTCTGGCCCACCTGGGACAAGTTCATCGAGGTCGGCCAGGAGTACACCGGCAAGACCAACAAGAAGTTCATCGACTCCGGCACCAACCTGTTCAACCCGATCCTCGGCCAGCAGCAGGTCGGCTTCTACAACGAGCAGGACCAGCTCCAGATGGAGCAGGGCCCGAAGGTGGCCTTCGACTACACGGTCAAGGCCATCCAGGCCGGGCTCTCGGCCAACCTGGCCAGCTTCCAGGCCGACTGGGACAAGGGCTTCACCAGCGGCTCGTTCGCCGTGCTCGCCTGCCCGGCGTGGATGCTCGGCCACATCAAGGACACCGCGCCCGCCACCCAGGGCAAGTGGGACATCGCCGCGGTGCCCGGCGGCGGCGGCAACTGGGGCGGCTCGTTCCTGACCATCCCCAAGCAGAGCAAGCACGTCGACGAGGCGTACGAGCTGCTGGAGTGGCTGGTCCAGCCGGAGCAGCAGATCGAGATCTTCAAGAAGGTCGGCAACCTGCCCTCGCAGCCGGCGCTCTACGCCGACCCGGCGATCGCCGAGTTCAAGAACCCGTTCTTCGGCAACGCCCCGGTCGGGCAGATCTTCCCGAAGATGGCGCAGGGCCTGACCCCGCAGTACCTGGGCAGGAAGAACGGCCCGACCCGGGTCGCGGTGGAGAACGTCATCACCCGGGTGCAGAACAAGACCTTGAAGCCGGAGGCCGCCTGGGCCGAGGCGGTCAAGGAGGCCGAGAAGGCCGGCACGTCCTGACGGCCCGGTGACCGGTGACGGAGCGGGTGTGCCAACCACCCGCTCCGTCACCGCCCCGGCTCCCCGGCGACCGCGCCGCCGCGGTCCGGGTGCGCCGACGCCCGTCCGGCGGTACCCGGAGCTGCCGCTCCGGCCTCCGCCGCCCGTACCCCCGTGATCTCTTCGGCCCTGGAGCGTGTCCCCATGTCCACCACCCGTGCCGCACCCGCGCCGTCGGGCCGCCGAGCCGCGCCGGGCCGCGGCGGCTCCGGACCCGGCGAGCGGCGGCTCACCTGGCGCAACCGGCTGTACCGCTTCGACATGCGCTACATGCCGTACCTGATGATCGCCCCGTTCTTCCTGCTCTTCATCGTCTTCGGGCTCTTCCCGCTGGTCTTCAACGGCGTGGTCTCGCTGCGCAACTACCGGTTGGACGACCCGACGCTGCCGCCGTGGGCCGGCTTCGACAACTTCACCCGGCTGGCCGGCGACGAGGACTTCTGGAACGCGCTCTACAACACCTTCGGCATCTTCCTGCTGTCCTCGGTGCCGCAGCTGCTGCTGGCGTTGGTGGTGGCCTCCCTGCTCAACCGCAGGCTGCGGGCCCAGACCTGGTGGCGGGTGGGCATCCTGCTGCCGTACGTCACCCCGATCGTCGCCTCGACCATGGTGTTCAGCGTCTTCTTCTCCCGCGACTTCGGCATGGCCAACTGGATGCTCGGCCTGGTCGGGCTCGGCGGGAACGAGCCGATCGACTGGCGGGCCGACAAGCTGCACTCCTGGATCGCCATCGCCACGATGGTCAACTGGAAGTGGATCGGCTACAACGCCCTGCTCTACCTGGCCGCCATGCAGTCCATCCCGCGTGACGTGTACGAGGCCGCGGCGATCGACGGGGCCGGCCCGTGGCGGCAACTCTGGCGGATCACCGTACCGATGATCCAGCCGGTCATCGTCTTCACCGTGGTGCTCTCCACCATCGGCGGTCTCCAGCTCTTCACCGAGCCGATGCTGTTCGACCTGAACTCGCAGGCCGCCACCGGCGGTCCGGACGGCGAGTGGCAGACCATCGCCCAGCTCATCTACAAGGTCGGCTGGAAGGACCTCAACCTCGGCTACGCCGCCGCGATGTCCTGGGCGCTGTTCCTGATCATCCTGGTGGTCGCCGGCCTCAACACCCTGCTGACGAACCGGCTCTCCGGAGGCCGTCGGTGAGCGCGAACGAAAGGAGGCTCGGATGAGCGCGATCGACACCGCGCCGCCCCGGCCGGTGGCGGTCCGGCGGAACCGGCCCGCGCTGATGGGCCGGGCGCCGCAGGACACCCCTGCCTCGGTCTGGACCTACCTGTTGCTGGCGGTGACGATCCTGTTCGCCGCGTTCCCGCTGTACTGGATGTTCGTCATCGCCACCAGCACCGACGAGGCGCTGGCGAAGATCCCACCGGCGGTGGTCCCCGGCGACCAGTTCATGGTCAACGGCCGGGAGGTCTTCTCCCTCCAGGACGTCTACTTCGCCGCCTCGCTGGTCAACAGCGTCATCGTCTCGACGGTGGTGACCGCCTCGGTGCTGTTCTTCTGCTCGCTGGCCGGGTTCGCCTTCGCCAAGCTGCGCTTCAAGGGCAGCCGGGCGCTGATGCTCTTCGTGGTGCTCACCCTGACGGTGCCCAACCAGCTCGGCATCGTGGCGCTCTACATCGTGATGGGCAAGCTCGGCTGGAACGGCACCCTGCTGGCGGTCATCGCACCCGGCTTGGTCACCGCGTTCGGCGTGTTCTACATGCGCCAGTTCATCGTCAACGCCGTGCCGGACGAGCTGGTCGAGTCCGCCCGGGTCGACGGCGCCACGACCATGCGCGTCTACTGGAACATCGTGCTGCCGGCGATCCGCCCGGCCCTGGCGGTGCTCGGCCTGCTCACCTTCGTCGCCACCTGGAACGACTTCCAGTGGCCGCTGATCACGCTCAGCGGCACCGACTACCCCACCTCGATGGTGGCCGTCTCCGACCTGGCCAGCGGCAACTACGTCATCTACCGTCGGGTGCTCGCCGGCGCGTTCATCGCCACCGTGCCGTTGCTGGTCATGCTGTTCATCGGCGGGCGTCAGATCGTCCGCGGAATCATGGAAGGCGCGGTGAAGTCGTGACCTGGCAGAGCTTGCACGAGGGCTGGACGCTGCGGGCCGTACCGGGGTCGCAGGTGCCGGCCGGGGTCGCCGACCGGGCGGTGCCGGCCACCGTGCCCGGCTGCGTACACACCGACCTGCTGGCCGCCGGCCTGATCCCCGACCCGTTCGTCGACGACAACGAAACGGCGCTGGGCTGGATCGGGCGCACCGACTGGGTCTACGAGACCACCGTCGACCGACAGCCGGGCGACGACGACCGGGTCGACCTGGTCTGCGCCGGCCTCGACACGGTCGCCACGATCACCCTCAACGGCGTCGAGGTCGGCCGTACCGAGAACATGCACCGCGGCCACCGGTTCGACGTCGGCGCGCTGCTGCGGCCGGGGCCGAACACGCTGGCCGTCCGGTTCGACTCGGCGTACCGCTACGCCGAGGGGCACCGCGACGCCCTCGGCGACCGGCCGAACGCCTACCCGGAGCCCTTCCAGTTCATCCGCAAGATGGCCTGCAACTTCGGCTGGGACTGGGGGCCCACCCTGGTCACCGCCGGGATCTGGCAGGAGATCGGGCTGCACGCCTGGTCCACCGCCCGGCTGGCCACCGTCCGCCCGCTGGTCACCGTTGCCGCCGGCGAGGGGCGGGTCGAGCTGCACGTCGAGGTGGAGCGCGCCGGGGACACCCCGTTGAGTGTGCGGGCCACCGTCGCCGGCGCGGCCGTCGAGGTCGTGGTCCCGGCGGGGCAGCGCACGGCCGTGGCCACCCTCACCGTCCGCGACCCCGAGCTGTGGTGGCCCCGGGGGTACGGCCCGCAGGCGCTGCACCGCCTCGACGTCACGCTCTGCACGCCGGACGGCCGGACGCTGGACACCTGGTCGCGCCGGATCGGTTTCCGGTCGGTACGCCTCGACACCACCCCGGACGCGCACGGCACCCCCTTCGCCCTGCACGTGAACGACACCCCGGTCTTCGTCCGGGGGGTCAACTGGATCCCCGACGACCCGTTCCCCAGCCGGATCACCCGTGATCGGCTGGCGCACCGGTTCGGCCAGGCCGCCGGGGCCGGGGTGAACCTGCTCCGGGTCTGGGGCGGCGGCCGGTACGAGTCGGAGGACTTCTACGACCTCGCCGACGAGCTGGGGCTGCTGGTCCAGCAGGACTTCCTCTTCGCCTGCGCGGCGTACCCGGAGGAGGAGCCGTTCGCCACCGAGGTGGCCGCCGAGGCCACCGAGCAGGTGACCCGGCTGGCCGCGCACCCGTCGCTGGTGCTCTGGACGGGAAACAACGAAAACATCTGGGGCTGGCACGACTGGGACTGGCAGGAGCCGCTGGCCGGGCGCACCTGGGGTCGCGGCTACTACCTCGACCTGCTGCCCCGGATCGTCGGCGAGCTGGACCCGACCCGGCCGTACTGGCCGGGCAGCCCGTGGTCGGGCAGCGAGGAGATCCACCCCAACGACCCGGCGCACGGCACCACGCACATCTGGGACGTGTGGAACACCGACGACTACACGAAGTACCGCGAGTACGTGCCCCGTTTCGTCGCGGAGTTCGGCTACCAGGCGCCCGCGGCGTACGCGACGCTGCGCCGGGCGCTGACCGACGAGCCGCTCGCGCCCGACTCGCCCGGCATGGCCCACCACCAGAAGGCCGCCGACGGCGACGCCAAGCTCCGGCGCGGGCTCGACGCGCACCTGCCCGAGCCGGCCGACTTCGACGACTGGCACTTCCTCACCCAGCTCAACCAGGCGCGGGCCATCCAGCTCGGGGTGGAGCACTTCCGTTCGCACCGGGACGTCTGCGCCGGCACCATCGTCTGGCAGCTCAACGACTGCTGGCCGGTCACCTCCTGGTCGGCGATCGACGGCGACGGCCGCCGCAAACCGCTCTGGTACGCGCTGCGCCGGGCGTACGCCGACCGGCTGCTCACCGTCCAGCCCCGCGACGGCGGGCTGGCCCTGGTGGCGGTCAACGAGACCGGCGAGCCGTGGCGGGCCCCGGCGACGGTGACCCGGCTGACCCTGGCCGGCGAGCCCAGGGCGAAGACCGGGTACGCGCTGGACGTCCCGGCGTACTCGGCGGTGGTGCTGGCGCTGCCGACGGACCTGGCGGGGCCGGAGGAGGCCCGCCGGGAGCTGCTGGTCGCCGAGGCCGGCGACACGGCCGAGCGGGCGCTCTGGTTCTTCGCCGAGGACCGGGAGGTGGACTGGCCGGCGGCCCGCCTCGACGCGACGGTGGAGCCGGGCGACGACGGCCAGCGGGTCCGGGTGACCGCCCGGACGGTGCTGCGCGACCTGACCCTCTTCCCGGACCGGCTGGACCCGTCCGCCGAGGTCGACCAGGCGCTGGTCACGCTGCTGCCGGGGGAGTCGACCACCTTCACCGTGCGGGCCGACGGGCCGCTGGACGCGGCGGCGCTGACCGCCCGGCCGGTACTGCGCTGCGTCAACGACATCGTCGGCGCGCAGCCGGTCCCGGCCGCCGCCGAAGGAGCGACGGCGTGAGGCGCGACGGGCGGGGGCTGGCGGGTGTCCTGCCGGGCCTGGCCGACAGCCCCGGCCCGCACGACCCGGACAACCTCCGCGCCGAGTAGCGCTCCGCCCGCGGAGCAGCACCCACGGCCGGCCGGCTGCACACGATCCGGGCGTTGGTCCGCGGCGGCGACTCCGGCGGCCCGGGTCGCCGCCGGCCTTCACCGGCGGGCCTGGCGCCCCGCGCGGTGGCCTGGGTCGATCTGTTCAGCGGCGAGCCGGAGGGCCGCTCACACAGCGTGGTCTGCGCGGACGCGGACCCGGCAACGAGCGATATACCTGGGAGGCATATTTATGCCTCCCAGGTATATCGCTCATCAGGCACACGCCATCCCCGCCACGACACGCCGGCCGTTCACCCGATCGCGGGCGTGGCGCGGCCCCGGTCACCCGAAAGGGATCAGCGGGCGCCGCTCACTCCGGCACCCGCCGGTACGCGCCGTCGCTGGCCGAGGTCGCCATCGAGGCGTAGGCGCGCAGGGCCGCCGACACCGGGCGCTGCCGGTCGGTCGGGGTGTACGGCTTGTCCCGCTTCTCCTCGGCGACCCGGCGCGCCTGGAGCACGTCCTCGGGCACGTTGAGCTCGATGGACCGGCCGGGGATGTCGATGACGATCTCGTCGCCCTCCTGAACCAGGGCGATCAGGCCGCCCGAGGCCGCCTCGGGGGAAACGTGCCCGATGGAGAGCCCGGAGGTGCCGCCGGAGAAGCGACCGTCGGTGAGCAGCGCGCAGGCACGGCCCAGCCCCCGGCCCTTCAGGAACGAGGTGGGGTAGAGCATCTCCTGCATGCCGGGGCCGCCCTTCGGGCCCTCGTAGCGGATCACCACCACGTCGCCGGCGACGACCTGCTTGGCCAGGATCGCCGAGACCGCGTCGTCCTGCGACTCGTAGACCTTCGCCGGGCCGCGGAAGGTGAGGCACTCCTCGGGCACCCCGGCGGTCTTCACCACGCAGCCGTCCGGGGCGAGGTTGCCGTGCAGGATGGCCAGCCCGCCGTCGGCGGAGTACGCGTGCTCCCGGTCCCGGATGCAGCCGCCGGCCGCGTCGGTGTCCAGCGACGACCAGCGGTTGGTGGTGGAGAACGGCTCGGTGGTGCGCACCCCGCCCGGGGCGGCGTGGAACAGCTCGACCGCCTCCGGCCTCGGCGAGCCGCCCCGGACGTCCCAGTCGGCCAGCCACTGCGTCAGCGTGGGGGAGTGCACGGCGTGCACGTCCCGGTTGAGCAGGCCGGCGCGGTCCAGCTCGCCGAGGATGGCGGGGATGCCGCCGGCCCGGTGCACGTCCTCCATGTGGTACTGCGGCGAGTTCGGCGCGACCTTGGCCAGGCAGGGCACCCGGCGGGAGATCGCGTCGATGTCCGCCACGTCGAAGTCCAGCTCGGCCTCGCGGGCGGCGGCGAGCAGGTGCAGGATCGTGTTCGTCGACCCGCCCATCGCCACGTCCAGGGCGACCGCGTTCTCGAACGCGGCCCGGCCGGCAACGACGCGGGGCAGCACCGAGGCGTCGTCGTGGTCGTACCAGCGCTTGGCGATCTCCACGACGGTGCGGCCGGCCTCGACGAAGAGCGACCGGCGCGCGGCGTGGGTGGCCAGCGTCGAGCCGTTGCCCGGCAGCGCCAGGCCGATCGCCTCGGTCAGGCAGTTCATCGAGTTCGCGGTGAACATGCCCGAGCAGGAGCCGCAGGTCGGGCAGGCGGAACGCTCGATCTCGCCGAGCTGGTCGTCGGTGACCGCCTCGTTGGACGAGGCGATCATCGCGTCGATCAGATCGATCTTGGAGTGGACGATCCCCTCGATCGCCACCGTCTTGCCGGCCTCCATCGGCCCGCCGGAGACGAAGACGGTCGGGATGTTCAGTCGCAGGGCGGCCAGCAGCATCCCCGGGGTGATCTTGTCGCAGTTGGAGATGCAGACCAGGGCGTCCGCGCAGTGCGCGTTGACCATGTACTCCACCGCGTCGGCGATCAGCTCCCGGCTGGGCAGCGAGTAGAGCATGCCGCCGTGGCCCATGGCGATGCCGTCGTCGACGGCGATGGTGTTGAACTCGCGACCCACCCCGCCGGCCTCGGCCACCGCGTCGGCGACCAGGCCGCCGAGGTCCTTGAGATGTACATGACCGGGAACGAACTGGGTGAAGCTGTTGGCGATGGCGACGATCGGCTTGCCGAAGTCGTCGTCGGTCATCCCGGTGGCCCGCCACAGGGCCCGGGCGCCGGCCATCGTCCGACCGTGGGTGGAGGTCCTCGACCGCAGCTCAGGCATGGGTACCAGTCTGGCACCGTCTGGACGGTGGCCCCCAGCGGTCGGAGCGTGTCCCAACAGATGCACACCCGGTGCCCCGCTCGGCGCTCCGATCCGGCACAGTTGAGGACGTGCGTTTCCCCCCGGGCATGGTCGCCATCGCGCTCCCCGGCGCCCTGGTCGCCCTGGTCGCCACCGTGCTGCTCGTCGGATCGGCCCGGCGTCGCGGCGGCCCGGAACGCCGGCCGTACGCGCTGCTGGCCGCCGCCGCCGGCTTCGCCCTGGTCGGCCTGCTGGTCGGGGTGGGCCTGGTGCTCGGCGACCCGCACCACCCGCCCCACCCGGCGCGACTGACCGGCTGGCCCGTCCTGATCTCCGTCGCGGTGACGCTGAGCGGCCTGGCCGCCGCCGCCGGGCTGCTCCGCCTGCCCGGGGCGGTGGTGTCCCGGCCGGCGACCGCCCGGCTGCTGCTGGACGCGCTGATCGTCGCGACCGCCCTGTGGTTCGTCGGCTGGGTGCTTTTCTCCGGGCCGACCCGGCTGCTCGGGTCGGCCACCCCGGTGGCCTGCCCGGCGATCCTGCTGGCCACGGTCAACGCCGCGCTGACCGTCGGGGTCACCCTGATCGTGCTGCTGCGCGCCGACCCGCCCCGGGGCCGCTTCGGGCTGCTCGGCGCCGGCATCACCGCCAACGCCGCCGGCGGGCTGGGCGTGGCCGGCGGAGTCTGCCAGGGCGGCCCGGGGATGACCCTGGCCAGCGCCGCGCTGCTCGCCCTGGGCCTGCTGGCGGTCGCGCTCGCGGTGCACCGGGTCGAGGTGCCGGGGCAGGTCGACGTCGACCTGATCCGCCGCGACGGCGCGTACGCCTTCGTGCCGATGTTCGCGATGGCCGCCTCGGCGATGTACCACCTGGTCCAGGGGGGCCACTTCGACGCGCTCGGCATCGTCGCCGGCAGCGTCGAGGGGTTCGCCCTGGTGGCCCGGCAGTACCTCACCCTCAACGACATGCGCGGGTACGCGGGCCGGCTGGCCGAGCGCGAGGCGCACTTTCGCGAGCTGGCCCACACCGACCCGTTGACCGGCCTGGCCAACCGGCGGGGCCTGCTGCGGGAGCTGCAGCGCTGCGCCGACGAGGGCGTCGGGTGCGTGCTGCTCGGGCTGGACCTGGACGGCTTCAAGAACGTCAACGACATGCGCGGCCACGACGTGGGCGACATGGTGCTGGCGGAGGTGGGCCGGCGGCTGCGGGGCAACCTGCGCCCCGGCGACCTGGCCGCCCGGCTCGGCGGCGACGAGTTCGCCGTGCTGATGCGCGGCCGACCGGCCGACGCCGATCGGGTCGCCGAGCGGCTGCTCGGGGTGCTCGGCCGAGCGTACGAGCAGGCGGACGGGCCGGTCTTCCTGTCGGTGAGCATCGGGGTGGCCGGCCAGTGCGGCGAAGCCGACTCGGTGGCCCTGCTGCGCCACGCCGACCTGGCCCTGCGGTACGCCAAGCAGCGCGGCAAGAACCGCATCGAGCGCTACGACGGCACGCACGACCAGCTGCTGCTGCGGCGTACCCGGCTGGAGCACGAGATGCGCGGCGCGATCGAGCGCGACGAGCTGCGGCTGGTCTTCCAGCCGGTCGCCTCGCTGCCGTCGGTCCGCCCGGTCGGCGCCGAGGCGCTGCTGCGCTGGCACCACCCGGAGCTGGGCAACGTGCGCCCCGACGAGTTCATCCCGCTCGCCGAGGAGTGCGGGATGATCGCCAAGCTCGGCGCCTGGGTGCTGCACCAGGCCTGCTGGCAGCTCTCCCGCTGGCTGGCCGACGGCCACGACGTCTGGGTCTCGGTCAACGTCTCCCCGCGGGAGCTGCACGCCCCGGAGTACGTGGTGCAGGTGGCCGAGGCGCTGCGCGCCCACCACGTGCCGCCGCAGCGGCTGGTGCTGGAGGTCACCGAGCACGCGGTCGCCACCGACCTCGACGAGCTGATCCGGCGGCTGACCGCGCTGCGCCGTACCGGGGTGCGGATCGCGCTGGACGACTTCGGCGCGGGCTACTCGTCCCTGGGTCAGCTGCGCCGGCTGCCGATCGACATCCTGAAGATCGACCACAGCCTGGTTGCCGAGCACGAGCCGGTGCGCCCGGTGGACACCGACGGGCCGGCCTTCGCCCCGATGGTGGACATCGTCATGCGCCTCGGGCACCAGCTCGGGCTGGAGGTGATCGCCGAGGGCGTCACCACGCCGACGGAGCTGGCCGCGGTGGTCGCCGCTGGCTGCCGGTTCGGCCAGGGCGCGCTCTTCGGCTGGGGTGTCCCGGCCGAGCACCTGGAGGCGATGCTGGACGCCGCGACATCGCCGGGGGCCCGCCCCGCGCCATTGCCGGCCACGCCGCTTCCCGGCCCGCGCGTGGTGCCGGCCCCGCGCGTCGGCGGGACGGGATCGGCGCAGGTGGGACCGGTCGCCAAGCCCGCGACGGGAGACGGTGTCCCCCGTTCGTGAACCAACATGTGGGATCAGTTGACTCATCGCGTGAGATGCGTCAGGCTTGTCCACATGTCGTCGATCCGGTCGCTGCGAGTACTTACCTGAGCGCACTCTCCCTCACCGAGAGTGCGCTGGCCCCGTGCATCTGCACGAGGGCCGTTTTTATTGCCGTCGGACTCCACCGGGGCGGGCGCCGCCCGCGTCGCACGTGTTGAAAGAGCCTCCACCCACCAGCCGAAGGCCTGAACCGCCATGACGAGACCCACGCCAGAGACACTCGCCCACTCCGCCCGGCGGGCGCGCACGGCCACCGAGCCGGCCAGCGACGCCGACCACACCCCCGCGCCGCGCGGGGCCGCCGCGGCCACCCCGGCCGTACGGCAGCCCGCCCCGGCCCAGGTCTCCGGGGCCGGCTCCCTCGTGCGGTCCCTCGAGGCGCTCGGCGTCGACGTCGTCTTCGGCATTCCCGGCGGGGCGATCCTGCCCGCGTACGACCCGCTCTACGACTCGACCGTGCGGCACATCCTGGTCCGCCACGAGCAGGGCGCCGGACACGCCGCCACCGGGTACGCGCAGGCCACCGGCCGGGTCGGCGTCTGCATCGCCACCTCCGGCCCCGGCGCGACGAACCTGGTCACCCCGATCGCCGACGCGTACATGGACTCGGTGGCGATGGTGGCGATCACCGGCCAGGTCGCGCGGCCCTCGATCGGTACGGACGCCTTCCAGGAGGCGGACATCCAGGGCATCACGCTGCCGATCACCAAGCACAACTTCCTGGTGCAGACCGCGGAGGAGATCCCGCAGGTGCTGGCCGAGGCCTTCCACCTGGCCTCGACCGGGCGGCCCGGGCCGGTGCTGGTCGACATCCCCAAGGACGTCCTCCAGGCGCCGACCACCTTCAGCTGGCCGCCCGCCCTCGACCTGCCCGGCTACCGGCCGACCCTGCACCCGCACGGCAAGCAGATCCGCGAGGCGGCCCGGCTGATGTCCAGCGCCCGCCGCCCGGTGCTCTACGTCGGCGGCGGCGTGCTCAAGGCCGGCGCCACCGAGGGGCTGCGCAAGCTGGCCGAGCTGACCGGCATCCCGGTGGTCACCACGCTGATGGCGCTGGGGGCGTTCCCCGACTCGCACCGCCAGCACCTGGGCATGCCCGGCATGCACGGCACCGTCGCCGCGGTCTACGGCCTGCAGAAGGCCGACCTGATCGTGGCGCTCGGGGCGCGTTTCGACGACCGGGTCACCGGCAAGCTCGACTCGTTCGCCCCGGACGCCACCGTGGTGCACGCCGACATCGACCCCGCCGAGATCGGCAAGAACCGGCACGCGGACGTGCCGATCGTCGGCGACGCCAAGCACGTCATCGACGAGCTGATCGCCGCGGTCGCCACCGAGCGCAACGCCGGCCACCGGGCCGACCTCGGCGACTGGTGGACCCAGCTGGACGACCTGCGCGAGCGCTACCCGCTGGGGTACGAGGAGCCGTCCGACGGCACCCTCTCCCCGCAGTACGTGATCAAGCGGCTGGGCGAGATCGCCGGCCCGGACGCGGTCTACGTGGCCGGCGTGGGCCAGCACCAGATGTGGGCCAGCCAGTTCATCTCGTACGAGAAGCCGGGCACCTGGCTCAACTCCGGCGGCCTCGGCACCATGGGGTACGCCGTCCCGGCTGCGATGGGCGCCAAGGTCGGCCGCCCCGACACGGTGGTCTGGGCGGTGGACGGCGACGGCTGCTTCCAGATGACCAACCAGGAGCTGGCCACCTGCGCGCTGGAGGGCATCCCGGTCAAGGTCGCCGTGATCAACAACGGCAACCTCGGCATGGTCCGGCAGTGGCAGACGCTCTTCTACGGCGAGCGGTACTCCAACACCGAGCTGGGCACCCACAAGCACCGCATCCCGGATTTCGTCAAGCTCGCCGAGGCGCTCGGCTGCGTCGGCCTGCGCTGCGAGACCGCCGAGGACGTCGACAAGACGATCGAGGCGGCGATGGCGATCACCGACGCACCCGTCGTGATCGACTTCGTGGTCGGCAAGGACGCGATGGTCTGGCCGATGGTGGCCGCCGGCACCAGCAACGACGAGATCATGTTCGCCCGTGGCGTCCGCCCGGCCTTCGACGAGGACGAAATCTGATGACCCTGCACACCCTGTCCGTCCTGGTGGAGAACAAGCCGGGTGTCCTGGCCCGGGTCGCCGGCCTCTTTTCCCGGCGCGGGTTCAACATCGACAGCCTCGCCGTGGGCGAGACCGAGAACCCGGACGTCTCCCGGATCACCATCGTGGTCAACGCCGAGTCGTCCCCGCTGGAGCAGGTCACCAAGCAGCTCAACAAGCTGGTCAACGTACTCAAGATCGTGGAGCTGGACCCGCAGGTCTCGGTGGCCCGGGAGCTGCTGCTGGTCAAGGTCCGCGCGGACCGCAACGCCCGGGCGCAGGTGCTGGAGACGGTGAACCTGTTCCGCGCCCGGGTGGTCGACGTCGCGCCGGACACGCTGACCATCGAGGCCACCGGCACCCCCGACAAGCTGGACGCGCTGCTGCGCGACCTCGAACCGTTCGGCATCAAGGAGATGGTCCAGTCCGGCACGGTGGCGATCGGGCGCGGCTCGCGCTCCATCACCGCCGGGCCCGCGCTGCGCGCCGCCTGACCACCGCACAAGTCCACGACGGGCCGCTCGGACCGCCGTACGAAAGGGAAGTCAATGAGCGTTGAGGTGTACTACGACGACGACGCCGACCTGGGCCTGATCCAGGGCCGCAAGGTCGCGGTGATCGGGTACGGCAGCCAGGGCCACGCCCACGCGCTGTCGCTGCGCGACTCCGGCGTCGACGTGGTGATCGGCCTGCCGGCGGGCTCGAAGAGCCGGCCGAAGGCCGAGGAGCAGGGCCTGCGGGTGCTCTCGCCGGCCGAGGCGGCCGCCGAGGCCGACGTCATCATGATCCTGGCGCCGGACACCGCGCAGCGCGGCCTCTACGCCGAGGCGATCGCCCCCAACCTCGCCCCCGGCAAGGCGCTCCTCTTCGGCCACGGCTTCAACATCCGGTACGACCTGATCAAGCCGCCGGCCGACGTGGACGTGGCGATGGTCGCCCCGAAGGGCCCGGGTCACCTGGTCCGCCGCCAGTACGTCGACGGCAAGGGCGTGCCCTGCCTGGTCGCCGTCGAGCAGGACGCCAGCGGCACCGCGTTCCAGCTGGCCCTGTCGTACGCCAAGGGCATCGGCGGCACCCGGGCCGGCGCGATCCGGACCACCTTCACCGAGGAGACCGAGACCGACCTCTTCGGCGAGCAGGCGGTGCTCTGCGGCGGCGCGGCGGCGCTGGTGCAGACCGGTTTCGAGGTGCTGACCGAGGCGGGCTACGCCCCCGAGGTGGCCTACTTCGAGTGCCTGCACGAGCTGAAGCTGATCGTCGACCTGATGTACGAGGGCGGCATCGCCCGGATGCGCTACAGCGTCTCCGACACCGCCGAGTACGGCGATCTCTCCCGTGGCCCCCGGGTCATCGACTCCCGGGTCAAGGAGGAGATGCGCAAGATCCTCGGTGAGATCCAGTCCGGCGAGTTCGCCCGCGAGTGGGTGGCCGAGGACGAGGCCGGCCGGCCGAACTTCGCCAAGTGGCGGGCCGAGGGTGCGGCGCACCCGATCGAGGAGACCGGCCAGAAGCTGCGCTCCATGATGAGCTGGGTCGACCGGCCCATCACCGAGACCGCCTGACGGACGTTCCCGCACGGGGGCCACGGCCCGCGACCCGGCGCTCTCCCCGGCGTCGGGTCGCGGGCCGCGTTGCTGTCGGGCGGTCGGATCGACGTGCGGGAGCTGCGCCAACCTGCCGTCCCGCCGGGCTGCGCAGCCACCCACCGCCGGTCGCCCACGCGCGGCTCCCCGTCGTCGCCGTTGCGCCGGCGTGTCGCAGCGGAGACTCCTGTGGCTGTCGAGCCTCATGCCGCAGAGGCATGAACATGCCTCTGCGGCATGTCGCTCACGGCACATCCCGGGTTGTCGGCCGTCACGCTGCGTGCGGTTCATCGGGAGTCGAGGCTCCGGGCCCGGTCCCGGCAGAGCGCACGGCCTCCGCCTCGGCGGCCGTCCGGTCCGCCTCGTGCTGGCGGCCGAGGCGGGCCAGGAGCGCGGCGAGGTCGCTCAGCGCCCGCGCCAGCGGCAGCCGGTGGGTGGCGGGGTCCCCGGTGAACAGGTCGCGGCGGACCGCCACCCCCTCCCGCAGCAGGTCGCTCGCGCCGAGCGGGTCCCCGGCGCCGTCGACCGCCCGGCCCAGCTCCACCAGGGAGTCGGCGAGCAGGTCGCGGTAGCGGGGGTCGGCCCCGGCCAGCCTGCGGGCCAGCTCCACCGCCTCCCGACCTGCCGCGAGGCCCGGCTCCGCCGCCGCCACCGCACGGGTCACCGCCAGGGCGCGGACCAGCCGGGGCCACCACACCTCCGGCAACTGCTCGGCGTACGCCCGGCAGAGGGCGACCGCCTGCGCGGCCGGCGCGGCGGCCGACGCCGGGTCACCGGCGGCGATCCGCAGCTCCGCCAGGGCCAGCAGGGCCCGGGCGGACACGTGGTGGTTGACGTCGCGGGCCAGCTCGACCGCCTCGGCCAGCCGGTCGAGCGCCTCGTCCCGCCGGCCCGCCCGGGTGAGCAGCGCGGCGAGGGTGAGCAGCGCGTCGGCCAGCCCACCCGCTCGGCCCGGCGGACCGCCCGCCACCGTCACCCGCCAGTGCCCGACCGCCTCCTCGGCGGTGCGGCAGGCCCGCTCCGGGTCGCCCAGGGCGTCCTGGCAGCGCGCCAGGATGCCCAGCGCCCGGCCGAGTCGCGGCCGGGACGGCGGGTGCAGCCGGAGCCAGAGCGCCGACCCCAGCTCGCCGCAGACCTCGGTGAGCAGAGGCAGCGCCTCCCCGTGTCGTCCCACCGCGACCAGCGACTCCGCCAGGCCGATCGCCAGCTGGTGGCCGGCCGGGGCGAACCGGGCCCGGCGCAGCAGGTGCAGCGCCCGGTGCCGCGCCATCGCCTCCTGCCGGACGGCCAGCGCCTCGTCCGGCCGGCCCAGCGTCGCCTGGCAGTCCCCGATCACGCCCAGCGTCAACGCCGAGCGCACCCGCTCGTTGGCGCTGCGCGGCCCGAGACGCCGCCAGATCGCCCGGGCGCCCAGCGCCAGCGGCAGCGCCTCGCGCGCCGCGCCGCAGCTGTGCAGGTTCACGGCCGCCAGCCGGCGGGCCTCGGCGAGCACGAGCAGCGCGGCGCGGTCGGTGACGTCCTCGAGGTACCCGATCGCCTCCCGGCACTGCGCGGTGGCCGACGCCGCGGTGCGCTCGTCCGGGACGGCGGCCTGCGCGACCAGCGCCCGGGCGAGGCCGGTGCGGTGCCGGCCGGGCTGCCGCTCGTCGAGCCGGCGGTAGAGCGCCACCGCCTCGTCGGCGGCGGCCGTGCGCCGGGCGGTGGCGGCGGCGGTCCAGCGGCTGCCCACGTGCTGGGACCGGGTGATCAACGCCTCGGCCAGTCTCGGGCCGAAGCGGAGGGGAGCGCGCCGGGCCAGTCGGCGCAGCAGCGTGATGCGGACGGTGGGTGACACGGCCGGCTCCCTCCCGTGGGGATGCTGTGCTCCGTTGTATCCGGGCCACGCCACGGGGCGGCGGGTGAACGCGGGATGACGGGCGGGCGACGACTCTGTGTGAGGGCGCTCACCCCGCCGTCCGGGACACGCCGGCCACCCGGCCACCTACGATCCCAGGTAGGTGCGTAGCCGGCACCTGACACGGCCATGGCATGGATCAGCGCAGGGCGCAGCGCGGCGTCCCGACGCCCCAGGCCGACCGCATACGACGTCTACGAGGACCGATGAATCCTGTCGTACTGATCGCCGAAGAACTCGCTCCCGCCGCCATCGAGGTGCTCGCCCACGACTTCGACGTACGCCACGTCGACGGCACCGACCGCCCGGCCCTGCTCTCCGCGCTCTCCGAGGCCGACGCGGTGATCGTGCGCAGCGCCACGCAGATCGACGCCGAGGCGATCGCGGCCGCGCCGCGGCTCAAGGTGGTCGCCCGGGCCGGCGTCGGTCTGGACAACGTCGAGGTGCCGGCCGCCACCGCGCGGGGCGTCATGGTCGTCAACGCCCCCACCTCCAACATCGTCTCCGCCGCCGAGCAGGCCGTCGCGCTGCTGCTCGCCGTCGCCCGCAACACCGCCGCGGCCAGCGCCGCCCTCAAGGCGGGGGAGTGGAAGCGGTCCAAGTACACCGGCGTCGAGCTACAGGGCAAGACCGTCGGTGTGGTCGG
Organism: Micromonospora sp. CPCC 205739; assembly: GCF_036906795.1. Classification (NCBI taxonomy): domain Bacteria; kingdom Bacillati; phylum Actinomycetota; class Actinomycetes; order Micromonosporales; family Micromonosporaceae; genus Micromonospora; species Micromonospora sp. CPCC 205739. Next base: position 221,725 of record NZ_JBAKHS010000003.1, on the reverse strand, counting down.
CCTGGGCCGCATCGGGGTGCTCTTCGCGTCCCGCATCGCCGCCTTCGGCACCCGGCTGATCGCGTACGACCCGTACATCCAGCCGGCCCGCGCGGCCCAGCTCGGCGTGCGCCTGGTGGGCCTGGAGGAGCTGCTGCGGGAGAGCGACTTCATCTCGATCCACCTGCCGAAGACCCCGGAGACCGTGGGCCTGATCGGCGAGAAGGAGCTGGCCGTCGTCAAGCCCGGCGTCCGCATCATCAACGCCGCCCGCGGCGGACTGGTCGACGAGCAGGCGCTGGCCGACGCGATCGCGGAGGGCCGGGTCGCCGGCGCCGGCGTCGACGTGTACGCCAAGGAGCCCTGCACCTCCTCGCCGCTGTTCGCCTTCGACAACGTGGTGGCCACCCCGCACCTGGGCGCCTCCACCCACGAGGCGCAGGACAAGGCCGGTCTGGCCGTGGCCAAGAGCGTCAAGCTGGCGCTGCAGGGCGAGTTCGTGCCGGACGCGGTCAACGTGCAGGCCGGCGGCGTGGTCGCCGAGGACGTCCGCCCGCTGCTGCCGCTGGCCGAGAAGCTGGGCCGGGCCTTCACCGCCGTCGCCGGCGGAGTGGCCGCCAGCGTCACCGTCGAGGTGCGCGGCGAGATCGTCGACCACGACGTGTCGGTGCTCAAGCTCGCCGCCACCAAGGGGCTGTTCAGCTCGGTGGTGGAGGAGCAGGTCACCTACGTCAACGCGCCGCACCTGGCCGCCGAGCGGGGCGTCGAGGTGACCCTGGTGACCCAGGCCGAAACGGTCGACCACCCCAACCTGGTCACCGTGCGCGGTGCGCTGCCCGACGGCCGTACGGTCAGCGTCTCCGGCACGGTCGCCCACACCGGCACCCGGGACGTCATCAAGCTGACCGAGGTGGACGGTTTCGACGTGGAGATCGGCGCGGAGGGCATCCTGCTCTTCCTGCGCTACGTCGACCGGCCGGGTGTGGTCGGCACCGTCGGCACCCTGCTCGGCGAGGCCGGCATCAACATCGCCGCGATGCAGGTGGCCCGGCGGGAGGCCGGCGGCGAGACGCTGATGACCCTCACCGTCGACCAGGCGCTCGGGGCGGACCTGCTCACCTCGGCGGCCGACTCGATCGGCGCGGCCTCGGCCAGCGCCGCCGACCTGCGCGACGAGTAGTACCCGCAGGCACGACGTATTGGGGGCCCGGCCGACTCGGCCGGGCCCCTCGTCGTACGGCGGGTCAGCCCGCGACGCGGGACGGCGGCGGATAGACCGAGCCGTCCTGGGCGTCGAAGAGCATCAGGTCGTGCTGACCGGCCAGCCGCTCGATGTCGAGCAGCACCTGGTCCTCGCAGGTCGGCACGAGGTTCAGCTCGACGTGGTCGTTGGCCGCGTGCAGCGGTGCGACCTCCCACGGCGTACCCGGTCCGGCCGGCCGGTCCGGGTAGCTGGCGGTGATGGCCCGGTAGAAGGCGACGACCCGCGGGTCGGGGTGCCGGTCATCGTGGCGTCCCTCGCGGCACCGCCGCACCGCCGCCCGGACGTCCTCGGGCGTGGCCCCGTCAGGCAGGGCCCACACGCTCAGATCGAAACTCACGGCGGACAGCGTGCCATCCGCCGTTCACCTGCATGCAAGTGACCCGCCGACGAGCGACGCCGAAGGTGACGCGAGTCCGTCCGCGACGGTCCGCTGTGGAGACTCTTGCGTCGAGTTGCGTCGATTCGCTAGCGTACCGGTGCGGTTGCCGGCCGAGTGGGAGCATTCGGCCCGTCTTCGGGTGACGAGGTCAGGCGTTCCGGCCGACCGGTCCGCACCCCTCGATTGCGCGAGCCACGCGCACTCGTCGCTGACCGGCCCCCACGGTCGTTGCCGAGACCGTGGGGGCCGATCGCGGGCCGCCGACCGCGCCTCCGGAATGGACCCCCTCCACCCGGCGCGCCGTTGCGGCGTTCAGCGGCGCCGGTCGGCGAAGAGCGCCTGATATCCCGAGCCGTTGCGGAACCAGGCCAGCCCGGTCGGGCCGGCCGCGTACAACGCCGTGGCGTAGGCGTCCGCCACCGCCAGGTCGGGCCCGACGACGGTCGCGGCTACCAGCTGGCCGGCCGGTTCGCCGGTGTGCGGGTCGACCACGTGGTCGCGCCGGCCGGTCACCCCGGAGGTGCCCACCGCACCGGCCGTCATCTCCAGCACCAGCGGGGGGCGCCGGGAGTCGGTCGGGTGGTGCACCGCGACCCGCCAGGGCCCGCCGTGCGCGGCGTGACCGCGGACGGTGAGGTCGGCGCCGGAGAGCATGGCGTAGTCGTGGATGCCGGCGGCCCGCAGCCGCGCCGCCGCCCGCTCCACCGCCCAGCCGTTGAGCAGGCCGCCGGGATCGAAACCACCGGGTACGGCCCAGGCGTCGAACCAGCCGTCGGTGGCGGCGCGCATCGCGGTGCAGCGGTCCACCAGGTCGGCCAGGGGCGGGTACGAGTCGGGTGCGATCTCGCCCCGGCGCAGCCGGGAGACCAGGCTGTCCGGCCGGCCGGGGCCGTAGGTGAGGTCGATGGCGCGCAGCTCGGCGACCGCGTCGCGCAGCGCGTCCCCGACGAGCCGGCGGCCGGCGTGTTCCGGGGCGTTGAGCAGGAGTGAGTACTCGGCGGTGCTGGTCCGCACGGTGTGCCGGACGGCGATCCGGTCGCCGGCCGCCTCGCCGGTGCGGTCGAGCCGGTGGCTGCCGGTCCCCAGCCGCAGGTCCGGCCGGCGCCGGGTGAACATCGCCTGTTCCACCCACCGGGTGCGGGGCTGCTCGTTCGTCCGGGCCGGTCGGTCCTGCTGGTCGATCCGCATGACACCTGCTCCTTCGCCGACGGTGCCGCGGCGCCGCGGCGAATTCCGTCCCGGGCCCCCGTGACCCGTTCGTCATCGACCATAGGCAGCGGAGATGACCGCACCATGAATGTCGCCTGAGAGCCTCCTGAGCATCCTGATTTCCCGAATGTTGGAAGACGCGTACCGGGAGGCGGGACGGCGACGTACCGTGCACGAGAGCGACGAGGTGAGGAGCGCCAGGTGGCACGGATCGCGGTGGTGGCCGGGGACGGTATCGGACCCGAGGTGGTCGCGCAGGCCCTCAAGGTCCTCGACGCCGTGCACCCCGGCATCGAGGCGACCCGCTACGACCTCGGCGCGGCGCGGTACCACCGCACCGGTGAGGTGCTGCCCGACACCGTGCTGACCGAGCTGGCCGGCCACGACGCCATCCTGCTCGGCGCCGTCGGCGACCCCTCCGTCCCGCCGGGCGTGCTGGAGCGCGGCCTGCTGCTCAAGCTCCGCTTCGCCTTCGACCAGTACGTCAACCTGCGCCCGTCGCGGCTCTGGCCCGGCGTGCCGGGCCCGCTGGCCAGCGTCAAGCCCGGCGAGGTCGACCTGGTGGTGGTCCGCGAGGGCACCGAGGGCCTGTACGCGGGCGCCGGTGGCGTGCTGCACCGGGACACCCCGGCCGAGGTGGCCACCGAGGAGAGCCTGAACACCCGGCACGGGGTCGAGCGGGTCGTCCGGGACGCCTTCGCCCGGGCCGCCCGTCGTGAGCGCCGCAAGGTCACCCTGGTGCACAAGACCAACGTGCTGACCCACGCCGGCTCGCTGTGGGCGCGCGCCTTCGCGGCCGTGGCCGCCGAGCACCCGGACGTGACCACCGAGTACCAGCACGTCGACGCCGCGGCGATGTTCCTGGTCACCCAGCCGCAGCGGTACGACGTGGTGGTCACCGACAACCTCTTCGGCGACATCCTCACCGACATCGCCGCCGCGGTCACCGGTGGGATCGGGCTGGCCGCCAGTGGCAGCATCAACCCCGACGGGACGTACCCGTCGATGTTCGAGCCGGTACACGGCTCGGCGCCGGACATCGCCGGCAAGGGCCTCGCCGATCCGGTGGCCGCGGTGCTCTCCGCCGCGCTCCTGCTCGACCAGCTCGGCCACGCCGACGCCGCCGCGCGGGTGACCGCCGCGGTCGCCGTGGAGCTGGCCAACCGCACCCCGGGCGTACCGCTGCGCACCGAGGAGGTCGGCGACCGGCTCGCCGCGCACGCCGTGGCCTGACCGGCCACGTCGCACGCTCCGCCGCCCCGGGTTCGCCAGAGCCCGGGGTCGGCCGCGTCCACCCCGCCGTCGTCGGCTCTCACCCCCGTGCGATCCGCCGGGGCGGAGCTATCCGCTGAACGACCGTTCGGGGTAAGTTTCTGGCACCAGTGATTCGGCGGGCGGTCCCGCACGCCGTCAACCCGCAGGGAGGTCAGCGCGATGAGCGGTGGTGACAAGCTCGATTTCGAGATCCGTCCGAATCCCGCGCCGGTATCCGCCGCCGACCGGGCCGCCCTGCTGGCCAACCCGGGCTTCGGCCGGGTCTTCACCGACCACATGGTCACCATCCGCTACGCCGAGGGCAAGGGCTGGTACGACGCCCGGGTCGAGGCGCGCGCGCCGATCCCGATGGACCCGGCCAGCGCCGTGCTGCACTACGCGCAGGAGATCTTCGAGGGTCTGAAGGCGTACCGGACGGCGGACGGCGCGGTCACCATGTTCCGCCCGGAGGCCAACGCCCGGCGGTTCATCGCCTCCGCGCAGCGGCTGGCCATGCCGGAGCTGCCGGCGGAGACGTTCGTCGAGTCGCTGCGCCGGCTGGTCGAGATCGACCGGGACTGGATCCCGGAGGGGCCGGACGCGAGCCTGTACCTGCGGCCGTTCATGTTCGCCAGCGAGGTCTTCCTCGGCGTGCGCCCGGCCAACGAGTACCTCTACTGCGTGATCGCCTCGCCGGCCGGCGCGTACTTCGCCGGCGGCGTCAAGCCGGTCACCGTCTGGGTCTCCCCGGACTACACCCGCGCGGCGCCCGGCGGCACCGGCGCGGCGAAGTGCGGCGGCAACTACGCCGCCTCGCTGGCCGCCCAGGCCGAGGCGATCGAGGCCGGCTGTGACCAGGTGGTCTTCCTCGACGCGGTGGAGCGCCGGTTCGTCGACGAGCTGGGCGGCATGAACGTCTTCTTCGTCTACGACGACAACAGCCTGGTCACCCCGCCGCTGACCGGCACGATCCTGCCCGGCATCACCCGGGACGCGGTGCTCACCCTGGCCGCCGCCTCCGGGCACCGGGTCGAGGAGCGGCCGGTCAGCTTCGCCGACTGGCAGGCGGACGCCGCCAGCGGCCGGCTGCGGGAGGTCTTCGCCTGCGGCACCGCCGCCGTGATCACCCCGATCGGCCGGGTGCGCTTCCCGGACGGGGAGTTCCTCATCGGCGGGGGCGAGCCGGGCCGGTCGACCATGGCGCTGCGCGAGCAGCTGGTGGCGATCCAGCGTGGCGAGGCCGAGGACCCGCAGGGCTGGGTGCAGCGCGTCCTCTGACCGATCCCGACGATCCGCCGGCCCGCCGCAACAGCGGCGTGGCCGGCGGTCGGCCTTTCCGGCGTCATCGGGTCGCCGTGCGCCGTCGGTGGTGCGACGTCACTCCAGCAGGTGGGTCCGGAGCGCGGTGAGCTGCTCCTCGGTCACCCCGGCGTGCCGCAGGTAGCCCTCGACCGAGCCGTGCCGCTGGCGCAGCTCGGTCAGGAAGAGGGTCATCGCCTCGGCGGGGGTGGTCAGCGGCGGCAGCCCCGGCCGGACCTGCTGGCCGGTGGTGGCGAACCAGGCCTGGAACCGCGCGGCGGCCTCGGTGCTCAACGCGTAGTCGGTGGCGATCTCGGCGTCGGAGACCCCGAGCACGGCGAGGGTCAGGCCGCAGACGAGACCGGTGCGGTCCTTGCCGGCGACGCAGTGCACCAGCACCGGGGCGTTGGCCTCGTCGGCGATCACCCCGACCGCCTCGGCCAGCCCGGCGGCGCCGGTCTCGGCCAGGGCGGCGTACCGGTCGGCGAGGTAGCGGGCCAGGTCCGTCCCGCGCTGGTACGGGTTCTCGCCCCAGTCGACGTGCTCCGGGTGGATGTGCCGGTACGCCAGCCCGTCCAGCTCCGGTACCCGGCCGTCCCGCTCCACCTCGGACGGCCGGCGCAGGTCGATGACGGTCCGCACGCCGAGTGCGGCGAAGGCGTCCCGGTCCGCGCCGTCGATCCGGTGCGGTGAGTCGGAGCGGTAGAGCCGGCCCCAGCGCACGGTGCGACCGTCGTGGCCGGGGTAGCCGCCGACGTCGCGGAAGTTGAACATCACGGAGAAGGGGATTCTGCGGTTGACCTCTTCGATGGCGTCCACGCTGACACGGTAACGGCCGGTGGGGTACCACCCCACCGGCCGTCACGGTCGATTGGTCAGCGCGCGGTGCCCGGGGGCAGGTTGCCGTAGGTCTCGTCGTAGTAGCCGCCCAGCTCGTCGCGGTAGGCCGGGTCGCTGTGGCTGGTCTCGTCGTACTCCGGAGCGGCCTTGATCTGGTCCTTGCCGCGGTCGACGTAGACCTTCCGCTCGTCGTGGTCGACGTGGTTGACGGTGCCGGCCGGCAGCATGACCTTCTTGCCGAAGATCCACGGCCCGGTGTCGACGACCAGGTAGCTGCCGCCGACCTCGTGGCTCGCGTTGTCGATCTTGCCGATGCCGCCGTCGGTGGCCTCGACCTTGTAGCCGACCAGGTCGGCGTCGGCCACCCCGGCCTCGTCGCGGTAGCTCCACGGGTTGAAGGCGCCCGCGGGCGCACCTCCGGCGAAGGCTCCCTGACCGCCGTCGAGCACCGGCTCGGTCGTGCCGTGCGTGCTGTGCGGGTCAAGCCTGTCCATGGGTAACTCCTGTCCCGACTGTCCTCGTCGTTCGCCAGGGTTCGTCTTCCGTGTCCGGAATTGAGGTACCCGGACCGGCCCCCTCCCACACGCTGCGGGCCGGAAACGACGGTGGGCCGGCGCCGCGATCGCGGCACCGGCCCACCGGGGCGTACGGCTCAGGCCAGCGCGGCCTGCGCGTCGAGCGCCACCGCGGCGGCGTGCACGACGGCGGCGATGCGCAGCCCCTCGTGCACCTGCTCCCGGGTGTATCCGGCGGCGCGCAGCGCCTTCTCGTGCGACTCCAGGCAGACGCCGCAGCCGGTGATCGCCGAGACGGCGAGGCACCAGAGCTCGAAGTCACCCTTGTCCACGCCGGGCCGGGCGATGATCTGCATCCGCAGCCGGGCCGGCATCGAGGCGTACTGCTCGTCGCCGATGAGGTGCTTGGCCCGGTAGTAGACGTTGTTCATCGCCATGATGGCGGCGGCGCCCTTGGCCGCCTCGACCGCCTCCGGCGTGAGGTGGGCGCCCGCCTCGTCGACGATCTCCTTCAGCACCACCGGGTTGCGCGCCGCGACCGCGCAGGCCACGGCGGTACCCCAGGCCTGCTCCGGCTTCAGGGTGGAGGTGCCGACCGTGGAGCCGAGGTTGAGCTTGATGTCCTTGGCGTACTCGGGCAGCGCCGCCTTGATCGCGTCGAGACCCATCTCAGGCACCGGCGCCGGCGAGCAGCGCGTTGGCGTCGAGGGTCGCGCCGCCCTTGTTCCAGTTGCACGGGCACAGCTCGTCGGTCTGCAGGGCGTCGAGCACCCGCAGCACCTCGGACACGTTGCGGCCGACCGACCCGGCGGTGACCATGGCGAACTGGATCTCGTTGTTCGGGTCGACGATGAACGTGGCCCGCTGCGCCACGCCGTCCTCGCCGAGCACGCCGCACGCCGAGGTCAGCTCGCGCTTGATGTCGCTGAGCATCGGGAAGGGCAGCTCGCGCAGGTCCGGGTGGTCCTTGCGCCAGGCGTAGTGGACGAACTCGTTGTCCACCGAGACGCCGAGCACCTGGGCGTCGCGGTCGGCGAACTCGTCGTTGAGGCGGCCGAACTCGGCGATCTCCGTCGGACAGATGAAGGTGAAGTCCTTCGGCCAGAAGAAGACCACCCGCCACTTGCCCTCGTGGGACTTGTGGTTGATGGTCTCGAACGCCTTGTCGGCGTCGAGCGAGACGCAGGCGGTGAGTTCGTACTCAGGGAAGCGGTCACCGACAGTGAGCACGGGTCCTCCTTGGCAGCGGCTTGTCAGCGGCACGAAGCCGGTAACTTGATCGGTTCCAGATACTTCCGCAGTGTCGTTTCCGCCTGGTGGCGGCCGGGCGACTTGTGAAGTCGATCACGAGCGACCCGTTCCGTCCCGGCCGCGCCGGTGGATCCGGCCCCGGGCACCCTGCGTCACCATCCCGGTATCTGGATTGTTCCTCCCAAAACCAGGGGCGGGGTGGCAGAGTGGCGATCGTGACCAGCACCGCCCTGATTATTGGCAGCTAGCGCGCCGGCTTCCCCTCCGCCGAGCGCGCAGACCTCCCGCATCCGCGGGGGGTCTTTTTGTTGCTCCCCGCCCGAGGCTCGTGAGGAAGGCACTCCCATGACGTTCCAGGTGTACGACACGACGCTGCGCGACGGCGCCCAGCGTGAGGGGCTCACCTACTCGGTGGTCGACAAGCTGGCCGTGGCGCGGCTGCTCGACGAGTTCGGGGTGGGCTTCATCGAGGGCGGGTGGCCGGGTGCGGTGCCCAAGGACACCGAGTTCTTCCGCCGGGCGCGCACCGAGCTGGACCTGCGGCACGCGGTCCTGGTCGCCTTCGGCGCCACCCGCCGGGCCGGGACGACGGCGGCGGCCGACCCGCAGGTGCAGGGGCTGCTCGACGCCGAGACCCCGGCGGTGGCCCTGGTCGCCAAGGCCGACCTCCGGCACGTCGAACGGGCGCTGCGCACCACCGGCGCGGAGAACCTGGCGATGATCCGGGACACCGTCACCCACCTGGTCGCGCAGGGCCGGCGGGTCTTCGTCGACGGCGAGCACTTCTTCGACGGTTACCGGCACGACCCGGCGTACGGCGCCGCGGTGGTCGAGACCGCGCTCGCCGCGGGCGCCGAGCGGTTCGTGCTCTGCGACACCAACGGCGGGATGCTGCCGTCCCACGTCACCGCCGCGATCGCCGACCTGACCGCGCGCACCGGCCTGGCCCCGGAGCTGTTCGGCATGCACGCCCAGAACGACACCGCCTGCGCGGTGGCCAACACCCTCGCCGCCGTCGAGGCCGGGGTCCGGCACGTCCAGGGCACCGCCAACGGGTACGGCGAGCGCCCCGGCAACGCCGACATCTTCGCCGTCGTCGCCAACCTCCAGCTCAAGCTCGGGCTGCCCGTCCTACCCGAGGGCTGCCTGGAGCAGATGGTGCGGGTCTCGCACGCCATCGCCGAGATCGCCAACATCGCCCCCGACACCCACCAGGCGTACGCCGGGGCCGCCGCCTTCGCCCACAAGGCCGGGCTGCACGCGAGCGCGATCAAGGTCGACCCGTTGCTCTACAACCACGTGGACCCGGCGGTGGTGGGCAACGACATGCGGATCCTGGTGACCGAGATGGCCGGCCGGGCCAGCGTCGAGCTCAAGAGCCGCGAGCTGGGCCTGGACCTGGCCGGCCATCCGGAGACGCTGTCGAAGGTCACCAGCCGGGTCAAGGAGCTGGAGGCCGGCGGCTGGTCGTTCGAGGCGGCCGACGCCTCGTTCGAGCTGCTGGTCCGCTCCGAGCTGCCGGATGCCGCGCCGCCCCGGCCGTTCGCGCTGGAGTCGTACCGGGTGCTGGTCGAGCACCGCGAGGACGGCGCGGTGGTCTCCGAGGCCACCGTCAAGATCCGGGTACGTGGCGAGCGGGTGATCGCCACCGCCGAGGGGAACGGCCCGATCAACGCCCTCGACGAGGCGCTGCGGGTCGGCCTGTCCCGGCACTACCCGGAGCTGCGCGACTTCGAGCTGGCCGACTACAAGGTGCGCATCCTGGAAGGCAGCCACGGCACCGGCGCGGTGACCCGGGTGCTGCTGGAGACCGCCGACGGCACCGGCCGCGACTGGACGACGGTCGGCGTGCACCCCAACGTGGTGGAGGCGAGCTGGCACGCCCTGGTCGACGCGCTCACCTACGGTCTGGACCGCGCAAGGGTCTGAGCGTCCCGGTTCTGAGCCGCCCGGGTGCGAGCCGCCCGGGCGCGGCCGGGGTCAGGCGGCGGGCAGACGCAGCTCGGCCAGCACCGCGCGGTGGTCGCTGCCGGGCACCGGGTGCACCGAGACGGCCCGGACGGCGATCCGCCGGTCGACCAGCACGTGGTCGATGGTGACCGGCGGGATGAGGTCGCCGTCGTACGGGCCCCAGGTGCCGCTGAGTCCCGCCCCGGCGGCGTCGGCCGCGTCGACGTACCCGCTGGCCAGCAGCGCGCGCAGCGGGGCGTGGTCGAGGGTGGCGTTGAAGTCCCCGGCGAGGATGCGCAGCGGTCCGTCCGGGGTCGCCGGGGGCTGCGCCCGCAGGTCGGCGAACCACTCGTCGACCACGTGCACCGCGTACGGCGCGGCCGGGTGGGCCGACTCGACCCGCAGCGGGGGCGCCCCCGGCGCCGCCAGGGTGGCGTACGCCTGGGTGAACTGGAAGCCCGCGTTGCGCCGGAAGCCGCCGTCGGTGAGCGGCCAGCGGGCGTAGAGCCCCGATCCGGTGGTGCCCACCTCCGGATTGAGCTGGTGGTGGGGCAGCAGCCCGGCCAGGCCCTCCCGGTCGAGCGCGGCGCGCGCCTCGGGGGTGAACTCCTGCACCGCCAGGACGTCCACCCGGTGCCGGCGTACCAGGTCGACCAGGGTGCGCGCGTCGGCGTCGCCCTTGAGCAGGTTGGCGGTGAGCAGCCGCAGCACCGGCCCGCCGGCCGCCGGCTGACCGGAGGCGATCGCGCGGGGTGCCACCGTGCCGAGCAGCGCCAGCGCCACCACCGCCGCGACCGCCGTCGGCCCGCGACGCCGCAGGGCGAGCGCCAGCACCACCGGCACCAGGCTCCACGCCGCGACGTACGGGGTGAAGGCGACCGCCTGCACCAGCGGCCCGCGTTCCAGCCCGGCCAGGCGGATCAGCGCCCAGGCGGCCCCGGGGATCACCGCCAGCCAGCAGAGCAGGGCCCGCCACCCGAGCGTGGTCCGGGCCGGCGCATCCGTGGTGATCATGAGCGTCAGACTAGCGCTCGGGCCCGTGCCGCCGGGGGTGCCACACCATTTCGTGAATGGTGCAGCCTTCGGTTCTCACGATTTCAGAAATCGCCGCCAAGAATGCGTGCATGCTGATGGACTATTGACGCTCGGCTTTCTCCGGTGCTACCTTCCTCCTGGTTGTGGCGCCCACAACGGAGCGTAGTAATGCCAGTTCAGGCCGGGTAAAGACTGTTGAGAAATCAGCATGTCTGGTGCGGATGAAAGTGCATCGCTTTCGTCAACCCGGCTCGTCCGCAACAATCGACCGGCTCGCCCGAAAAGGCGCGTCGGCCGTATCACCACGGTCAGAAAAAGGGGAGACCTGTCATGGCCACATTCTTCAGGCGCAAGGCGGCGGCGGTGACGCTCGGCGTCCTGGCGCTCACCCTCACCGGTGGTGGGATCGCCGCCGCCCAACCGACGACCAAGGCCCCGGCCGAGGTCAGCCAGCCTGGCGCCCGGCAGCCCGGCGGCAGCACCCAGCCGCCCGTCTCGGCGGACGACGCGCGCAAGGCAAAGGCGGCGATGCAGCAGGGCGCGACCCTGGCCGCGCCGCCGACCGCCGGCGCCGTCGCCTGGGCCGTCGTCGCCGCCAACGGCACGCTGCTGCGGGGCTCCGCCAACGTCGTGTCCACCACCAAGTACGGCCCCGGGCAGTACCAGGTGCTGTTCGACTACAACGTCACGCGCAAGGCCTACGTGGCGACCATCGGCACGACCGACCCGAACAACGTCCCGTCCGGTGGCGAGGTGTCGGTCGCGCCGCGCTACCTGACCCCCAACGCGGTCTTCATCCAGACCCGGACCTCCGGTGGCACGCCGGCGGACCGGCCGTTCCACCTGATCGTCGCCAACTGAGCAACACCCGCCAACCGGTGCCGGCCCCCTTCGTGAGGGCCGGCACCGTCTGGTGTGGAACGCGCCGTCGGGACCCGCTGACGAGGTAACGGATGCCTCGTCCCGCTCCGGGTGGGAAAGGGCCTCCGAGGGGCTGATATTCCGACGTTTGTCCACCCGGTGGGCCGGGAAGCAAGCACCGTGACGGACATCTCGGACACCCTGGCCAGCCTGCCCAGCCCGGCCGATCCCGATGCGGCGGGCAACGAGCTGGAACAGACCCTCTTCGAGGTCAGACGCGTGATCGTCGGGCAGGATCGGCTCGTCGAGCGCCTGCTCACCGCCCTGATCGCCGACGGACACTGCCTGCTGGAGGGCGTACCCGGCGTGGCCAAGACGCTGGCCGCGCAGACCCTCGCCACCGTCGTGGGTGGCACCTTCTCCCGGATCCAGTTCACCCCCGACCTGGTCCCCTCCGACATCGTCGGCACCCGCATCTACCGCGCGTCGAAGGAGACCTTCGACATCGAACTGGGCCCGATCATGGCCAACCTGGTGCTGGCCGACGAGATCAACCGGGCCCCCGCCAAGGTGCAGTCCGCGCTGCTGGAGGCGATGGCCGAGCGCCAGGTCTCCATCGGCGGGCGGAGCTGGCCGGTGCCGGAGCCGTTCCTGGTGCTCGCCACCCAGAACCCGATCGAGTCCGAGGGGGTCTACCAGCTCCCCGAGGCGCAGCGCGACCGGTTCCTCATGAAGATCGTGGTCGACTACCCGAGCGACGCCGACGAGCTGGCCATCCTCTACCGGATGAGCACCGACCGGCCCCGCGCGCACCAGGTGCTCGACCCGGGCCGGCTGCGCGCGCTGCAACAGCGCGCCGAGCACATCTTCGTGCACCACGCGATCGCCGAGTACGTCGTCCGCCTCATCCTCGCCACCCGCGACCCGGGCCGCTTCGGGGTGCCCGACATCGCGCCGATGCTGGCGTACGGGGCGAGCCCCCGGGCCACCCTCGGCCTGGTCGCCGCCGCCCGAGCCCAGGCGCTGCTGCGCGGCCGGGAGTACGTGCTGCCGGAGGACGTCCGCGAACTCGCCGTGGACGTGCTGGCCCACCGGCTGGTGCTCTCCTTCGACGCGGTGGCCGACGGGGTCTCGCCCGAGGCGTTGGTGCACCGGCTGGTGCAGGCGGTGCCCCCGCCCATGCTGGCCACCCCGCAGCCCGAGCAGACTCCCGACCTGGCCGCCGCATGAGGCGCCCCGCCGCACCGGCGCCCGCCGGTCCGGGCCTGGCCGACCTCACCGGAGACCAGCGGTTGCGCCGGCTGGAACTGACCGTCACCCGGCGGCTCGACGGGCTGCTCCAGGGCCAGCACCGGGGCCTGCTGCCCGGGCCGGGCAGCGAGATCGCCGGCAGCCGGGAGTACCGCCCCGGCGAGGACGAGGTGCGCCGGATGGACTGGGCGGTCACCGCCCGCACCACCGTGCCGCACGTCCGCGAGGTCGACGCCGACCGTGAACTCAGCACCTGGCTGCTGGTCGACGCCAGCCCCAGCATGGAGTTCGGCACCGCCGAGCTGGACAAGCGGGAGCTGTCGGTGGCGGCCGTCGCGGCCGTCGGCTTCCTCACCGCCGGCACCGGCAACCGGCTCGGCGCGCAGGTGCTCACCCCGGCCGGGCTGCGCCGCTTCCCGGCCCGCAGCGGCCGTACCCATCTGCTGAGCCTGCTCCGGATGTTGCTGGCCGCCCCGCGTACCGGCGACCACGACGAGCGGACGGTCCCGCCCGAACCACCCGACCTGGCGGCGGCGCTCGCGGCGATGCAGCGCGTCGCCACCCGGCGCGGCCTGGTCGTGGTGGTCTCCGACTTCCTCGACGGCCTGCCCGAGCACCACGACGAGCCGACCCCCTGGGAGCCGGCGCTGCGCCGCCTCGCCGCCCGGCACCAGGTGCTCGCCGTCGAGATCACCGACCCGCGCGAGCTGGAACTGCCGGACGTCGGCCTGATCACCCTGGTCTGCCCGGAGACCGGCCGGCGGCGGGAGGTCTGGACCGGCGACGAGGCGCTGCGCCGGCGCTACGCCAGCGCGGCGGCCGCCCAGCGCGAGCAGGTACGCCGGGCGCTGCGCCGCTCCGGCGCCACCCACCTGGTGCTGCGCACCGACCGGGACTGGACCGCCGACGTGGTCCGCCACGTACACGCCCAACGCCGCCTGGCGGCCGCGCCGGCCGCCGCCCGGGGAGGTGCCGCGTGACCTGGCAGTCGCCCGCCCGTCTCCTGCTGCTGCTCGGCGTGCTCGCGCTGGCCGGCGGCTACCTGCTCGCCCAGCGCCGGCGCAGCCGGTACGCCGTGCGCTTCACCAACCTGCGGCTGCTCGACCGGGTCGCGCCGACCCGGCCCGCCTGGCGGCGGCACGTGCCGGCCGGGCTCTTCCTGGCCATGCTGGCGCTGCTCGTGGTGGGCTTCGCCCGGCCGACGGCCGAGGTGCGGGTGCCCCGGGAACGGGCCACCGTCATGGTGGCCGTGGACGTCTCCACCTCGATGCTCGCCACCGACGTGGAACCGGACCGGCTCGCCGCCGCCAAGGAGGCGGCCCGGAACTTCGTCGACGGCCTGCCCGACGAGTTCAACGTCGGCCTGGTCGCCTTCGCCGGCAGCGCGGCGGTGGTGGTGCCGCCCGGCACCGACCGGGAGGCGCTGCACGAGGGGATCGACCGCCTCGCCGAGGGCATCACCGGGGTGCAGGGCACCGCGATCGGCGAGGCGATCAGCGCCTCGCTCGGCGCGGTCAAGAGCCTGGACTCCAACGCGGCGAAGCAGCCGCCCCCGGCCCGGGTCATCCTGCTCTCCGACGGGGCGAACACCTCCGGCATGGACCCGATGGAGGCCGCCGCGGCGGCCGTGACGGCCAAGGTGCCGGTGCACACCATCTCCTTCGGCACCCCCGGCGGGTTCGTCGACCGCGGCGGCCGGCCGATCCAGGTGCCGGTCGACGGGCAGACCCTCAAGGCGGTCGCCGAGGACACCGGGGGTGGCTTCCACTCCGCCGGCAGCAGCGAGGAACTGCGCGAGGTCTACGAGGACATCGGCTCCTCGGTCGGCTACCGCACCGAACGCCAGGACATCTCCGCCCGGTTCATCGGCCTCGGGCTGATGTTCGCGATGGGCGCCGCGGCCGGGTCGATGCGGTGGTTCTCCCGCCTGCCCTGAGCCCGCCGGAGCGACAGTGAGGAGCGCACGCATGGCAGTGCAGACCGGACTGGGCGAGCCCCGGGGACCGTGGTTCGTCTCGCCCGAGCTGGGGCCGGACGGTCGGCCCCGGTGGGACGTACCGGGGGCGGGGGAGGACCCGTCGCGACGGCGCTGGCGCGGCCGGCTGCTGACCGCGGCGGCGGTGGTGGCGCTCTCCACCGTCTCCGGCGCGGCGGCCGGCGGCTGGGTGGCCGGCCGCGACGGCGGCGCGGGGCCGACGGCGGCGTCCGCCGCACCGGTCCCGGCGGAACTGGTGACCGCCGCGCAGAAGACCGTGCCGGGCGTGGTGTCGGTTCTGGTCGGCGGCGGCTCGGCCGGGTCCGCGTCCGGTTCCGGGTTCGCCATCGACAACCAGCAGCACATCATCACCAACGACCACATCCTGGCCCGGGGCGGCACCGGCGGGGTGATCGTGGAGCTGAACGACGGCCGGCGGTACCCCGCCGAGGTGGTCGGCCGGGAACCCGGCAGCGACCTCGCGGTGCTGCGGGTGCCGGCGGCGGCCGGGCTGACGCCGCTGCCGCTGGCCAAGCCGGGCTCCACCCGGGTCGGTGAGCCGGTGCTGGCGGTCGGTTCCCCGCTCGGCCTGGCCGGGACGGTCACCGCCGGGATCGTCAGCGCGCTGGACCGCCAGGTACGCCTCGGCACCATCCGGCGCAGCGCGGTGCAGACCGACGCCTCGATCAACCCGGGCAACTCCGGGGGCCCGCTGGTCAACTCCCGGGGCGAGGTGGTCGGGGTGAACACCGCGATCGCCACCATCGACGGCAACGGCTCGATCGGCATCGGTTTCGCCATCCCGATCGAGCAGGTGCAGCAGACCGCCGACACCATCATCGGCAAAGGCGGCTGAGTCGGGCGGGCCAGGACCGGACGGTCGTAACGGTAAAACTGTCGGATACCTGGCGTGGAACCATCGGCCCATAGAAATATCACGCTGAGTATGGATACTGGCGTGGGTGGAGCTTCCTCTCATAGCGGTCCTGCTGGCGGTGGGACTCTTCGTCGGATGGGGCGTGGGCGTGCAGTACGCCCGGGCCAAGCGCGGCTGGACCGACTACAAGGCCGCCAAGAACGCGGTGCCCGGTGCCCGCAAGACCGCCTGGCTGCTGGTCCGGGCGGTCACCACCAAGGTCGGGGTCATCGCGCTGCTGCTCGTCGGCGCGGTCGCGTACGCCGCCGTCGGCCCCGACCACGACCGCGCGGAACCGGGGCCGAGCCCCTCGCCGAGTTCATCCGCCACCCGCGGTGCCCCGAAGGGGCGCTAGCCTCGGGGCGTGGACGACGGACTGCGGGTGACCGACCGGTGGATCGTGCCCGCCGCCGAGCTGCGGGAACGGTTCTCCCGGTCGTCCGGGCCGGGTGGGCAGGGGGTCAACACCACCGACTCCCGGGTGGAGCTGAGCTTCGACCTGGCCGCCTCGCCCAGCCTGCCGCCGGCCCTGCGGGCGCGGGCGCTGGACCGGCTGGCCGGCCGCCTGGTCGACGGGGTGCTCACCATCGCCGCCAGCGAACACCGCGCCCAGCTCGCCAACCGGGAGGCCGCCCGGGAACGGCTCATCGCGCTGCTGCGCGAGGCCGTCGCGCCCCCGCCACCGCCCCGGCGGCCGACCCGCCCGTCGCGCGGCGCGAAGGAACGCCGGCTGGCGGAGAAGAAGCGCCAGTCGCAACGCAAGCGGGACCGCCGGGTCGACGGCGACTGAGCGGGAAATCCGGTGTGCCGCCGCGCGCCCGGTGCCTAGGCTGCCAGCATGTCCACCGACACCCTGGTCACGCTGCACGGCCGTACGCTGCTCGCCTGCGCCCCCGACGGGCCCCGGCTGTGCGGGGGCGGCGACGCGCTGGACGTGATCGGCGAGGCGCTCGGCCAGGGCGCGGAGCTGGTGGTGCTGCCGGTCCGGCGGCTCGCCGACGAGTTCTTCACCCTGCGTACCGGGGTGGCCGGTGAGCTGGTGCAGAAGTTCGTCAACTACCGGCTGCCGGTGGTCGTGGTCGGCGACATCTCCGCGCACGTCGCGCGCAGCACCGCCCTGCGGGACTTCGTCACCGAGTCCAACCGCCGCGACCAGCTCTGGTTCGTCGACACCATGGCCGAGCTGGAGGAGCGACTGCGCCGCCGCGACCAGCGGTCCACCGCGTAAAGCGGTTGAGGCCGGCGGACGGGCTGCCGACAATTCGTCCGGTGACCGCCCCCGACTTCGCCACCAAGCCCACCCTCGCCGGTGACCTGGTGACGCTGCGCCCGTTCGTCGACGACGACGTCGCGACCTTCCGGTCGGCGCTGGCCGATCCGGAGCTGGCCCGGCTGACCGGCAGCCCGCCCGACGAGATCGACGAGGAGCGGCTGCGCTCCTGGTACGGCAGCCGTAACGCGCAGACCGACCGGCTCGACCTGGCCGTGGTGGAGAACGCCACCGGCGCCTGCGTCGGCGAGGTGGTGCTGAACGACTGGGACCCGCACCACGCCAACTGCAACTTCCGCACCCTGCTGGTGGCCGTCGGCCAGAACCGTGGCCTCGGCACCGAGGCGGTACGCCTCATCGTCGGCCACGGCTTCGAACGGCTCGGCCTGCACCGCATCTCGCTGGAGGTGTTCGCCTTCAACCCGCGCGCCCGCCGGGTGTACGAGAAGGTCGGCTTCGTCGCCGAGGGCGTACTGCGGCAGGTGCTGCGCGACGGCGACCGCTGGGTGGACGCCACGGTGATGTCCATCCTCGCCCCGGAGTGGGCGGCCCACCGGGGTCACCCCGCGCGGTGAGCCCGACCGGTCCCGGTCAGGCGGCGAGGAGCCGGTCGCACTCGGCGATCAGACGCGCGCGCAGCGGCGCACCACGCTCCGCGAACGACCGCTGCGCCTGCACGTACTCGTGCCGGCCCTCGACCGTCTCGACCCGCACCGGCGGGTAGCCCAGCGCGGACAGGTCGTACGGGCTGGCCCGCATGTCCAGCGTGCGGATCTCCCGGGCCAGGGCGAAGCAGTCCGCCACCAGTTCCGAGGGGACCAGCGGGGAGAGCTTGTACGCCCACTTGTAGAGGTCCATGTTGGCGTGCAGGCAACCCGGCTGCTCCAACGCGTGCTGGCTCTCCCGGGTCGGGCTGAGCAGGTTCAGCGGGCGGGCCGGCGCGGTGAAGAACCGGTACGCGTCGAAGTGGCTGCACCGCACGCCCCGCTCCTCGACCACCGCGGCGGTGCGCTCCGGGCTCAGGCGCAGCGGCCAGGCGTTGTGCCGGACCTCCTCCTGGGTCTGCCGGTAGACCATCGCCCACTCGTGCATGCCGAAGCAGCCGAGGTGGGCCGGCCGGCTGGCGGTCGCGGCGAGCAGGTCGCGGATCCAGGTGATCGAGTCGGCGCGGCGCGCGCGTACCCGGTCGGTGTCGAGGGTGACCCCGGCGGCGTCGGCGCGGTAGTCCCCGCCGAACTCGGCCGGGTCCGCGTCGCGCAGCACCACCCCCGCGCCCGGGTGCCAGCGGCGCAGCTGCGCCGGCCGGTGCGAGTAGTAGGTGAAGAGGAAGTCCTCGACCGGGTGCCGCACGCCGCCGCGCCGGCGGGCCAGGTGCGGCGCCAGCCACGCGTCGACCCGGGCGACGTGCGCGGCCCGGCGGGCCTGCCAGTCGGCCGCGTCGAGGGCGGCGGGTGCGAGGGCGGCGGTCACGCACCCCAGGGTACGACCGCCGCCCGACCGCCGGTCAGGGCACGTCCACCCGGACCCCGGCGGAGAAGACCCCGCTGCGCAGCTCCAGCTGCTTCGGCTTCTGCGCCCCGTTGACCGTGAAGACCAGCGGCAGCACCACCCGGTTGCCGGCCGCGACCGGCTGGGCGAAGACGTCCCGGCCCAGGTTCGCCACTCGGGTGGCCGGCTCGTCGGTGCTGACCCAGTTGCCCCCGGGCAGGTAGGCGCGCTGGAGTTCGCCGTGCCAGGTCTGCTGCTCGGGCGTGACGTTGCGCACCCCGACGGTCGCCTGGCACCGGCGGCCCGTCCCGCCGGCGGTCTCGCACTTCACCCGGTAGACGGTGAACTCGAACGCCTTCTCGCGTACCGGCACGCCGACCCCGGCGGTGACGCTGTGGCCCATCCAGGCGCCACTGGTCGGCTGCTTCGAGGTGTCGATCGCGGCGACCCGCTGGGTGGCCGTCCACGCCGCCGCGAAGACCACCCCGGCCAGGATCGCGGCGGCCACGCCGACGACCATCCAGACCGGTGGGGTACGGCGTCGCCCGGACCCGGCGGGCGCGGCCGGACGCGGGTAGACGGTGCCACCGCCGGGGGCCGCGGTTCCGCCCGCGTACTCCGGACTGCCGACGGCGGTCGGGGCGGCACCGGTCGGCTCGACGCCGCTGCGCCGGCGCCGTGCCCGCTGCCACCACCAGACGCCGCCGAAGGCGAGCACCAGCAGCGCGGCCAGCGCCGCCGCGAGGATCGGCGGCCGGCGCCAGGCCGGGGCCGCCTCCTCCACCTCGGCCGCCGGGGCTGCGGCGGCCTGCCAGGTGGCGGTGGCGCAGTCGTACGGCCGGTTGCCGTCGCTGGTGAACGCGCAGGCCGGCGCGGTCACCGACCGGCCCGGCGCGGTCGCCGCCAGCGCGGTGTCCAACGTCGTGGTGCTGCGCGCCGGCAGCCGGAGCCGCCAGGTCACCTCGCCGGCGCCGGTCCCGGCGGACCGGTCGACCCGGCCACCCGCGCTCACCGCGGTGGTGGCCGCGCCGGCAGGCAGTTCCTGCCGCACGGTGGTGTCGACCGGCAGGATGCTGTCGTTGCGGACCCGGATCCGGTAGCCCGGCACGGGTGTCCCGGCCGGCGCCACCGTCACGGTGACCGGCGGCGCCGGTCGGGGTGCACCCGGATTCGCGGTGGTGGCCATCCCCGGCGCCGGCGCCCCCGGTGTCACCGGGATCACGACCCCGGTCGCCGCCGCTCCGGGTGCCGCCGGGGCCGCGTGTCCCGCCGGTGCGACGGGGCCGGCCGGCGTGGCCGGGCGGGTGGGTGCGGGTGCGGCCGTCGGGCCGGCCGGCGCGTTGACCGCGGGTGCCGCTGCCGGGCTGGCCGGCGCACTGACCGCCGGTGCGGCCTCGGCCCTGGTCGCGGGTGTCGCCGTCGGCACGGCCGGTACGGCGGCGAGGACGCCCAGGCCGTTCACGATCACGGCGAGGGTCCTGTGGTGTCGTCTCGATGCAGGCATACGAACGAACCTCCGGAGCCGACGGTAGGGGCGGCGAACCTCCGCCCGGGTACGAAGTGCCGAAGCCCGCCCCGACCGCCCGCCGATCGCGTACGCTGCGCCGACGCCGCCCCCGGGGTGCGGCGTCGACGGGATGCCACCACGCCGCCGGCGCTAGATTGGCCTGGTGCGTATCGCTCGTTTTGCTCATGCCAAGGGAATGTCGTTCGGGGCCGTCGAGGGCGAGCCGGGGGTGGGCCCGCAGGGCCTGACCATCGCCGAGATCGAGGGTCACCCGTTCGGCAAGCTCACCTTCTCCGGTGCCCGCTGGGCGCTCTCCGACGTCCGGCTGCTCTCGCCGATCCTGCCCAGCAAGGTGGTCTGTGTCGGGCGCAACTACGCCGAGCACGCCGCCGAGCACGGCGGCGAGGTGCCGAAGGAGCCGCTGCTGTTCTTGAAGCCGTCCACGTCGGTGATCGGGCCGCGGGACGCCATCCGCCTGCCCATCTTCTCCAAGCAGGTCGAGCACGAGGCCGAGCTGGCCGTGGTGATCGGCGCCCCGGGTGCCCGCCGCGCCGACCGGGCCGCCGCGGAGAAGGCCATCTTCGGCTACACCTGCGCCAACGACGTGACGGCGCGGGACCTCCAGCGCTCGGACGGGCAGTGGACCCGGGCCAAGGGCTTCGACTCGTTCTGCCCCATCGGCCCCTGGATCACCACCGGGCTGGACGTCTCCGACCTGGAGATCCGGTGCGAGGTGGGCCGCAACCCGGACGAGATGGAGGTACGCCAGCTCGGCCGGACGAAGGACATGGTCTTCGACGTACCGGCCCTGGTGTCGTACATCTCGCACGTGATGACGCTGCTCCCCGGCGACGTGGTGCTGACCGGCACGCCGGCGGGGGTTAGCCCGCTCACGGAGGGGGATACGGTCACCGTGCGGATCGAGGGGATCGGCGAGCTCACCAATCCGGTGGTGCCGGTCGCCTGACGCGTCCGACGCCCCTGTTTTCGCAGCTCACAGGCGTTCCGGGGGGTTGGATTTGGCCTGCTGGCGCGGGGAGGGTAAAGTTCATTCCCGGCGCCGCAAGGGGCCAATGGGGTATGGGGTAATTGGCAGCCCGACTGATTCTGGTTCAGTTAGTCTAGGTTCGAGTCCTGGTACCCCAGCGCAACCGCGGATTCGCGAGAATCCCGGACGCTGGATTCTGGCGGAGTTCCGCTCCGTCCCTCCCAAGGGACGGTAGATGATCTCTGATAGAGTGCAGCTTCCTCACCCGCGAGGGTGGGGAAGCAGGTGAAGTTCTGGCCCCGTCGTCTAGCGGCCCAGGACGCCGCCCTCTCAAGGCGGTAGCGCCGGTTCGAATCCGGTCGGGGCTACAGCGCTGACAGCCCGTTCCACTTCGGTGGGGCGGGCTGTTTCGTGTCCCCGTGACGCCCGATGCTCGGCTCGGGGGCGCTCTTCTGTTGGTGGCCGGACCAGCGGGCCCCCGCGCCGCGGACCCCCTCGTGGTCCGCCGCTGCTGGTGCCGCTAGACTACAGCGGCACCGCCCAGCAGGGCGGTGAAGCAGGAAAAGTGCCTGGCCCCGTCGTCTAGCGGCCCAGGACGCCGCCCTCTCAAGGCGGTAGCGCCGGTTCGAATCCGGTCGGGGCTACACCGCAGAACGGCCCGTCTCGCGCGAGCGAGGCGGGCCGTTCGCCTTGCCGGGACCGCTGGCCCTCACCGACGCCCGCAGAACCTCTACGACTGCCCGGCATGGGTCGAGAAGGGCTGGGAGGCCGGACGCCGCTGTCTGCGGCGACGCGATGATTCCGGGGCGCCGCGACGGCTTCCGCGTGCGTCTCGACCCCGGTGGAGCCGGCCTCCAACAGTGGGTCGGAGACGCTGTGGAGCTGATGTCGTAGACGATTCACCGGGTGCGGGCCAGCACCGCGCGCCAGCGTCGCGCGGCAGGCCGATTGCCCGTGATTCGTTCACGACATCAGCTCTACAGCGAACAACAGACCTGCTCGCCAGCCGCCCGGTTCACGAGCGGGGGTGGGACTGATCAGGGGGTCAGAGACCGGAGAGGCGTTGGCCGGCGCGGACGACCGCCATGGCGTGGCGTTCGCCGGGGCGTCGGCCCAGGCGCTCGATGGGGCCGGAGATGCTGACCGCGGCGATGACCCGGCCGGTGCGGTCGCGGATCGGCGCCGAGACGCTCGCCACACCCGCCTCCCGCTCGGCGACGCTCTGCGCCCAGCCTCGGCGGCGTACCTCGGCGAGGGTGCGGCCGGTGAACTTGGCGCGGGGCAGCAGCGGCATGACCGCTTCCGGGGGCTCCCAGGCGAGCAGGATCTGCGCCGCCGAACCGGCGGTCATCGGCAGCACCGAGCCGACCGGCACGGTGTCCCGCAGGCCGCTGGCCCGCTCGGCGGCGGCCACGCAGACCCGCTCGTCGGCGCGGCGCAGGTAGAGCTGGGCGCTCTCCCCGGTGGCGTCGCGCAGCGCGGCCAGCAGCGGCTCGGCGGCGGTCAGCAGCACGTCCGGGGCGGCGTTGGCCAGTTCGCCCAGCCGGGGCCCCGGACGCCAGCGTCCCTGGGTGTCCCGGACCAGCATGCGGTGGATCTCCAGTGCCTGCGCCAGCCGGTGCGCGGTGGCCCGGGGCAGCTTGGTGCGTTCAACGAGTTCGGCCAGGCTGGCGCCGTCGACACAGGCGGCCAGGATGACCACCGCCTTGTCGAGGACGCCGACACCGCTCATACTGTGTCCCACAAGCCGAAACTTACCTCCCAGAATTTAGGATGTCCAGATGGTGGGAGTCACTCAACCGAGGACCCTGGCCGAGAAGGTCTGGGACGCGCACGTGGTACGGACCGCCGAGGGTGAGCCGGACCTGCTCTACATCGACCTGCACCTGTTGCACGAGGTGACCAGCCCGCAGGCGTTCGACGGGCTGCGCCTGGCCGGTCGCCCGGTCCGTCGTCCCGACCTCACGCTCGCGACCGAGGACCACAACACCCCGACCGGTTACGACGACCCGAGCTTCCGGTTGCGCCGAGGTGACCTGCTCACCATCGCGGACCCCACCTCGCGTACGCAGATCGAGACGTTGCGTCGCAACTGCGCCGAGTTCGGCCTCCGGCTGCACCCGCTGGGCGACGAGAACCAGGGCATCGTGCACGTCATCGGCCCGCAGCTGGGCGTCACCCAGCCCGGTATGACCATCGTCTGCGGCGACTCGCACACCGCCACCCACGGCGCCTTCGGAGCGCTGGCCTTCGGTATCGGCACCAGTGAGGTCGAACACGTGCTGGCCACCCAGACGCTGCCGCAGGCCCGGCCCCGCACCATGGCGGTCAACGTGACCGGTCAGCTCGGCCCCGGCGTCACCGCCAAGGACCTGGTCCTCGCGCTGATCGCCCAGGTCGGCACCGGCGGCGGGCGCGGGCACATCGTGGAGTACCGGGGCGAGGCGATCCGCGCGCTGTCCATGGAGGGGCGGATGACCGTCGCCAACATGTCGATCGAGTGGGGCGCCAAGGCCGGCCTGATCGCGCCGGACGAGACCACCTTCGCGTACCTCAAGGGGCGGCCGCACGCGCCCCAGGGTGCCGACTGGGACGCGGCGCTGGCCTACTGGCGCAGCCTGCCCACCGACGAGGGGGCCACCTTCGACGCCGAGGTCACCCTCGACGCCAGCCGGATCACCCCGTTCGTCACCTGGGGCACCAACCCGGGGCAGGGCGCGCCGCTCGGCTCCGCCGTGCCGGACCCGGAGGAGTTCGGCACCGACGCGGAGCGCACCGCCGCCCGCCGGGCGCTGGAGTACATGGCGCTCACGCCGGGCACGCCGCTGCGCGACCTCGCGGTCGACGTGGTCTTCGTCGGCTCCTGCACCAACGGCCGGCTGGAGGACCTCCGCGCCGCCGCCGACGTGCTGCGCGGGCACCGGGTCGCCGACGGCGTACGCATGCTCGTGGTGCCCGGTTCCGCGGCCGTCCGGGAGGCGGCCGAGGCCGAGGGGCTGGACAAGGTCTTCGTCGACGCGGGCGCCGAGTGGCGCTTCGCCGGCTGCTCCATGTGTCTCGGGATGAACCCGGACACGCTGAAGCCCGGCCAGCGCTCGGCCTCGACCTCCAACCGCAACTTCGAGGGCCGCCAGGGCCGGGGAGGGCGCACCCACCTGGTGTCCCCGCCGGTCGCCGCCGCCACCGCCGTGGCCGGTCGGCTCGCCGCCCCCGCCGACCTGTAGAAGGGCACCCGAGAGATGGACAAGTTCACCACCCACACCGGCACCGCCGTGCCGCTGCGGCGATCCAACGTGGACACCGATCAGATCATTCCGGCCGTGTACCTCAAGCGGGTGACCCGGACCGGTTTCGCGGACGGACTGTTCAGCGCGTGGCGGGAGGACCCCGCATTCGTGCTCAACGATCCGGCCCATTCCGGGGCGTCGATTCTCGTGGCCGGTCCGGAGTTCGGCACCGGATCATCGCGGGAGCACGCCGTCTGGGCGCTGCGCGACTGGGGCTTCCGCGCGGTGATCTCTCCGCGATTCGGTGACATCTTCCGGGGCAACGCCCTCAAGGAAGGCCTCCTTCCGGTGGAGCTGGAATTGAGTGCCGTCGAGGAGATCTGGGACCGGGTGGAGTCCGACCCGAGCACCGAGGTCACCGTCGACCTGGTCGCCCGCCAGGTCCGCCTCGGCCCGGCTAGCTGGTCGTTCCCGTTGGACGACCACAGCCGCTGGCGGCTGATGGAGGGCTTGGATGACATTGGACTCACCCTCCGGCACGCCGACCAGATCAGTGCGTACGAGGCGTCCCGGCCGTCGTTCAAGCCCGCCGTGGCATAGCCGTACGCCCGATCGTTCACCGTTTTTCGCCCCCGCCGGTCCGCCCGGCGGGGGTGAATCCGTTACGACACAAGGGCTTTTTTCCACCGAATGTTTGTGTCCCGGCAGCACAGGGCATACCGTGCGCGCAGAATGGCTCGCGTCGAGTCAGTTGCACAATCGGGAGGAAGTCGTGAACAAGGCCGAGCTCATCGAGGCGCTCGCCGCTCGCCTGGGGGACCGCAAGACGGCGACGACGGCGCTCGACGCGGTCCTCGCCGAGGTCCAGGCGGCGGTCACCAAGGGTGAAAAGGTGGCGATCACCGGATTCGGAGCGTTCGAAAAGCGTGTCCGGGGTGCCCGAACAGCGCGCAACCCGCGTACCGGTGAGGCGGTGAAGGTCAAGAAGACATCCGTCCCGACCTTCCGCGCCGGCGCCGGTTTCAAGGAAATGGTGGCCAGCGGAAAGGTGCCGAAGGCCGCCGCGCCGGCGAAGAAGACCACCACGGCCGCCGCCGCCAAGACCACCGGCGCGAAGGCGACCGGCGCGAAGGCGACCGGGGCCAAGGCGACTGGCGCCAAGGCGACCGGTGCCAAGGCCGCCGCCGCGAAGAAGACCACCGCCACGGCCGCGAAGAAGACCGCCGCGACCAAGACCACCGCGACGAAGGCCGCCACCACCAAGAAGGCCGCCCCGGCGAAGAAGACCGCCGGAGCCACCAAGTCCGCCACGGCGAAGAAGACCACCGCCGCCAAGAGCACGGCGGCCAAGAAGGCCCCGGCGAAGAAGGCCCCGGCGAAGAAGGCTCCGGCGAAGAAGGCTCCGGCGAAGAAGGCCGCCGCCCGACGCTGACCTGCGCACGTACGCCCGGCAGGGGCGCCCACCGCACGGTGGGCGCCCCTGCTGCCGTTTTCCGACCCGGGCGCACCGTTGACCCGACGCCCGCCGGGTGCGCAGAATCGCCGCACCGCTCGGCGAGGAGGGGCTCGTGCGCTACCGCCACCGCACCACCGTCGTCACCGCCCTCGGCCTGGTCCTGCTGACCGACGTGCTGCGGGTCTTCCTGCCGTCGGTCATCACCATCTTCGGGCAGGCGGCGTCCACTCCGGCCGAGCTGCTGGGCGCCTTCGCGCTCGGCTGGTTCGTGCTCGCGCTCGGCACGCCGGCCCTGCTGCGCCGGGTCGGCACCCGGCCCGTCGCCCTCGTCGCCGCGGTGGTGCTGGCCGCGGCCCGGCTCGCCGTCACCGGCTTCCCCGGTGGGCAGGCTCAGCTCTGGCTCGCCACCGCCGGCCTGGTCGCCGGCCTCTGCTGGCTCGCCGCCGTGGCCGCCGGTTCGGACCGGCCCGTACCCGGACTGGCGCTCGGCCTGGCCGCCGCCGCGGTCCTGCACACCGTCTCCGACACCTACCGGTCGCCCTGGCTGGGTGGCGCGGAGGTGTGGGTGGTGGGCGTCGTGGTGGCCGGGCTCTTCCTGGCCGGACAGGTGGTGCCCGCGTCGCCCGCCGGCCCCGGCGGTGCCCGGGCCTGGCTGCTGGCCGGACCGGCGCTGCTGCTCGCCGGCATGGTGGCGCTCTCCCCGGCGGTGGCCCGCGCCGCGATGTCGTACCAGTTCGGCCTGCTGGACTCGTCGCCCGCGCAGCGCGCGGGCCTGGCCGTGACGCCGCTGTCGGGGCCGGTGCCGATCGCGGTCGCGGTCGGCGGGTTCCTGCTCGCCGCGCTGTCGCCGCCACGCCGGCCGGTCCGCCGGTGGCTCGGCCCGGCGGCCCTGCTCGCCGGGGCCGTGCTGATGGGGCTGGGTCGGGGGGAGTTGCTGCTGCCGGCGGTCCTGCTCACCGCGGTCGGTCTCGGCGGCTGCCTGTCCTGGTGCGACGCGGCCGACGACCGTTTCCGCGCCGGGCGACCCGTCGGGCGGAGCGACGATCCCCTCGCGGGACAAGGCGGTGACCCGGTTGCGGTGGCGACCAGCACCGAGTCACGAGCGGTCGGACAAGACGGCGATCCGGCTGCGGTGGCGACCAGCACCGAGTCACGAGCGGTCGGACAAGACGGCGATCCGGCTGCGGTGGCGACCAGCACCGAGTCACGAGCGGTCGGACAAGACGGCGATCCGGCTGCGGTGGCGACCAGCACCGAGTCACGAGCGGTCGGACAAGACGGCGATCCGGCTGCGGTGGCGACCAGCGTCGAGCCGCGGGTGGGACGAAGCGGCGATCCGGTCGCCGTGGCGACCAGCGTCGAGCCTCGGGCGGTGGGACAGAACGGCGATGCGGTCGCCGTGCGCACCAGCGCGCAGCCGCGCGCGGTCGGGCCGGGCGACGAGCCCGCCGACCTGGGTGAGGCGACCCGATCGGCGGGGAGGCGCGCGTACGCCGCGGTGGGCGGAATGCTGGTCTTCGCCGTCGCGGCGGTGCTCTACTACGCGGCCTACGACCTCGGCTACCCCAACCAGTGGGTGCCGGTGGTGGTGGCCGTGCTGACCGCTGCGGTCGCGCTGTCCGCCGGGCCGGTGCCGGCGCGTACCGTGCCGTCGTTGCCCCCGGTGCGGACCGCCGGGTGGGCGGCCGCGCTGGCGTTGGTCGCCGCGCTGACCGCCGACGAGACGCTGGTGGCCGGCAACCGGGAGGGGCCGCCCGCGACGGTCCGGGTGGCGGCCTACAACATCCGGATGGGCTTCGGCATGGAGGGCCGGTTCGACCCGGACGCCCTGGCGCGCGCCGTCGGCCGGGCCGACGTGGTGGTGCTGAGCGAGGTGGACCGGGGCTGGCTGCTCAACGGCGGACACGACACCCTCGACCTGATGGCCGAGCGGCTGGACATGCCGTACGTCTTCGCTCCCGCGGCCGACCCGCTCTGGGGCGACGCGGTGCTGAGCCGCTGGCCGCTGGCGGCGGCCCGGACCCGGCGGCTGCCGGCGGTGGGCGCGCCCACCGGCGCGCAGGCGCTCGGGGTCACCGTGGACCTCGGTGCCGGCGTACGCGTCGCGGTGGTCGCCACCCACCTGCAACCGCCGCCCGGGCAGGAGCCGGTGGTCCAGGCCCGCGCGGTGGCCTCGTTCGCCCTCGGGTACGCCGCCGGTCGGCCGCTGGTGGTGGCCGGCGACCTGAACACCGAGCCCGGGGCCGCCGGCTTCGCCGAGTTCACCCGCGCCGGCCTGGTGGACGCCCTGGCGGCGGCCCGGCCGTTGCCCACCAGCCCCGCCGACGACCCGCGCGAGCAGATCGACCACGTCCTGGTCTCGCCCGGCCTCATCGGCGCCGACGCCGTCGCGCCGCGCGGCACCGCCAGCGACCACCTGCCGGTCGCGGTGACCCTCACCCTGCCGGCGGCCTGACCCGGGAGCCAGCCCGCCGGGACCGTCGTGCCCCGCTCACCTCGCCTGACACGAGGCAGCGCCGGGCCGTCCCGGTCATCGGCCCGACCCGGGGCAGCGCCCGTGCCCGCTGACCGGTCCCGGCTCAGAGCCGGTCGGCGGCGACCAGCCGGTCGGCGGCGAAGGCGAGCAGCCAGCCGCCGCCCTTGGGGGTGGTGTAGTCGTCGGGCCGCCCGGTCAACCGCTCCAACGCCCCCGGGATCACCTTGCCCTGGCTGCACACCGCCACCGGCTCGCCGGCTGCGGCCAGCTCCGCCAACCGGCCGGCGGCGGCCAGCGCGCACTCCTCGCCCAGTTGGCCCGGTCGCGGCTCGTCCAGGTCGCCGTGCACCTCGATGGGCAGATCGAGCAGGGCCGCGGTCGGGTCGAGGGTCTGCACGCAGCGGCGCGCCGAGGCCGACAGCAGCCGGGTGGGGCGCAGCAGCGCCACCAGCGGAGCCAGCGCCTCGGCCTGCGCCCGGCCGGTCGCGTCCAGCGGACGCCCGTCGTCCGGGCCGGACCAGGTGGCCCGCTTGCCGGCGTGCGCGTGCCGGACCAGCGCGATCGTCGCGGTGACCTGGGGCAGCGCGGCGAACGCGGCCAGCACCTCGGCGTCGTGCGGGTAGCTGACCAGCCGCACCGCCTCGTCGACGCCGAGCCAGCGCACCGCGTCGACCTCGGTGTCGGGCTGGAAGCCGCCCTCGCCCACCGCCCGCATCGACCAGTAGTCCACCGTCTTCGGCCGGCCCTCGCTGCGGTAGTGCACGGTGGGGAGCCGGATCTGCGGCACGGCCCGCACGTCGGTCTCCTCGGCCACCTCGCGGACGGCGGCCAGCAGCGGGTGCTCGCCGTGCTCCAGCTTGCCCTTGGGCAGCGACCAGTCGCCGTAGCGGGGCCGGTGCACCAGGCAGACCCGTACGCCCCCGTCGGTGTCCGGCTGCCAGGCCACCCCACCGGCCGCCCGGATGCCGACCGGTTGCTCCTGCGCCATCTGGCCACCCTACGTCCGGGCGACCCGCCGTACGGGCCGCTCGGGGTCGTCCGGTGGCACCGCGCCGGGGGCCCGATACCCGTCCCGGCACGCGGTTCCCGGTCAGCCGGCGGTGCCGCCCACCCGGCGCAGCAGCAGTTCCTGCAGGTCGGTCAGGGGCTCCTCGGGGGTGCCGGCGCGGCGGGTCCAGGTGCCGTCGCCGGACAGCTCGAAGCCCTCCACCTCGGGGCTGAACGCGGCGGTCAGCACGTGGTCGAGTTCGGCCCGGGCGACCGGGTCGCTCACCTGCACCAGGGCCTCCACCCGGCGGTCCAGGTTGCGGTGCATCAGGTCGGCCGAGCCCATCCAGAACTCCGCGTCGCCGTTGTTGCCGAACCGGAAGATCCGCGAGTGCTCCAGGAACCGGCCGAGGATCGAGCGGACCCGGATGTTCTCCGACAGCCCCGGCACCCCGGGCCGCAGCGTGCACATGCCCCGGATCAGCAGGTCGACGTGGACGCCGGCCCGGGACGCCCGGTAGAGCGCGTCGGTGATCTCCTCGTCGACCAGCGCGTTCACCTTGAACTGCACCAGCCCGGGCATGCCGAGGCGGACGTGGGCGATCTCCCGCTCGATCCGTTCGATCAGGCCGCTGCGGATGCCCTGCGGCGCCACCAGCAACCGCCGGTACGCGGTCTGCCGGCTGTAGCCGGTGAGCACGTTGAACAGGTCGGTCAGGTCGGCGCCGATCTCCGGGTCGGCGGTGAGCACCCCGAAGTCCTCGTAGAGGCGGGCGGTCTTCGGGTGGTAGTTGCCGGTGCCGATGTGGCAGTAGCGGCGGATCTGGTTGCCCTCCTGGCGGACCACCAGCGCGGTCTTGCAGTGCGTCTTGAGGCCCACCAGGCCGTAGACGACGTGGCAGCCGGCCCGCTCCAGGGTGCGCGCCCAGCCGATGTTGGCCACCTCGTCGAAGCGCGCCTTCAGCTCCACCAGCACCACCACCTGCTTGCCGGCGGCGGCCGCGTCGACCAGCGCGTCGACGATGGGGGAGTCGCCGCTGGTGCGGTAGAGGGTCTGCTTGATGGCGAGCACGTTCGGGTCGGCGGCGGCCTGCTCGATGAAGCGCTGCACGCTGGTGGCGAACGAGTGGTACGGGTGGTGCACCAGCACGTCCCCGTCGCGCAGGGTGGCGAAGACGCTGCGCGGCACCTCGCCCTCGGCGAGCCGGGGGTGGGTGGCCGGCACGAACGGCGGGTCCTTCAGGTCGGGCCGGTCGGCCTCCCCGTAGAGCTGCCAGAGCGCCGAGAGGTCCAGCAGACCGGGCACCCGGAGCACGTCGTGCCCGTCCATGTCGAGTTCCCGAACGAGCAGCTCCAGCATGTGGTCGGAGATGGAGGCGGCGACCTCCAGGCGTACCGGCGGGCCGAAGCGGCGCCGGGCCAGTTCCCGCTCCAGGGCCTGGAGCAGGTCCTCGTCGCGGTCCTCGTCGACCTCCACCTCGGCGTTGCGGGTGACCCGGAACAGGTGGCACTCGACCACCTGCATGCCGGAGAAGAGCTGCCCCAGGTGCACCGAGATGAGCTCCTCGACGGGCAGCACCCGCAGCCCGGGCTGGTCCCGGGCGACCCGGACGAAGCGCGGCACGTTGTTGGGCACCTTGACCCGGGCGAACAGCTCCGACCCGCCGTCCGGGTCGCGGACCGCCACCGCCAGGTTCAGCGACCGGCCGGAGATGTACGGGAACGGGTGCGCCGGGTCGACGGCGAGCGGAGTGAGCACCGGGAAGATGTGCTCCCGGAAGTAGGTGCGCAGCCGTTCCCGCTCGGGGTCGTCCAGCTCCGCCCAGCGCAGGATGCGGATGTCCTCGGCGGCCAGCTTGGGCAGCACGTCCTCGACGAAGCAGGCGGCTTGGCGGCCGACCAGCTCGGCGGTCCGCTCGGTGATCAGATCCAGCTGGGTGCGCAGCGGCAGCCGGTCCCCGCCGCGTACCGGCAGGCCGGCGGAGAGGCGGCGCTTCAACCCGGCCACCCGCACCATGTAGAACTCGTCGAGGTTGCCGGCGAAGATGGCCAGGAACTTCGCCCGTTCCAGCAGCGGGGTGCGCGGGTCCTCGGCGAGCGTCAGCACCCGGGCGTTGAAGTCGAGCCAGGACAGTTCCCGGTTGAGGAACCGGTCCTCGGGCAGCGGCGCGACCGCCGGCGGCTCGCCGTCCGGTCCCGCCGGCGGGGCGGGCCGCTCGCCCGCGTCGAGCACCTCATCCAGCCCGGCGGAGGCTCCGGCGGCGCTGGCGCCGGGGGAGTCGGGCGCGGTCGCGACGGTCTCCTCGGGAGCGCGGGTGCCGCCGCGGCGGCGGGTGCCGTTGCGGGGGCCGGTCGGGTCGGCGGCGTGGGGCGGGCTGGCGGGGCGCTCGCGAGGGGTGCTCACCCGCCCATAATCACCCGATCACGGTTAACGCAAAATGAACTCGGGCGGGTCGGTTCAGGCCATCGTCGGCAATGTCACCCGGACGACCTCGCCGTCCGGACCGAGCTCCACCCGCAGCCGCTGCCCGAGGCGGAGCAGTCGCAGCCCGGAGGCGTCGAAGGCGGGCGCCGGGAAGGCCAGCTCGGTGCCGTCGTCCAGGAGCAGCACGCCCGTGCGGGTCTGCGCGTCGAAGGTCGCCACCGTGCCCTGCATGCCAGCACCGTACCCCGGAATCCCGTCAGCGGGTCGCGGTGAGCGCGGCGGTGCGGGGCCCCAGCCCGAGGTGCCGCGCCGCCGCCAGGTCGGCCGCGGTGTCCACGTCGCGGCGCAGCGAGGGCCAACTCCCGGCCAGCGGCAGTGCCCCGCTCGCGGCGTGCGCCGCCGCCGAACCGACCCCGAACCGGGGCTCCAGCGGCACGCCGGGCGGTGCGGTGAGCAGCACGGTGCCGCTGCCCGGGGCGTCGGCCACGAAGCGGCGTACCCCCGGGTCGTCGCCGGCGGCCCGCAGCGCCGCCGCCAGCTCGGCTGGGCGCAGCGCCGGCAGGTCGGCGGTGAGCCCCGCCACCCAGGCGCCCGGGGCGGCGGCCGCGGCGCCGTGCCGGAACGCGGCGTTCAACCCGGCATCCGGCTCGTCGGGCACGATCCGGGCGCCCGCCGCGGCGAGCAGCTCCGCCGCCCGCTCGTCGCCGGTGACCACCAGGACCTCGGCGACCGCGGGGCAGGCCCGCGCCGCGCGGACCGTGTCCGCCGCCAGCGCCAGCGCCAGCTCCTCGTGGGGTACGGCCGGCAGCGCCCCCCGCAACCGGCTCTTCGCCGCGCCCAGGCGCTTCACCGGCACCACCACGGTCCACCTCGGCTGACGCACGCGACAATCCTGCCAGCGTCGACGAGGGCACCCGCACTGGCCGTACCCGGGGCGAGCAGGCATGATTTCCGCTGCGGGCCGCACCGGTGGGTGCGGCGCGCGGGGTCGGGGCAACGAGGAGGCAGGGTGTGACACGGCGCAGGCTGGGTTTCTGGCGACGTTTCGCCGTGGCGCTGGTCAAGCCCGTGATGCTGGTCTGGACCCGGCGCACCTGGCGCGGCGCCGAGCAGCTACGTCGCGACGGCGGCATCATCATCGTGCCCAACCACCTCTCGCACGCCGACCCGCTGGTCTCCGCGCACTTCATCTACGAGGCCGGCCGCTGGCCGCAGTACCTCGGCAAGGCCAGCGTGTTCCGGGTGCCGGTGATCGGGTGGATCCTGCACCGCTGCCGGCAGATCCCGGTGGAACGCGGCACCGCCGACGCGGTCAAGTCGCTGGACAAGCTGATCGCCGCGCTCGACGCCGGTGGCGCGGTGGTGATCTACCCCGAGGGCACCATCACCCGCGAGCCGGAGCTCTGGCCGATGAAGGGCAAGACCGGGGCGGCCCGGCTGGCCCTGGCCACCGGCGCACCGGTGATCCCGCTGGCGATGTGGGGCCCGGAGAAGTTGTTCGACGCGCGGAGCAACCGCTTCGGCCTGCGGCCCCGCACCCCGGTGACGGTGGTCGCCGGCGAGCCGGTCGACCTGAGCCGGTGGGCGGGCGCCACCCCGAGCCGGGCGGTGCTGGAAGAGATGACCGAAGAGATCATGTTGAGCCTGCGCGACCTGCTCGCCGGCATCCGGGGCGGCACGCCGCCCCCGCTGTGGGAACGTCCCGCCCGTCTGCGTACTCCCGAGGTGACCGAATGAGCGAGCGAATCGACCAGCGCAGGGCGTCGGTGCCGCACGGCGTCGCCGACCGTCCGGAGGTGGCGGCGTGAGCGGACACGTGGCGGTGCTGGGGGCCGGTTCCTGGGGGACCGCCTTCGCGAAGATCCTCGCCGACGCCGGCCGGGACGTGACGATCTGGGCCCGGCGGGAGTCGGTGGCCGACGCGATCCGGGTCCACCGGCGCAACCCGGACTACCTGCCCGACCTGCGGCTGCCCGAGCGGGTCACCGCGACCGGCGAGGCCGCCAAGGCGATCGCCGGCGCCGAGCTGGTGGTGCTCTCGGTGCCCTCGCAGACGCTGCGCGGCAACCTGGCCGACTGGGCCGGCCACCTCGCCCCGGACTCGACGCTGGTCTCCCTGATGAAGGGGATCGAGCTGGGCACCACCCGGCGGATGAGCCAGGTGATCGTGGAGACCGCCGGGGTCAGCCCGGACCGGGTGGTGGTGGTCTCCGGGCCGAACCTGGCCCCCGAGATCGCCGCCGAGCAGCCCGCCGCGACCGTGGTCGCCGGCACCGACGCCCGCCGCGCCACGCTGGTGCAGTCCTCGATCCGGACGCCGTACTTCCGCCCGTACACCAACGACGACGTGATCGGCTGCGAGCTGGGCGGGGCGGTCAAGAACGTGATCGCCCTGGCGTACGGGATCGCCACCGCGATGGGGTTCGGCGACAACACCCGGGCGATGCTGATGACCCGTGGGCTCGCCGAGACCGCCCGGCTGGGCGTCGCGCTCGGCGCCGACCCGATCACCTTCGCCGGCCTGGCCGGCATGGGCGATCTGGTCGCCTCCTGCTCCTCACCGCTGGCCCGCAACCGCACCTTCGGCGAGCACCTGGGCCGGGGAGAGACCCTGGAGCAGGCGCAGGCGGCGACCCGGCAGACCGCCGAGGGCGTGAAGAGCTGCCTGGCCATCCGGGACCTGGCCCGGGCGCACGGGGTGGAGATGCCGATCACCGAGCAGATCGAGCGGATCTGCCACGAGGGCATGGACCCCCGGCTCGCCGTGGACGCCCTGATGAGCCGCACCGCCAAGCCGGAGTCGTACGAATGAGCGACGACGCGCCGCAGTGGCGGGACGGCACCCGCTGCGTCCGGGCCGGGCTGCCGGAGCCGGTGCCCGGGGACCCGTTCCTGCCCGGGCCGGTCTTCGCCGCGCCGTACCACCTCGACCCGTGGGAGGGGCCGGCCGCCGCGGCGAACGGCTACGGCCGGCCGGACAACCCCACCCGCCGGCTGCTGGAGTCGGCCATCGGCGAGCTGGAGGGGGGCGACTGCCGGGTCTTCGCCAGCGGGCAGGCCGCCATCACCGGGCTGCTGCTCGCCGTGCTGCGCCCCGGGGACACCGTGCTCCTGCCCGCCGACGGGTACTTCCCGGTGCGCGCCTTCGCCACCGCCACCCTGGAGCGGATCGGGGTGCGGGTCGGGTTCGTGCCGACCGTCGGGCCGTACCCGTCGTTGGAGGGCGTCCGGCTGCTGATGCTGGAGACCCCGGCGAACCCCGGCCTGGACGTGGTCGACGTCGCCGCGCTCGCGCAGCGGGCGCGCGCCGCCGGCACCCTGCTCGTGGTCGACAACACCACCGCCACCCCGCTCGGGCAGCGCCCGCTGGACCTCGGCGCCGACCTGGTGGTCGCCTCCGGCACCAAGGCGTTGACCGGGCACTCCGACCTGCTCCTGGGCTACGTGGCGGCCCGCTCGGCGGAGCTGCTGGAGACGCTGACCGCCTGGCGTACCACCACGGGCGCGGTGCCCGGGGCCTTCGACGCCTGGCTGGCGCACCGGTCACTGGCCACCCTCGACCTGCGGCTGGCCCGGCAGTCCGCCAACGCGGCGGCGGTCGCCGAACTGCTCGCCGGGCGCGCGGACGTCACCGGGCTGCGCTGGCCGGGGCGGCCGGAGGACCCGGCGTACCCGGTGGCCTCGACGCAGATGCGGCGGATGCCCGGCGTGGTCTCCTTCGACCTCGGCGACGCCGACCGGGTGAGCCGGTTCGTCGACGCCGCCCGGCTGGTCGCCGCCGCGACGTCCTTCGGTGGCCTGCACACCACCGCCGACCGGCGGGCGCAGTGGGGCGACGACACCGCCCCGGGCTTCGTCCGGCTCTCCTGTGGGGTGGAGGACACCGCCGATCTGGTGGCCGACATCGCCGCCGCGCTGGACGCCGCCGGGCCGGTCGATCCGCTATCGTGATCCCCGGCCCGCGCGGGCCCCGACCCCAGGAGGTCGAGGACCTCCTGGGCATCGTGCAGACCTTCTCGTGGCGGCTGTACGGTCTGCGCCGCTACGAGAAGGAGTTGAAAAGGGGGGACCTGACCATGGAGGGTGACCGGTGAAGGTCACCCGGATCGCCTACTCGGCCCGGCTGAATCCGGGCAAGTACGCCGCCCTGGTGGAGCAGGCCCGTCGGTTGGGCCGGGTGCGCAGCGAGGTGTGGCAGCGTTACGGCTCGATCCTCGCAGTCGGGTCCGGGTTGAGAGACCGGCAGGTGCGGGACCGGTGGCTGGCCGACGGCATACACGCGTTGTTTGGTGTGCTGGCGAATGCGTGGAAGGAAACCGTCCGCGACGCCATGGCCGACATCGGAGCGAACATGGAGGCGGCCAAGGTCGCGGTCCGGCGGGCGATCGGCCGACGCACCAACGATCCGGCCGAGCGTAAGCGGATGTTCACCGCGCTGCAGGCGGACCAGTGGGCCAGTGACCCGTTCCTGGCCCGGCAGATGCGCAAGCATTGGAAGCGGGGCCGCAACCGCACGCACGATCAGATCGTGGTGCGCGCCGACAAGTACAACACCGCTGTCGATGGGCGGGGCCGGTTGTGGCTGGCGATTCCCGGTCTCGAGCCCCGCAAGATGGTCAGGATCCCGCTGTCCACGACGGTCGCGCCGACGGGTACCTTGCGGCTGATCCTGCGCAGCGGCCGGGTCGAGGTGCACTACCAGATCGACGCGGCGCAGATGCGGTCGTCGCAGCGGCCGTGCGGCGACCGGAGGCTCGGTGTGGACAAGGGCTACACCGAAGCCCTGACCGACTCCGACGGCCAGCCCCACGGTGCAGGGCTCGGCATGCTGCTGTCCAGTGAGTCGGATCGGTTGAAGGAACGTAACCGGCGTCGGGCGAAGCTGCGCTCGATCGCGAACAACGCCGCCCTGCGTGGTGACCACGCGAAAGCGCACCGGATCAAGGTCAACAATCTCGGCACGGTGAAGCGGGATCGGCAGGCGGCCCGGCATCGGGCGCGGGTGCGGACGGAGATCTTCACCGCGGTGCACGAGGTCGTGGACGAGGCCGCCACCGTGATCGCCGAGGATCTCACCAAACGCTTCACCGGCCGCAAAAAGCTTCCTAAGAACATCAACCGGCGTCTCGCCGCATGGACCAAAGGAGTCACCGCCGAGGCCCTGAAAAGCGTGTCGGAGCGTAGAGGTTCTGCGCTCGTTCCCGTCAACGCCGCCTACACCTCACAAACCTGTCACCGCTGCGGCCGGTTCGGCCGCCGTAGCGGGGACCGGTTTCACTGCACCTGTTGCGGGGTGGTGTGGCAGGCCGACGTGAACGCCGCGATCAACATCCTGCACCGAGCCGGCGACCCCGACATCGCCCTGCACACCCCACACCACAAGGTGAAGCAGATCCTGCAGGACCGAACCGATCGCCACCGGACCAGACTGCCGGTCCAGGACTCCAGCCCAGCCACCGCTGGCCGGAGAGCGAATTATCCGAACGGCTCAGCTACGAGCAACGAGTAGGAAGCAGGTGAGTCCGATCCGCCAGACAGCAGGAACGGCGCTCCCCTCCGAGTCCCCGTCGCACCGTTAGGTGACGGCCGGGAGCGCCGACGAGCGTTCCCGAAAGGCATCCGATGGCACCGACCGCGTTCCGCCCCGACCGCCCCGCCCTCGTCTCGCGGCTGCGCGCCGCCGGCTGCGTCTACGCCGAGGACGAGGTGGAGCTGCTCCTCGCCGCCGCCGACTCCGCCGAGACGCTGACCGCGCTCGCCGACCGCCGGGTCGCCGGCGTTCCCCTGGAACACCTGCTCGGCTGGGCCGAGTTCTGCGGGCTGCGGGTCGCCGTCGACCCCGGCGTCTTCGTGCCCCGCGCGCGTACCGCCCTGCTGGTGGAGGCCGCCGCGGCGGTCGCCGGGCCGGCGCCGGCGGTGGTCGACCTCTGCTGCGGCTCCGGCGGCACCACGCTCGCGCTCGCGGCCCGCCTCGCCCCGCGCTGGCTCGCCGCCGTGGACGTGGACCCGGCCGCGGTGGCCTGTGCCCGGCGCAACCTCGCCGGCCGGGACGTGCCGGTTCTGGCCGGCGACCTGTACGACCCGCTCCCGCCCGCCTGGCGGGGCCGCC
Organism: Micromonospora sp. CPCC 205739; assembly: GCF_036906795.1. Lineage (NCBI taxonomy): Bacteria > Bacillati > Actinomycetota > Actinomycetes > Micromonosporales > Micromonosporaceae > Micromonospora > Micromonospora sp. CPCC 205739. The sequence continues at coordinate 183,814 of NZ_JBAKHS010000003.1, read as the reverse complement.
TCGACCTGGTGGTCGCCAACGCCCCGTACGTGCCGACCGAGGCGGTGGCGCTGCTGCCGGCCGAGGCGCGGCTGCACGAGGCGCCGGTGGCGCTGGACGGCGGGACGGACGGGCTGGCCGTGCTGCGGCGGGTGGCGCAGGGCGCGATGGAGTGGCTGGCGCCCGGCGGCCACCTGGTGGTGGAGATCAGCGACCGCCAGGCGGAGGCGCTCTGCGCGTCGATGCGCGCGCTGGGCCTGGCGCCGACGGTGGTGCGCGCCCCGGAGTGGGACGCCACTGCGGTCACCGCCCGCCGGCCGGGCTGAGCGAGCGGGCCCCGCCCGCCGGGCTGAGCGGGCGGGCCCGTCGGGTGGCCCGGGTGCGATGGCCGTTCGCGGCATGGCGGGGGCGGGAAACGGGAACTAGCCTCGCCATCAGGTTCGCATCGGGAGGCGGTGGCGGTGGGCGGCGAGGACGTGCCGGTGGTGGTCGGCCTGGACAACGGTGGCACGAGCGACAACGCCACCGTGCTCACCCTGGACGGCCGGTTCCTGGTCGACGGGCTGCTGGAGATCCCCAGCGAGGTCCAGGCCGGGCCGGAGGCGGCGATCGAGGCGCTGGCCCGCGCGCTGGACGGCGTGCTCGCGTACACCGGGGTACCGCGTGAGCTGGTGCGGGCGGTCGGGCTGGACACGCCGGGCCCGGCCAGCGCCACCGGGGTCATCTCGTCCCGGGGGTCGACCAACTTCGCCCAGCCGGCCTGGCACGGGTACGACGTGCGCGGCGCGCTGGAGCGGCGGCTCGGCCTGCCGGTGGTCTACCACAACGACGGCAACGCGGCCGCGCTCTACGCCCACCACGTCCACTTCGGAGCGGACGCGATGACCCGGTCCTCGGTGTCGGCGATCGTCGGCACCGGGCTCGGCGGCGGGGTGGTGGAGAACGGCCGGGTGGTGACCGGCGCGGCCGGGATGGCCGGCGAGTTCGGGCACGTGCACATCCCGCTGACCGGGCTGCTCGCCCCCGGCCAGCCGGAGCCGACCTGCGCCTGCGGCTTCGTGGGGGACGCCGAGAGTATCGCCTCGCTGACCGGGATCCGGCGCAGCCTGCTGCCGTACTGGCTGGCCCGGCACCCCGGTCACCCGCTCGCCGCCGAGCCCGTCGAGCGGGCCGCCAAGCTGCTGCGCGGGTATGCCGAGCGGGGCGACGAGCTGGCCCGGGAGGTCTTCGCCCAGCAGGCGGCGGCGCTCGGCCGGCTGTTCACCATCGCGGCCAACTTCACCGACCCGCACGCGTACTTCGTCGGGGGTGGCGTGGTGGAGGCGGCGCCGGAGTTCCGGGAGTGGTTCCTCGCCACCGTGCGCACGCACACCGTGCTCCGCGCCGAGCAGGCCGCGGCGGCCACCTTCGCCCTGGTCCCGGACCGCGACATGGCCGGCGCGCGCGGCGTGGCCATCGCCGCCCTGGAGAGCCTCCGCGCCACCCCGGCCCCCCACCCCACCCTCGCCACCTGACCCCACCCTCGGCCCGCCCTCAGCCCACCCTCGGGCGCTCCACCGGGTTGATCAAGAAGTTTGCGTCCCGGAGCGGGCCCTCCGGGACGCAAACTTCTTGATCAACCCGGTGGTCGGGATCCGGGGTCGGGATCTGGGGTCGGGGGTCAGGGGCGGGGTGGGGCGGTGGTGAAGGCGGCCCAGGCGGCCGGGGGGAAGAGCAGCACCGGGCCGGCCGGGTCCTTGGAGTCGCGGACCGCCACGAGGTCCGGCACGGTCGCCAGCTCCACGCAGGCGCCCTGGTCCCCGCTGTATGTGCTCTTGCGCCAGCTGGCCGTCGCCAGCGCCGCGCTGATCGTCGGTGTCATGGTCCTACCGTCCCTTCAACAGTTGCAGGAGCTGGTCGCGGCTGTCCGTCGGGCTGAGCGCCACGGTCCGCAGGTGTTCCATGATCTTGGTGCAGGTACGCAGGTCGCCCGGCCGGTCGAGGACCATCTGCCCGGCCACCGTCTCCACCGAGGCGATGATCGGGTCCTCGGGGTCGGCGAACTCCAGGATGTGCAGCGAGCCGCGGGTGCCCCGGTGGTAGCCGGCCGCCAGTGGGATGACCTGCACCGTGACGTTGGGCAGCTCGGCCATCTTCAGCAGGTGGTGCAGCTGCCGCTCCATCACCGACCGGTCGCCGACCGGGCGCAGCAGCGCGCCCTCGTCGATGATCGCGTCGAAGATGGGCGGGTTGTCGGCGGTGAGGCGCTGCTGCCGGTCCAGCCGTAGCTGCACCCGCTGCTCGACCTGGTCGTCGCCGAGGGTGTGCGGCCCGCCGCGCATCACGCCGCGGACGTAGTCCGCCGTCTGCAACAGGCCGGGCACCACCGAGGGCTCGAAGTTGGCGATGCCGGTGGCCTCCGCCTCCAGCGCGATGAAGTCGATGGTGCGTTTGTCCAGCAGGTGCGAGTACGGCACCCACCAGCCGGGCTTGCGGGTGTCCTTGGCCAGCTGCACCGCCGCCGCGATGTCGTCCGGCCCGACGCCGTAGAGGCTGAGCAGCGCGCGCACGGTGGCGGGGCTGACCAGCGTCTGCGCGTTCTCGTACCGGGACAGCGTGCTGCGGGTGCTGTTGATCTCGTCGGCGGCGGCCTCGAGGGTCAGGCCGGCGGCCTCGCGATGGGTACGCAGGGCGATGCCCAGCCGGCGGGCCCGGGCGGTCTTCGGAGCCATACGTCGATGGTGACATATCTTTCCGGGAACGTGTGCATGAGAGAACGTCGATGAGAGTTGCATTCACGCGTGTCCACCTGTCAATCTGTGATGGCGTCCTCACCAACGGTTGTCGTGGCGACGGCGGTGGTGAGCGACCGGAGGGGATGGGGCGCGTGGCGATCGGGTTTACTCCCCCGTACCCGATCGCCACGTGCCACCCGCGACCGTCCACCGGGAGGACTTCGCCGATGACCGCGACCGGACACCGGGGTGAGCGGCGATGACCCGTTTCCTCGTGGTGCTCACCGACGTCCGCCCCGTCGAGGGCGAGATCCGGGACGAGCGACGGGCCCCCGAGCGGCGCCGCCAGGTGGTCGGCGCGAGCAGCCGGGAGGCCGCCGACCGGATCGCCGGTGCGTTCATGGCACTGGGCATGGTGCGCGCCGGACGGCAGCGGGTGAAGGTCATCGCGGTCGGTCGCCGGCACGGTGCCGTCAGCGTCGGGAGCGACTGAGTCGACTACGCACCGTATTGGTACGGGTGACCGTTTGCGAGGGAGGTACGCGTCCTCCCGGGTATCGCCATCGGCGCGCCGCCACCCACAGTAAGGTCGACCGGGTGAGCGCCGCTGGCGGCTCCGCAGTCGCGTACCGAGAGGTGACCCAGTGACCACCCCAGGCAAGACCCGCGTGGCGATCGTCTTCGGCGGCCGCAGCCCCGAACACGGCATCTCCTGCGTCAGCGCCGGCAGCGTGCTCGGCGCGCTGGACCCGGACGAGTTCGAGGTGGTGCCGGTGGGCATCACCCGCCAGGGGCAGTGGGTACTGGCCAGCGGGGACCCGAGCCGGCTCGCCATCAGCGACCGCAAGCTGCCGGAGATCACCGCCGGCTCCGGCGCCGAGGTGGTGCTCCGCGCCGACCCGACCGCCGGTGGCCTGATGGTGCTCGACCCGACCGACGGTCCCCGGGCGCTCGCCGACGTGGACGTGGTCTTCCCGGTGCTGCACGGCGCGTACGGCGAGGACGGCACCATCCAGGGCATGCTGGAGATGGCCGACATCCCGTACGTCGGGGCGAACGTCTTCGCCTCCGCCGCCGCGATGGACAAGGAGTTCACCAAGAAGCTCTGCGCCGCCGAGGGTATCCCGGTCGGCCCGTACGTCGTGCTGCGCAACGGGATGACGCTCAGCGAGCAGGACAAGCAGCGGCTCGGCCTGCCGGTCTTCGTCAAGCCCTCCCGGGCCGGCTCGTCGTTCGGCATCACCAAGGTCGACGACTGGGCGCAGCTCGACGCGGCGGTCGCCACCGCCCGCGAGATCGACACCAAGGTGCTGGTCGAGGGCGCGATCGTCGGCCGCGAGATCGAGTGCGGCGTGCTGGAGGGCGAGGCCGGCGGTGCGCCCGAGGCGTCGGTGCTGGCCGAGGTGCGGGTGGTCTCCGGCCACGACTGGTACGACTTCGAGGCGAAGTACATCGACGACGCCTGTGAGTACGACATCCCCGCCGGGCTGCCGGACGAGGTGACCCGGCAGGTGCAGGAGTACGCCACCCGGGCCTTCACCGCGTTGGACTGCTCCGGCCTGGCCCGGGTCGACTTCTTCGTCACCCCGGAGCTGGACGTCTACCTCAACGAGATCAACACGATGCCCGGCTTCACCCCGACGTCGATGTTCCCCCGCATGTGGGCCGCCGCCGGCCTGGAGTACCCCAAGCTGGTCAACCGCCTCATCCGCACCGCCCTGCACCGCCACAGCGGTCCCCGCTGACGCCCGCGCCCGGGCCGCAGGCTCCGCCCTCGTACACGGAAAGAGTGGCTGTTCACGCGTGAACGACCACTCTTTCCGTGACACTGCGCCCCGGAGGGGGCGGGTCGGGGGTCAGGCGGTGCAGCCGGCGGGGGGTCGACCGCCGGAGGGGACCGAGGCGACGATGGTGTCGGCGATCGGGGCCACCCACTGCAACGGCTGCTCGTACGCGCGGGGCACGGTCACCCGGACCACGGTCTCCCGGTCGACGGTGGTGAGCACGGTGGCGTCCGCCTCCTCGGCGGCGTGCCAGCAGACCTTGTTGACGGTCCAGACGTCGTCGGTCGGGGCGAACGACGGCGCGGCGCCGCCGCAGGCCACCGTGAGCGCCGGGTCGCCGTACGCGGCGTTCTGCTCGGCGCCGGCGGTCACCGGCCGCTGGGGCAGGTCCCGCACCGACGGCGGCAGCTGCGACATCAGCGCCCGGCAGACGACGGCCGGCCGGGCGTCCAGCGCCGGGGCGGCCATCTCGACCGGGGCATTGGACTGCCCGCGGGCGGTCGTGGCGGTGGGGCTGGGCGCGGGGGCCGGGGCGTCCGGCGCCAGCTTGGCGAAGGTGAACCCGGCCACGGCCACGGTCACCGGCAGCGCGACCAGGGTGGCGAGCAGCGCGGCCCGGCGGGTCGACCGGTCCCAGCCCGACTTACCGGCGGCGGTCGGCGCGGCCGGCTTCTTCGCGGTCGGTCCGGCCGGCTTCCGGGCGGTGGCCGGAGCGGTCGGTTCGGCCGGCTCGGCGCCGGCGGTCGGGGAGGAAGTGATCTCGTCCACTTACAGGCGCACCACCGAACATGTGAGGGTGCGGGTGATGCCGGGCACCATCTGCACCTTGCTGACGATGAGTTTGCCGAGCTCGTCGACGGTGTTCGCCTCGGTGAGCACCACCACGTCGTACGGCCCGGTGACGGCGTCGACTCGCACCACGCCGGCAAGGTCCGCGATCAGCCCGGCCACGTCACGTGCCCGGCCGACCTCCGTCTGGATGAGGATGTACGCCTGTACCACGACTCGACCTCCGTCCGTCGCCGCCCGTGGGCGGCCCGAAGGGTGAAACTACCTTACGGAGCAGGCGTGATCCCTATCGGTGGTCGAGAGGAAGCAGTGAGCGAGCGCGGCGAGGGAGTGGCATGAGTGTCGCGGGTGTCGGAGAGTTCGGCCTGATCGACCGGGTGACCGCGCGGCTGACGTACGGGCCGGGCTGCCTGCTCGGCCCGGGCGACGACGCCGCGGTGGTGGCCGCCCCGGACGGGCGGGTGGCCGCGTCGACGGACGTGCTGGTCGAGGGACGGCACTTCCGGCGGGACTGGTCCGGCGCGCGGGACGTCGGGCACCGGGCGGCGGCGGCCAACCTGGCCGACATCGCCGCGATGGGGGCCACCCCCACCGCGCTGCTGGTCGCCCTCTGCATGCCGGCGGAGCTGGAGACGACCTGGGCGGAGGAACTGGCCGACGGACTGGCCGCCGAGGCGGCCAAGGTCGGGGCGAGCGTGGTGGGCGGGGACATGTCCGCCAGCCCCACCCTGACCATCGCGGTCACCGCCCTCGGCGACCTCGGCGGCCGGGCACCGGTGCTGCGCTCCGGGGCGCGGCCGGGGGACGTGGTCGCGGTGGCCGGGCGCAGCGGCTGGGCGGCGGCCGGGCTGACCGTGCTCTCCCGGGGGTTCCGCACGCCCCGGCTGCTGGTCGAGGCGTACCGGCGGCCGGAGGTGCCCTACGCGGCCGGCCCGCACGCCGCCCGGCTCGGCGCCACCGCCATGATCGACGTCTCGGACGGGCTGCTGGCCGACCTGGGTCACGTGGCGAAGGCCAGCGGGGTCGGCGTCGACGTGCACCGGGACGCCTTCGAGGTGCCCCGCCAGATGCGCGACGCCGCGCAGGCGCTCGGCGTCGACCCGTACTCGTGGATCCTCGGCGGGGGCGACGACCACGCGCTGCTCGCGACCTTCCCCCGGTCGGTCGCCCTGCCCGAGGAGTGGCGGCCGGTGGGCCGGGTGGTAGAGGGCGCGGGCGTCACCGTCGACGGTGAGAAGTACGACGGTCCGGCCGGCTGGGACCACTTCCGGTAAGGGGTGGTCGTACCCTTTGCCCGTGAGTGAGATCGAGATCCGCCCGCTGGCCTTCGACTCGCCGGTGGCGCGGTCGCTGATCAGCGCGGCCCTGGCCGACCTCGGCGAACGGTACGGCGGCAGCGGCGACGACACGCCGGTCGACGCGGCCGAGTTCGTCCCACCGCAGGGCGCCTTCCTCGTCGCCTACCTCGACGGCGAGCCGGTCGGCTGCGGCGGCTGGCGCAGCCACGGCGACGACACCGCCGAGCTGAAGCGGATGTACACCGTCCCGGCGGCCCGGGGGCGCGGGGTGGCCCGCGCGGTGCTGGCCGCGGTCGAGGAGTCCGCCCGGTACCACGGGCGCAAGCGGATGATCCTGGAGTGCGGCGACAGGCAGCCCGAGGCGATCGCGATGTACACCTCGGCCGGCTACGAGCGGATCCCCAACTTCGGCTTCTACGCCGACGCGCCGGGCTGCCTCTCCTTCGGCCGTACCCTCTGACCCGCCCACGGCCCGGCGGGGCCGGTCTCAGCCGACGCTGATCTGCACCAGTCCCGCCGCGTGCCGGGCGGCCCGGGTCGCCTCGGCGGGGTCGTCGCCCCAGGTCGGCACCAGGCCGCTGCGGCGGGCCGAGGAGACGACCTCGCCGGGGACGAACGGACCCGGACACGACAGAACCGGCGGACCGTGACGGCCCGCCGGTGCTGGCGTTCTTCGAGCTGGAGGCGTTACCGCGTCAGGCGCGGGTCACCTTGCCGGCCTTGATGCACGAGGTGCAGACCTGCATCTTCTTGGTGTTGCCGCCACCGGCCGGGGTGCGCACCGACTGGATGTTCGGGTTCCAGCGGCGGTTGGTCCGCCGGTGCGAGTGGGACACGTTGTGGCCGAAGCCCGGTCCCTTGCCACAGACGTCGCACACGCTAGCCACGGGATACTCCTGGGATTGATACGTTCATGAGGTCGCCGGCAAGGCACTGCCCGGGCAACCCGGCCAGGTTACCCGATGACCGGGGTGACCGGCCAACCGCCCCGAGCGGAGCGGCCCGATGTGAGTCGGGCCACCGTCACGGCCGCCCGACCAGTCCGTCCCCCGGGTGAACGCCGACACGGGGACGCACCACGAGATTAGCTTGCCGGAGCCTCCGGTGCGATCGGGGCTCACCCGCCGCCCGGCAGGGGGACACGCCGGGGCGCACCGGCCGGCCCGGGCGGGTGTCGGTGCGCGACAGTAGGCTTCTGGCCGTGCTGGACACCCTCGACGCCGCCGCGGTGCGCCGCTGGTGCGCGGGTGGGCTGACCGCACTGCGGCGCCACCAGGGCGAGATCGACGACCTGAACGTCTACCCCGTCCCCGACGGCGACACCGGCACCAACATGGTGCTCACCCTCACCTCCGCCCAGCAGGCGCTGGCGATGGATCTCGACACCCTCCCCGGGGACGGGCCCACCGCGCACGGGCACGCGCTGCGGCTGATGGCGCGGGGCGCGCTGCTCGGCGCCCGGGGCAACTCCGGGGTGATCCTGTCGCAGATCCTGCGGGGCCTGGCCGACGCGCTCGCCGCCGTCCCGGCCGTCGGCGGCCGGGAGCTGGCCACCGCGCTGCGCGCCGCCGCCACGGCGGCCTACGCGGCGGTCGCCCGCCCGGTGGAAGGGACGGTGCTCACCGTCGTGGCCGCGGCGGCCACCGCCGCCGAGCAGGCCGACAGCGACGACCTGCGCACGGTGGCCCGGGCGGCGGCGGGGGAGGCCGTCCGCGCCCTGGCCCGCACCCCGGAGCAACTGCCCGAGCTGGCCCGGGCCGGCGTCGTCGACGCCGGCGGCCGGGGGCTCTGCCTGCTGCTCGACGCGCTGGTCGAGGTGATCACCGGCGAGAGCCCACCCCGGCCGGCGCCGGTGACCCGCACGGTCCGCCCGCCGCTCACCACCGTCCGCGAGGCCGGCTCCGAGGAGTACGCGTACGAGGTGCAGTTCCTGCTCGACGCCGACCACGAGGCGGTGGCCCGGATGCGCGCCGAACTGGCCACGCTGGGCGACTCGCTGGTGGTGGTCGGCGACGGCGCCGCACCGGCGGCCTCCACCACCTGGAACGTGCACGTGCACGTCAACGACGTCGGTGCCGCGATCGAGGCGGGCGTGGTCGCGGGCCGGCCGTACCGGATCTCGGTGACCCGCTTCGCCGACCAGACCGCGCCGGCCCCCCGGCCCGGCCCGCCGGTCGACGGCCGGGCGGCCGTGGTGGTCGCGGCCGGCGCGGGCATCGCGGAGCTCTTCGCCGGCGAGGGCGCCACCGTGGTGCCGGGCAACCCGTCCACCGGCGAGCTGCTGGACGCGATCCGCACCACCGACGCGGCCCGCGTGGTGGTGCTCCCCAACGACCCGAACACCCAGGCCGTGGCGAGCGCCGCCGCGAAGGAGGCGCACCGCCTGGGGATCAAGGTCAGCGTGGTGCCGACCCGCTCGCCGGTGCAGGCGCTGGCCGCGCTCGCGGTGCGCGACCCCAGGCGGCGCTTCGAGGACGACGTCATCGCGATGGCCGAGGCCGCCGGGGCCTGCCGGTACGCCGAGGTGTGCCACGCCAGCCGCGAGGCGTTGACCGTGGCCGGCCCCTGCCGCCCCGGCGACGTGCTGGCGCTGGTCGAGGGTGAGGTGCACCTGATCGGCGCCGACCTGGTCGACACCTGTGCCGCCGTCGTCGACCGGATGCTGGGCGGCGGTGGCGAGATGGTCACCCTGCTCACCGGCGCGGACGCCCCGGACGGCCTCGCCGAGGCGGTCCGCGCGCACGTCGGCCGGCGCTGGCCGTTCGTCGAGGTGCAGGCGTACCCGGGCGGCCAGCCGCACTATCCGCTCCTGGTGGGGGTCGAATGACGTCCGAGCCGTCCACGGTGGACACGCCGCTGAAGAAGCTGGTCGGGGAGAAGACGGCCAAGGCCCTGGCCGCCCACCTGGACCTGCACACCGCCGGCGACCTGATCTACCACTTCCCCCGCCGGTACGACGAGCGCGGCGAGCACACCGACATCCGCTCCCTGGACGTGGGGGAGCAGGTCACCGTGCTGGCCCAGGTGCAGCGCACCGCGGTGCGACCGATGCGCCAGCGCCGGGGCAACCTGCTGGAGGTGACCGTCGGCGACGGCTCCGGCGGCGTGCTCACCCTGACCTTCTTCGGCAACCAGGCGTGGCGGGAACGGGAGCTGCGCCCCGGGCGGTGGGGGCTCTTCGCCGGCAAGGTCACCGAGTTCCGGGGCAAGCGGCAGCTCAACGGCCCCGAATACCAGCTCCTCGGGGATTCGACCGACGGCGAGGCGGCGGCCAGCGAGGAGATCGAGGAGTTCGCCGGGGCGCTGATCCCGGTCTACCCGGCCGCCGCGGCCGTACCGACCTGGGTGATCGCCCGCTGCGTCCGGGTGGTGCTGGACACCTTCACCCCGCCGGAGGACCCGCTGCCGGCGACCGTGCGGGCCAGCCGGAACCTGGTCGGCATCGGCAACGCGCTCCGCGAGATCCACCGCCCGTCCAGCAAGGAGGAGCTGTACCGGGCGCGCCGGCGGCTCAAGTGGGACGAGGCGTTCGCCGTGCAGCTCACCCTGGTGCAGCGCAAGCACCGGGCCGCGTCCTGGCCGGCCCGGCCCCGCCCGCCGAAGCCCGGTGGTCTGCTCGACGCGTTCGACGCCCGGCTGCCGTACGAGTTGACGCCCGGCCAGCGGGACGTGGGCGTCGAGATCGCCGCCGACCTGGCCACCCCGCACCCCATGCATCGGTTGTTGCAGGGCGAGGTGGGTTCCGGCAAGACGGTGGTGGCGCTGCGGGCCATGCTCCAGGTGGTCGACGCCGGCGGCCAGGCGGCGCTGCTCGCCCCGACCGAGGTGCTCGCCGCGCAGCACCATCGGGGCATGCTCGACCTGCTCGGCCCGCTGGCGATGGCCGGTGAGCTGGGCGCGGCCGACGACGCGACCCGGGTGGAGCTGGTCACCGGTTCACTCGGGGCGGCGGCCCGGCGACGGGCCCTGACCGAGGTCGCCGAGGGGCGGGCCGGCATCGTGCTCGGCACCCACGCCCTGCTCTACGAGGGCGTGGACTTCGCCGACCTCGGCCTGGTGGTGGTCGACGAGCAGCACCGCTTCGGCGTCGAGCAGCGCGACGCGCTGCGCTCCAAGGCCGACCAGCCGCCGCACGTGCTGGTGATGACGGCGACCCCGATCCCGCGCACGGTCGCGATGACGGTCTACGGCGACCTGGAGACCTCCACCCTGTCCCAGCTGCCGCAGGGCCGCTCGCCGATCGCCTCGCACGTGGTGCCGGCGGCGGAGAAGCCGGCCTTCCTGGACCGGGCCTGGCGCCGGCTGCGCGAGGAGGTCGCCGCCGGCCACCAGGCGTACGTGGTGTGCCCCCGGATCGGCGAAGGCCCGCAGAGCGAGGAGGAGCCGCCGCGGGAGGACGACAACGGGCGACGGCCGCCGCTGGCCGTGACCGAGGTGGCCCCGCTGCTCGCCGAGGGGCCGCTGCATGGGCTGCGGATCGGTGTCCTGCACGGCAAGCTGCCCGCCGACGAGAAGGACGCGGTGATGCGTTCCTTCGCCGACGGCAACCTGGACGTGCTGGTCGCCACCACGGTGATCGAGGTCGGCGTCAACGTGCCCAACGCCACCGTGATGATCGTGCTGGACGCCGACCGGTTCGGCGTCTCCCAGCTGCACCAGCTGCGCGGTCGGGTGGGCCGGGGCACCGCCCCCGGGCTCTGCCTGCTGGTGAGCGAGGCGGCCGAGGGGTCCTCGGCCCGGGAACGCCTGGACGCGGTGGCCTCCACGACGGACGGTTTCAAGCTGGCCGAGCTGGACCTGGAACAGCGCCGGGAGGGCGACGTGCTCGGTGCCACCCAGTCGGGCCACCGCTCGCACCTGCGACTGCTGTCGCTGCTGCGCGACACCGACCTGATCCGCGACGCCCGCGCCGAGGCGATCGCCCTGGTCGAGGAGGACCCGGAGCTGGCACGGCATCCGGCCCTGGCCGCATCGGTCGCCGCGCTGGTGGACGAGGAACGCGCCGAGTACCTGGAGAAGGGCTGACCGGCCGGCGTTGCGTGCTCTCGGTGCCGGCACCCGTCGCTTTGTCGGGTGCCGACCGATCAGGCTGTCAGTGGCTCCGCCGGACCGGACCACTGTCGTGGCCCCTGTCGAAGCTGGTGACGTAGACGATTCACGGCGGTGTGCCTCGCCTCGCCTGTCGGGCGTGGCTCCTTTGGAGCTGATGACGCAGGCGATTCACGGCGCCGTGCCTTGTCCGCGCCTGTTCGTCGGGGCTCCTGTCGAGCTGATGACGTAGACGATTCACGGTGCCGGGCCTCGCCTCGCTCGCCCCTTGCGGCTGGCCCCGGTCGCTCCCTGCCGTGCCGTCGCACCCTGCCCGGGCGTGCCACGGCATCGCCCCGCACTCGCCCGCGCTGAATCGTTTACGTCATCAGGTCTAAAGGACGCGCAGGGGTGAAGTGCGCCCTGCACGGCTACGTGCGCCGCGCCGACCGCCCAACCGCGAGCCGAGCGCCCCAACCGCGCCCGACCGCGTGCCGACCGCCCGGACCGCGCCCGACCGCGTGCCGACCGCCCGGACCGCGCCCGACCGCGTGCCGACCGCCCGGACCGCGCCCGACCGCGTGCCGACCGCCCGGACCGCGCCCGACCGCGTGCCGACCGCCCGGACCGCGCCCCGACCCCGCCCTGACCGCGCGCCACCACGGCGCAGGTGCCGACCGCGCGCCGGAGGCGCAGGCCGGGTGAGCACCGGTCGAGCTGATCCGCAGCTGGGCGCCATCGCGGACTCCGACCGGGACGGGGCGGGAACGGCGCGAGGGCGCGCCGACCGGTCGGTCGACGCGCCCTCGGCTTCAGGCAGGTGGTGCTCAGGCGGTGAAGCGCACCCGGCGGCGGCGGGCCACCACGAACAGGATCGCGCCCGCGGCCAGCAGCACGACGGCACCGGCGGCGATGCCACCGGTGGCGGCGCCGGTGACCGGGAGGCCGCCACCCTCACCCTCGTCGCACTTCTTCGGCTGGGTGTACTCGATGGTCTCGGAGCCCTCGACCACGTCGTAGGAGACGGTGACCTTCAGGCCCGCGTACGCGTCGAAGCTGACCGAGCTGGTCTTGCCCGGGGTGGACTCGAGCTTCTTGGTGACGCCCTTCTCGGTGGTGAACGTGGCGGTGAAGGGGATGCCCTTCGCCGGGTTCTCCACGATGAAGGTCATCTCGTCGCAGGTCTCCTCAAGCCGGAACACCGGCTCCTCCGGCGCGCTCGGGGTGCTCGACGGGGTCGCGGTCGGGCTGGTGCTCGACGGCGACGGGGTGACCTCGGGAGACTTGGTCGGCTCCGGGGACTTCGTCGGCTCCGGGGTGGTCGGCGACGGCGACGGCGACTCGGCCGGGCCGCAGTCGCCGGCGGGCTGCGCGGTGACGGTGCGCTCCTCGGTGATGATCCGGTCGCCCCGGTCCCACCGAGCCTCGACGGTCAGCTTCAGCTCGGGCAGCGCACCGGTGAAGGTGTGCGACTGGGTGCCGGTCAGCACCCCCTCACCCTTCTTCGGCAGCGGCGCGTTCAGCGCCAGCGCGCCGGTGACGTCACCCGGCACCGTCGAGACGAGCTTGGTGATGGTGCCGGCGAGGTCGGTCTCGCTGTTGCCGACGGTCCAGTTGACAGTGATCTTGCCGTCCAGCGCGGCGCAGAAGGTGCCCGACGGCTCGGGGTGGTGGGCCATTGCGGGGCCGGCGACCGTCGCGACGCCGGCGAGGCCGATCAGCGTGCCGGCGGCGATCGCCGCGACGCGCCGGAACTTCAGGCGGTTCACGTGTACTCCTGACGGGGGGAGGTGCGCGGGGTGTGCGGCCGGGAGGCGGGAGCCGGCGGGACCGAGGGTCGTGGCTCAGCGCGGCCTCCTCGGGCCACGGCGCGTCCGCGCGAGCGTACGCGCCGGGTGACTGTACCGACGGGTAGCGGGCCGCCTCGCAGCCGACGGCGGTTGTTGCCGTTTCGAGATCATCGATATACCGACCGTCACCGGACGACTGCAACCAGGTCCATGGTGGACGGCGGGTACGCGAAGGGCGCGCCGACCGGTGGAGTCGGCGCGCCCTCACGGGGACCACAGTGGATCAGGCGGTGAAGCGGATCCGTCGGCGTCGCGCCATGACGAAGAGCACCGCGCCGGCCGCCAGCAGGGCGAGCGCGCCCGCGGCGATGCCGCCGGCCGCCGCGCCGGTCACCGGCAGGCCGGGCTCACCGCCGCCCGTGCCGCCCTCGGCGCAGTCCTTCGGCTGTTCCCAGGCCAGCGGGCCGCCGGAGTCCAGGTCGCCGGTGACCGTGACGGTGAGGCCCTTGCTGGCCTTGAAGCTGACCGACCCGGTACGGCCCGGCTCGACCGTCAGCGTCTTCGCCTCGCCCTTGCTGGGGGTGAAGGTCGAGGTGAGGGTGGCGCCGTCCTCCGGGTTGCTGATCTGGAAGATCATCGCGTCGCAGGTCGACTCGAAGCCGGCTTCCGGAGCACCGACCTCGGGCTGCTGGCAGTCCTCGGGCTTCTCCCAGTCGCCGGAGAAGTCCGGCATGCCCTTGGCGGTCACGGTGACCTTCTGCGCCTGCCCGGGGTTGAGCTTCCGGGTCTCGATCTTGCGCATGGGGACGGTGACGGTCTCGGTGAAGCCGCCGCTGCCGGTGATGGTGAAGGTGGCCGCCGCGTTGCCGGTCCGGTTGACCAGGGTCAGCTCGACGCTGCCCTCGCAGTCGGACTCGGCGATCACCTCGGGCACAGCCGAGCAGGTGCCGGAGCCGCCGTTGTACCAGCCCTGCGGGCCGGTGGAGCGGGCGCCGATGCCGGCGGAGCTGCCGACCTTGCGGTTGCCGTACCGGTCGCTGGTGTCGGTCAGCGGGTCGATGATGGTGCTGCCGAAGACGAAGTCGACCTGGGTGTAGCAGTTCGGCACCTCGACCCGGAAGTCCAGGGTGGCCACGCCCAGGTCACCGGCGCCCACGCCGACGAACTTCTTGACCGACTTGTCGAGCACGTACTGCGGCACGGCGAACTTCGCCGACGGCGTCACGTACGACACCAGGGCCAGCTCCTGCTCCTCGCCGGCGCAGAGCGGGCCGTTGGTCAGGGTGATCGAGGCCTCGCCCTTCGGCCCGTCGAAGGTGTGCGTGTACTTCGCGTCGGCGGCCTTGACGCAGTCCGGCGCCGGCTGGGTCGGGCTGCTCGGCGAGGCGGTCACGGTCGGGGAGGCCGACGGCGAGGGCGACGTGTTGGTGGCGCTCGCTGGCGCCGTGAAGGCGAACGCCGTGGCGAGGCCGGCCAGCGCGGCGGCGGCCACGGCGAGCGGTCGCCGGGGCGACAGCTGGGGACGGATCACGCGTACTCCCGGGGTGAAGAAGCGTCAGGGTGCGGCGTGGGGTGGCGGTGCTCTGGTCGTGGTCGCATGCGGCACGTCCCGCGACGGCGCGCTCCCCGCGCCCTGCGGCCGGCGGAGGGTCGCCGGCACCCGGCCGACCCTAGTGAAATCGCCACCCACGGCACAGCGCTCAGGATCGGCTAAGAATGATGTTATAAATCTGAGATCATTGATGAACCGGTCGTGATCATCCAGGCACCCGATCGGGACGGACCGTGTCGGCCGGCCCGGCCCGCCCGTCGCGTAGCGTCATCGTCATGAGCAGGGGGAGACCGTGACCCGGATCGTCGCCGGCACGCTCGGCGGCCGGCGGATCGCCGCGCCGCCCGGCGCCGGCACCCGACCCACCTCGGACCGGGTCCGCGAGGCGTTGTTCAGCGCGGTGCAGGCCGAGATCGACCTGGTCGGCGCCCGCTTCGCCGACCTGTACGCCGGCTCCGGCGCGGTCGGGCTGGAGGCGCTCTCCCGGGGCGCCGAGCACGTGCTGCTGGTCGAGTCCGACCCGCGGGCCGCCCGCGTGATCAGGGAGAACGTCGCCGCGCTCCGGGCCACGCCGGCCGCCCGACTGGTCACCGGCAAGGTGGCCGGCGTGCTCGCGGCCGGCCCCGGCGGCGAGCCGTACGACGTGGTCTTCGCCGACCCGCCGTACGCGGTGCCCGACGCCGAGATCACCGCGATGCTGGCCGCCCTGGTGGAGCACGACTGGCTGGCCCCCGGCGCCCTGGTGGTGGTGGAGCGTTCCAGCCGCACCGGCCCCGTCGAGTGGATGCAGGGCGTCACCGCCGAGCGCAGTCGCCGTTACGGCGAGACCACGCTTTGGTACGGTCGCCGATCATGAGACGTGCGGTGTGTCCCGGCTCGTTCGACCCGGTCACCAACGGACACCTCGACATCATCGGACGGGCCAGCCGGCTCTTCGACGAGGTGATCGTCGGCGTGCTGGTAAATCAGGCGAAGAAGGGCCTGTTCACCGTCGAGGAGCGGATCGACATGCTCCGCGAGGTGACCTCCTCGTATGAGAACGTCCGCGTCGAGTCCTTCCGCGGCCTGCTGGTCGACTTCTGCCGGGCGCAGGAGGCCAGCGTGCTGATCAAGGGCCTGCGGGCGGTCAGCGACTTCGACTACGAGTTGCAGATGGCCCAGATGAACATCGGCCTCGCCGGGGTCGAGACGCTGTTCATGCCGACCAACCCGCTCTACTCGTTCCTCTCCTCCAGCCTGGTCAAGGACGTGGCGAAGTGGGGTGGCGACATCTCCGCGCACGTGCCGGACGTGGTGCGCCACGAGCTGGTCGCCCGGCTCGGCCCGGAGCACCGGGGCTGACGTTCGCCGCGCACCGCCGCCCGCCGGAACCGGCGGGCGGCTCGTCGCGACGCGCCGCGCCGGGGCGGATGGGGCGAGGCTCGCCCGCACACGACATCATGAGTGGAGCGGGAATCCGGCCGTAGCCCGCATCATGTAGGTCGGCCGACGAACGACAGGAGTGAGGTACCGGTGGACCCGCTCGATCGCATCGACGAACTGATCGCCATGGTGGAGCAGGCCCGCTCCGTCCCGATGTCGCGGAACAACTGCATGGTCGACCGGGGCGAGATGATCGCGGCCCTGGACGAGCTTCGCGGCGAACTCCCCGCCGACCTGCGTCGCGCCGCCGCCCTCCTGGAGGAGCGGGACAAGATCATGGAGGCCGGCAAGCGGGAGGCCGACCGGATCATCAGCGAGGGTGAGGCGGAACACGCCCGCCTGGTGTCGGTGAACGAGATCACCGTCTCGTCGGAGCACGAGGGGGCCCGGATCATCGCCGAGGCCCGGGCCGAGGCGCAGCGGCTGCGCGACGAGGTCGACGACTACGTCGACACCGCGCTGGCCAATTTCGAGCAGTTCCTCACCCGGGCCCTGGCCTCGATAGAGCGTGGCCGGGACAAGATGCACGCGCTGCGGGAGATCGGCACCTTCGGTGGGGATGAGGCGGAACGCCCGCTACCCTTTTGAGCGGCACCTCATCGCACCGACACACAGGTCGGGCGCTGCCCCCGGTTCGACGGTGGGGCGGTCGCCCAGGTAACCTTTTTTGTCGGCCTCTCACCGGCCGGAGTCTGACTATGCCCAAACACTCGCCATCGACACTCAACCCCAGGTCGCCGCTGGTCCTCGACACGAGGGACCTGCCGCGTCGGCCTGGCGCGTTGCGTACGGTCAAGCGGGTCGCCCCGGCACCGGCGGACCTCGGCGTGGAGTTGATCGGCGTGCCGGAGGGCGCGGACCTCGACCTCGACCTGAGGCTGGAGTCGGTGTCCGAGGGCGTGCTCGTCTCCGGAACCATCAGCGGTCCCGTCCGGGGCGAGTGCGGCCGGTGCCTGCGCCAGATCAACGACTCGGTGGTCGTGAACATCCAGGAGCTGTACGCGTACGAGAACAGCACCACGGACGACACGACCGACGAGGACGAGGTGGGCCGGATGCAGGGCGATCTGATCGACCTGGAGCCGGCGCTGCGGGACGCGGTGGTGCTGACGCTGCCGACGAACCCGCTCTGCCGGGAGGACTGCCCAGGACTGTGCCCCGAGTGCGGGGTGCACTGGGACGATCTGCCGGCCGACCACAGCCACCAGCAGATCGACCCGCGTTGGGCGGGCCTGTCGCAACTGAACCGTACAGAGGAGTAGGAACCGTGGCCGTCCCGAAGCGCAAGATGTCGCGCAGCAACACCCGGTCCCGCCGGGCGAACTGGAAGGCGGCCGTGGTCGCGACCGTGGCCTGCCCGCAGTGCAAGTCGGCCAAGCTGCCGCACGCCGCGTGCTCCGTCTGCGGCACGTACAACGGCCGCCAGGTCCTCGAGGTCTGAGACCTGGACGCCGAGTGACGCCCCCGACCACGGGTCGGGTGGCGCGCGCACCCTGGCGATCGCCCGGTGCCCCGGCTCCCTCCGACGCCGGCCGGCCCGCTCCGGCCGGCGTTTCGATGGAGCCGGGCACCGCGCGGATCGCCGTTGACCTCCTCGGCGGGGACGACGCCCCCGCCGTCGTGGTTGACGGCGCTCTGCGAGCCGTACGCGCCGATCCGGACCTGCACCTGCTGCTCGTCGGCCCGACCGAGGTCGCGGCCGCGCTGATCGACGCCCTCACCCCGGAGCAGCGCGCCCGGACCACGCTCCGGCCGGTGCGGTCCGCCGCCGGCCCGGCGCACCACGCGCCGCGCGCCGACAGCACCGTCCGCGCGGCCGTCGCCGCCGTCCGCGACGGCGCCGCCGACGCGCTGGTCTCCGCCGGTTCGACCGGCGCCACCGTCTCCGCTGCCGCGCTCGGCTTCGGCCGCTGGGCGGAGGTCCGTCGGCCGGCCCTGGTGGCCACCCTGCCGGCCGTCGCCGGCCCGGTGGTCCTGCTCGACGTCGGCGGCTCCCTGGAACCCCGCCCGCTCACCCTGGCCCGGCACGCCGTGCTCGGCGCCGCCTACGCCGCGCTCACCCACGCCGTCGACCGGCCCCGGGTGGGCCTGCTGTCGGTGGGCACGGAGGCGGGCAAGGGCGACCGTCCCCGCAAGGCCGCCGACGCCCTGCTCGCCGCCGCGTCGCTGCCCTGCGGGGCGCGCTACGTCGGCCTGGTCGAGGGGTACGACGTCTCCCTCGGTGAGCGCGCCGACGTCATCGTCACCGACGGCTTCACCGGTAACGTGCTGCTGAAGGCGATCGAGGGCGCGTACGCGATGGCCGGCGGCCCGCCCGCCGGCGGCGGCGCCCCCCGGGCGGCGGCCCTGCTCGGGGTGGCCGGGACGGTGGTGGTGTGCCACGGCGCCGCCGGGGCCGACGACGTCGCCTCCGGCATCGCCCTCGCCGCCCACCTGTGGCGGCGGGGCACCAGTGAGCGGGTCCGCGCACTGCTCGACGGCGCCGTCTCCTCGCCGGTCGGTGACCGCACCGAGGACGTACGACCGTGAGCGCGAGAACGGGGTTCGCGCCCCCGGCAGTTCCGAACGAAGAGGTAGGCCCATGACGAACGACAAGCGGCGGCGTGCTCCCCTCGATCACCTCGAGGCGGCGTTCGGTGTGACGCTCGACCCCGAGCTGCTGGAGCGGGCACTCACCCACCGCTCGTACGCCTACGAGAACGGCGGCCTGCCCACCAACGAACGGCTGGAGTTCCTCGGCGACTCGGTGCTCGGGGTGGTGATCACCACCGCGCTCTTCCGCAACCACCCGGACCTGCCCGAGGGGCAGCTCGCCAAGCTGCGGGCCAGCGTGGTGAACATGCGCGCCCTGGCCGACGTGGCCCGGGGCCTGGGGCCGGAGGGGCTCGGCGCGTACCTGCTGCTGGGCAAGGGTGAGGAGAGCACCGGCGGCCGGGACAAGGCGAGCATCCTCGCCGACACCCTGGAGGCGCTGCTCGGCGCGATCTACCTCCAGTACGGCCTGGAGACCGCCGCGATCGTGATCCACCGGCTCTTCGACCCGCTGATGGCGGAGTCGGCCGGCCGGGGCGCCGCGCTGGACTGGAAGACCAGCCTCCAGGAGCTCACCGCCGCGTTGGGGCTGGGCGTCCCGGAGTACCGGATCGAGGGCACCGGCCCGGACCACCTCAAGACCTTCACCGCGTGGGTGGTGGTGGCCGGCAACCGCTACGGCGGGGCCGAGGGGCGCAGCAAGAAGGAGGCCGAGCAGCGGGCGGCCGAGGCGGCCTGGCGGGAGCTGACCGCGCAGGCCGAGAAGGAGCAGGCCGAGCGGGCCGCGGCGGAGGCCGGGGCGGAGACCGACCCGGCCGAGGCGGGACTGGGCCGTGCCTGAGCTGCCCGAGGTCGAGACGGTCCGGCAGGGCCTGGCCCAGTGGGTCACCGGCCGCCGGATCACCTCGGTGGAGGTGCGCCACCCGCGCGCCGTCCGGCGGCACGTCCCGGGCCCGGCCCACTTCGCCGACGTGCTGGCCGGCCGTACGGTCACCGACGTGCGCCGGCGCGGCAAGTACCTCTGGCTGCCGCTGGACAGCGGCGACGCCCTGATCGGTCACCTGGGGATGTCCGGCCAGCTGCTGCTGCAGCCGGCCGGCGCGGCCGACGAGCTGCACCTGCGGGTCCGGTTCCGGTTCGCCGACGACGGTCCGGAGCTGCGCTTCGTCGACCAGCGCACCTTCGGCGGTCTCTCCGTCAGCGAGGGCGGTGCCGAGCTGCCCACGGAGATCGCGCACATCGCCCGGGACCCGATGGACGAGGAGTTCTCCGACGCCGGGTTCGTCGCCGCGCTGCGGCGGCGGCGTACCGAGGTGAAGCGGGCGCTGCTGGACCAGACGCTGATCTCCGGGGTGGGCAACATCTACGCCGACGAGGCGCTGTGGCGGGCCAAGCTGCACGGCGCCCGCCCGACCGACGCGCTCACCGCGCCGGCGGCCACCCGGCTGCTCGGCCACGTCCGGGACGTGCTCGGCGAGGCGATCAAGCAGGGCGGCACCAGCTTCGACGAGCTGTACGTCAACGTCAACGGCGAGAGTGGCTACTTCGACCGGTCGCTCAACGCGTACGGGCGGGAGGGTGAGCCCTGCCGGCGGTGCGGTACGCCGATCCGCCGCGAGTCGTTCATGAACCGGTCGTCGTACAGCTGCCCGCGCTGCCAGCCGCGGCCCCGGGGCGCCCTGAAGGGGTGACCCCGAGCCGGCTCGGGGTTGCGCCGGTGTGCCATCCCCGGGCGTGCCGGAGATCGGCCTGGTTTGTCCGGCTGTCCACTCCGCTCACCCGCACGGCCGGGCTGCGCCGCCTCCGGGAGGAGCCGGGGCGGATCTCCGATGTCCGCGCCCGCCGGTTTCCCTAGTGCGGTGTCCACTAGCGTTCACCGGGTTTCCGGTGGTCGTTGTGGATCCTCGCTTTTCGAGCGAGCGACTCCCCACGAATGTGGTGGGGCGGGCCTCCGCGGGCCAACTGATCCTCGCGCCGCCTGTGGTGGGCGGCGGGGATCACGCCGGGACCGGCCGGCACCGGGCAGGTGCCGGCCGGCTCGACGGTGCGTGAGCACCTCGGGCAGCGCAACGGCTGCTGGGGTGGTGGGTCCGCCGCCCGGGCTGCGGGTGGCGATGCTGGCGGCCGCGACCAGGTCGCGGTGCCCGGAGAACTGGCAGTGCGGGCAGGACATGCTCCGCCCGCGCGGTTTCGGCACCCGGCGGTGACAGACCGGGCAGGTGGACGAGGTTCCCCGTTCGTCAACCAACCGGACGGTGATGCCGGCCAGGGTGGCCTTGTCGGTGAGGATCTGCAGGAGCCGGCCGATCTGCCACTGCCGCAGCCGCAGGTTGTGCCGCCGCCCCGCCGCGATGTCCAACACCCCGCGCGGGTCGCCGACATGCAGCACACCCACCCGCCGCCGCACCGCCCAGGACACGACCGCGGTAGCGGCTTCGTGCTGGGCCTGACGCACCCTACGCCGGTGCCGGCCTTCCACCAGGCGGACGCGGCGCCGGTGCTGGCGCCACCGCCGCGACCCCCGCTGACCCGGTTTCGGTGCGCGGCGGGCCACGGCCCGACGGCGGGCCTTGCTGTCGGCCAAGTGCATGCGGTGCTCCGCGCGGACAGCCCGCCCCGACACCAACAACCCCTCACCGTCCGGGCCGGCCACCGCATACGGGTGAATGATCCCCACATCCACCCCCGCCACCCGGCCCGGGTCCGGCCCCTCACCCGGCGGATACACCGCCACCGGAACCTCGGCGCTCACGTCGAGGAACAGCCGGCCACCCTCACACAGCAGGGTGACCGAGCGGACCTGCTCGACCGGTTACGGCACCTCCCGCGCCAGCGTGACCCACAACGACGACGTGCCCCTGGCCGTGGGAAGGCGGACCCGACCGCCGTCAAGGGTGAATGTGCCGTGATACCAGCGCACCGGCATCAACGCCCGCCGACGACGCGGAAACCCCGCCGACACGTCACCGTCGCGGCGGCGCTTCGCCGCAGCGAACCACGCATCCGAGAACCGCCGAAACACCGACCGGGCACCCGTGCTGTCCAACTCGCCGAACGTGCCCGGCCCCGACCCGGACAACTCCCGACACAACTGCTGATAACCAGCCAGCGGCGCATCCCGGCGACGCCGTCGCCACGCGTTGACCTCCAGGACACACGCCCACACGTCACCGGCCGAGCGCAGCAACCCGAAACACCGCCGCCGCTGCCCAGCCGTCACCCGCAGAGCTACACGAGCCGTGCGATACACCACCCGAGGCCCGGTGGGATCCCGACGGCGAGGCACAACCACACCCAACCCCACGGGTACGACAAAATCCAGCAGGAGCCAACCCGGCGAACGTTAGTGGACACCGCACTAGCGTCGACACCGTCGGCAGCGGGCCGACGCGTGGAGGGGGCCCGGGCGATGGGCAGGAGACCGGTGACGGTGCGATTGGCGCGTCGTGGTGCTCTTCGGGCTCTCCATGGACTACCACGTCTTCGTGGTCAGCCGGATCCGTGAGGGGATCCGGGCGGGCATGTCGAATTCCGAGGCGGTGGCGTACGGGATCACCTCGTCGGCGGGCGTGGTGACCAGCGCGGCGGTCGTCATGGTCGGGGTGTTCGGGATCTTCGCCTCGCTCAGCACGATCGACATGAAGCAGCTCGGCATCGGGCTGGCCGCCGCGATCCTGCTGGACGCCACGATCATCCGCGCGGTGGTGCTGCCGTCGCTGATGACGCTGCTCGGCGACGCCAACTGGTGGGCCCCGCGGTTCCTGCGGGAGAAGCCGGCCACCCCACCGGCCGACCCACCCGCCCCGACCCCGGAGCTGGTCGGCGCCCGCTGAATCCGACGCCGAAGAGGCCCCTGCTCACGCAGGGGCCTCTTCGGCGTCAGGCGAGCTGGCAGGGGTCGCGCCAGGCGTCCAGGGACCGGTTCTTGCGGATGGAGGCGAAGCCGTACCCGAGGGTGGTCACGCAGAACGTGGCGGTGTGCCCGGTGTACTCGACGTGGAAGACCGGCTTGTCCGCGTCGGCGAAGGGCAGCAGCTTGGCGCAGACCTTCAGCCGGACGCACTCCTCGACGACGGCGAAGTCGAAGTCGGGTGCGAGCGCGGCGACCTGACCCACGTCGTTCATCAGCCCGGGGGAGAGGTCGAGCTTGCGGGCCAGCACGGCCAGCCGCCGGTTGAACGTCAACTGATCGTCGAAGGTAAGCGGGAAGCCGGAGCGGTGCGCGTACCCGTCGGCGTCGGCGAGCGCCACCGCGCCGAAGCCCTTGCCCCGGCAGAGCCGGAACCGGTCGGCCAGCACCGGCTCCAGCACGTCCCACCGGCGTACGTCGAGCCAGCGGCGCCGCTGCGTCCGGTCGGTGGGGGCGCCCCGGAGCGCGGGCGGGAAGCGGGTGGCGTCCGGGTCGGTGCCGGCGTACGACCCGACGTGCACCTGGCAGACCAGCCGGCGGTCCCGCCGGCGCAGCGCGGTGGTCTCCTCGGCGGTGGTGCGTACCGGGTCGAGCAGGAAGACGTCGGCGGCGACGTCGGTGTCGACCGGGCCGTCGAGCTGCCACTGCCACTGCCACCGGTGCGCGTACTCCGCCGGCCACGGCGTCGGCGCGCCCGGCGGGACCAGTGGCCGGTGGCAGGCGAACACCGGGCTGAGCAGGGTGAGCGCGACGGCGGCCGGCAGGGCCCGGCGGACTCCGCGCCGCGTCGGCGGCCGCCGGCGCACGGCGGCCGGCAGCGGCCCGCTGCGCCGCGCGGACGCTGGCAGCCGGATCCGCATGGGCAGCTCCCGGGTCGTCGGGCGGCACCGCGCCGCCCACGCGCCGTGCCGTCCGGCGCGGCGCACCTCACCCGGTCAAACGAAGCGCCCCCGCCGACGACGCGGTCGCGTCGTGGACGGGGGCGCCCGGGTTACGCCTCAGCGCGGTGCGGCGAAGACCTGGGTCCAGTACGGGCCGTTGCTGCTGGCCACGCCGACGCCGATCTCGGTGAACGCGCAGTTGAGGATGTTCTCGCGGTGCCCTTGGCTGTTCATCCACGCCCGCATGACCTCGGCCGGGGTCTTCTGGTTCCAGGCGACGTTCTCGCCGTAGGTGCGCCAGGTGTAGCCGGCCCGCTCGATCCGGTCACCGGCGTCGCTGCCGTCGCTGCCGGTGTGCGACATGTTCCGGTGGTCGGCCTGGTCCTGGCTGTGCCGCTGGGCGGCGGTCATCAGCTTGTCGTCGATGCTCAGCTTCCCGCAGCCGGCCTTGGCCCGCTCGGCGTTGACCAGGTCGACGACCTCCCGCGCCTGGCTGCTGACGCCCGGGCTGACGGAGTTCGGGGTGCCGGTCGACGCGCTGCCGGTGCGGTTGGCGCCCTGCCGGGACGCGGCCGTGGTCCGCTTCGGCGCGGGCGTCGGCTTGACCGTCCGGCTCGGCGACGGGGTCGGGCGGGCGGTGGTCGGGGAGGCGGTCGGGGAGGCGGTGGCGGTGCCGGCCAACGCGTCGGCCGGGGTCCCGGCGTCGGGCACCAGCGGGGCGGCGGCGATGGTGTCGTCGACCGAGGCCGGGTCGGTCGCACCGCTGTCGTCACCGCCGGCCAGCGCCAGCGCGCCCACGCCGAGGCTCACCACCAGCGTGGCGGCCGCGGCGGCGCCGCCGAGGACCAGCGGGCGGGGGAAACGGCCGCGCTGCCGGTGCCGGCCGTGCCCCTCGGCGGGCGGGTCCGCGTCCACGGCCCGCAGGCCGCCGGTGGTGTGCCGCCAGTCCGCGGGCGGGTCCGCGTCCACGGCCCGCAGGCCGCCGGTGGTGTGCCGCCAGTCCGCGGGCGGGTCCGCGTCCACGGCGCGCAGGCCGCCGGTGGTGTGCCGCCAGTCGGCGGGGGGCGCGAAGGGGGGCGCCGTCGGGTCGGGCCGACCGGCCGGCGGGGTGGTCGGGGCCGGGTCGGACTCGGCGTAGGGCCGCTCGTCCCGGCTGGTCCGCCACTGCGCGGTCGGGGCGTCCGCCAGGTCGTCGCCCGGCAGCTGCGGCTCGTCGCCGAACAGGTACGCCGAGCGCGGCTCGGGACGGTCGGTCAGCCAGGCCGGTGGCTCGTCGGTCGGTGGTTGCGGGCGCCGGTTAGCGCCATCCGGGTCGATCGGGTCGGTCCAGCCGTACACGCCTGTCGCCTCCACGGGTCGGTTGTGGGCCGCGCTGACGCTACGGGTGGGCCCTGAGCTGCGGCAACGTGGCTAAGGAAGAGTTAAGGCGATGTCGACTCACGTAGTGACCGTACGCACATTTCCCGGCGTACAGTTAAGGAGTCCGGACAGAGCGTGTCCGAGCCTTGCGGCCCCCGGCAAGTGGACAGGGTAGACGTGGAGATGATCTACGGCCTGCGAGAACTTGACGAAGAGGGGGGTGGCGGCTCAATATATAGGTGTCGCCAGTCGCGCCCAGTCATGCCCGGATTATGCCGGGGTGGCAGTCGCGGACAGTAATTGGGCGCGCGTTGGCCGGCCTTTCCGGCAGCGCATATCAAGGAGTCAGCATGGCGAAAGCCCTCTACGGCCACGTAGGTGCAGCGCCCGACCGGCGCCTGCTCGACGAGGTCACCCGTCTGCGGTCCAGGGTCCAGGCACTGGAATTCGAGATCACGCGGCTGCGTGCCGACAATGATCGGCTCGCTGCGGCCGCCGCGGAGGCCGACGACCTCCTCCGGCTGGCCGAGCCGGCCCTCACCTGATCGACGGGATCCGGTAAAACTGAATCGCACCACCGCGAAAACGCGCGCCGACACTTATGTGCCGGCGCGCAGCTCTGTCTCCCGCGGTTTTCCGCCCGCAATTTTACGATCTTGCACGGGTCGTCCTCACCATTCGCCGGCCGTATCCGCACGTTCCGCCGCCCGACGTGGGGCGGGTCGCGTGCCGACGGGCCGTCGCCGAGGGGTTAGTCTGCGGGTTCACCAGGTCCGCGCAGCCGGCGACGGTACGGCGGCCACCGGACGAGGATCGAGAAGGTGCATCTCAAGAGCCTGACGGTGAAGGGGTTCAAGTCCTTCGCCTCCGCGACGACGCTCAAGCTGGAGCCCGGGATCACCTGCGTGGTGGGCCCGAACGGCTCCGGCAAGTCCAACGTCGTCGACGCCATCGCCTGGGTGCTGGGCGAGCAGGGCGCCAAGGCGCTGCGCGGCGGCAAGATGGAGGACGTCATCTTCGCCGGCACCGCCGGGCGGGCGCCGCTGGGCCGGGCCGAGGTCACCCTCACCATCGACAACACCGACGGTGCCCTGCCGATCGAGTACACCGAGGTCTCCATCACCCGCCGGATGTTCCGCTCCGGTGAGAGCGAGTACGAGATCAACGGCGACTCCTGCCGCCTGCTCGACATCCAGGAACTGCTCTCGGACTCCGGCATCGGCCGGGAGATGCACATCATCGTCGGCCAGGGCCGGCTCGACGGCATGCTGCACGCCAAACCGGAGGACCGGCGGGCGTTCATCGAGGAGGCGGCCGGCGTCCTCAAGCACCGCAAGCGCAAGGAAAAGGCGCTGCGGAAGCTCGACGCCATGCAGGTGAATCTCAACCGCTTGACCGACCTCACCGCCGAGCTGCGCCGCCAGCTCAAGCCGCTGGGCCGGCAGGCCGAGGTGGCCCGGCGGGCCGCCGCCATCCAGGCCAACCTGCGCGACGCCCGGCTGCGGCTGCTCGCCGACGACCTGGCCACCCTGCGCACCACGCTGGACCGGGAGATCGCCGACGAGACCGCGCTGCGCGAGCGGCGCGAGCAGGTCGAGGCCGAACACAGCGAGGTGCAGTCCCGCCTGGGCGAGCTGGAAGCGGCCCTGGCCGAGGACGCGCCGCTGCTCGCCGCCGCCCAGGACACCTGGTACAAGCTTTCCGCCCTGCAGGAACGGTTCCGCTCCATCGAGCAGCTCGCCCGGGAACGGCTGCGCCACCTCAGCGCCACCTCCGACGACGAGCGGCCCGGCCGCGACCCGGAGCAGCTGGAGGCCGAGTCGCAGCGGGTCCGCGAGCAGGAGGAGGAGCTGCGCGCGGCGCTCACCGACGACCAGATCCGGCTGGCCGAGGCGGTGGAACACCGGCAGGAGCTGGAACGGCAGCTCGCCGCCGCCGAGCGGGAACTGGTCGCCGCCGCCAAGGCGATCGCCGACCGCCGCGAGGGCCTGGCCCGGCTCACCGGGCAGGTCAACTCGGCCCGGGCCCGCACCACCAGCGCCGGCGAGGAGATCGAGCGGCTCGCCGCCGCCCACGCCGACGCGCTGGCCCGCGCCGACAAGGCCCAGGCGGACCTGGACGCGGTGGCCGAGCAGTCCACCGAGGCGGACCGGGACAACGCCGAACTCGACGAGCGGCACGCCGAAGCGGTCGCGGTGCACGAGCGGGCCCAGGCGGCCGTACGGTCCCTGGTCGACGCCGAGCGGGCCGCCGAGAAGGACGCCGCCACCTGGAAGGCCCGCGAGGAGGCGCTCGTCCTCGGCCTGCGCCGCAAGGACGGCGCCGGCGCGCTGCTGGCCCGCGCGGGCGAGGTGCCCGGCCTGCTGGGCAGCCTGGCCGGCCTGCTCACCGTCGCCCCCGGCCACGAGGCGGCCCTCGCCGCCGCGCTCGGCGGGCTCGCCGACGCGGTCGCGGTCAGCGGGGTGGACGAGGCCGTCGAGGCGATGCGGCTGCTCAAGATCTCCGACGCCGGGCGGGCCGGCCTGCTGGTCGGCAGCCCCGCCGGCCCAGGCATGGACGGCCCGGCCGACGCCCTGCGCCCGAAGCTGCCGGACACCGCCCGCTGGGCGCCCGACCTGGTCGAGTGCGCCGCCGAGATCCGTCCGGCCGTGCACCGGGCGCTGCGCGACGTGGTGCTCGTCGACGACCTCGCCGCCGCGGCCGACCTGGTCGCCGGCAACCCGGAACTGCGCGCGGTCACCCCGGACGGCGACGTGGTCGGGGCGTACGCGGCGGCCGGTGGGTCGGCCAAGGCGCCCAGCTACATCGAGGTGCAGGCCGCCGTTGAGGAGGCCCGTACCAACCGGGCCACCGCCGAGCGGACCAGCACCGAGCTGCGTGGGCAGCTCGTCGACGCCCGGGCCGAGGTGGCCGCCGCCAAGGAGGCGGTGCAGCACGCCGCCGCCGCCAAGCGGGAGGCGGAGAGCCACCGCAACGCCGCCGCCCGCCGGCTCGCCGAGCTGGGCGCCGCCGCCCGCTCCGCGAAGGCGGAGACCGACCGGCTCGGCGAGTCCCGCTCCCGCGCCGAGGCGGCCCGCGAACGCGACCTGCTCGCCCTGGCCGAGCTGGAGGAGCGGCTGCGGCTGGCCGAGGACACCCCGATCGACGCCGAACCCTCCACCGAGGAACGCGACCAGCTCGCCGCGATGGTGCCCCGGGCCCGGCAGAACGAGATGGAGGTCCGGCTCGCGGTGCGTACCGCCGAGGAGCGGGTCTCCTCGATCGCCGGGCGGGCCGACTCGCTGGCCCGGCAGGCCACCGCCGAGCGGGCGGCGCGCGAACGGGCCGCGGCCCGGCGGGCGGCGCGGACCCGCGGCGCGGCCATCGCCCGGGCCGTGGTGGGCGGCGCGCGCGAGGCGCTCACCCGGCTCACCGCCTCGATCGCCGCGGCCGAGGAGCACCGCGACGCGGTGGCGCGTGAACGCGCCGCCCGCGAGGCCGAACTCCAGGAGGTACGCGGCGCGGCCAAGCGTCTCGGCGCGGAGCTGGAACGGCTGACCAGCCAGGTGCACCGCGACGAGGTGGCCCGCGCCGAGCAGCGGCTGCGCATCGAGCAGCTGGAGGCGAAGGCGGCCGAGGACTTCGGCCTGGACGTGGAGACGCTGGTCGCCGAGTACGGCCCCGCCCAGCTCGTCCCGCCCACCCAGGTGGACGTCGCGGCGGCCGAACGCGACGGCCTGCCGGTGCCCGAGCCGGTCCGCTACGAGCGGCCGGTGCAGGAGAAGCGGGCCGCCAAGGCGGAACGGGAGCTGGCCCTGCTGGGCAAGGTCAACCCGCTCGCGCTGGAGGAGTTCGCCGCGCTGGAGGAGCGCTTCAAGTTCCTCTCCGAGCAGCTGGAGGACCTGAAGGCCACCCGGCGGGACCTGCTCACCGTGGTCAAGGACGTCGACGACCGGATCCTGGAGGTCTTCGCCAGCGCGTTCGCCGACACCGCCCGGGAATTCGAGCAGGTCTTCACCGTGCTCTTCCCCGGCGGCGAGGGTCGGCTGATCCTCACCGACCCGGAGGACCTGCTCACCACCGGCGTCGAGGTCGAGGCCCGCCCGCCGGGCAAGAAGATCAAGCGGTTGTCGCTGCTCTCCGGCGGCGAGCGGTCGCTGACCGCGGTGGCCATGCTGGTGGCGATCTTCCGCGCCCGGCCCAGCCCGTTCTACATCATGGACGAGGTGGAGGCGGCCCTCGACGACGTGAACCTCGGCAGACTGATCACGCTGCTGGCACAGTTGCGGGAGAAGAGTCAGCTGATCGTCATCACGCACCAGAAGCGGACGATGGAGATCGCCGACGCGCTCTACGGCGTGACCATGCGCAGCGGGGTCACCCAGGTGATCAGCCAACGGCTCAACCGGGCCGACGAGGACGAGCGGCCTGGCCGCGGCGAGGAGAACGGGTAGTGGCTCGGGAACGCGCGACGGCGCTCCTGCTGGACTTCGACGGCGTACTGCGCCGCTGGGACCCGGCGGTCGCCGCCGGTGTCGAGCGCGAGTACGGCCTCTCCGAGGGCGTGCTCGGCGAGATCGCCATGCAGTGGGGGCGGCTCCAACCGGTGTTGACCGGGCGGGTCAGCCACGCCGAGTGGGTGACCAGCGTGGTGGACGCGCTCAGTGCGTCGGTGGGCAGCCCGGAGCGGGCCCGCGCCGCGGTGGAGCAGTGGCAGCGCTACCGGGGCGAGGTCGACCCGGAGGTGCTGGCGTTCGTCCGGGAGGTCCGCGCGGCGGGCGTCCCGGTCGGGCTGGGCACCAACGCCACCGACCTGCTCGACGCCGATCTCGCCGCGCTCGGCCTGGTCGGCGAGCTGGACGTGGTGGTCAACTCCTCGGTGATCGGCGTGCACAAGCCGGCCAAGGAGTACTTCCAGGCGGCCTGCGGGGCGCTGGACACCCCGCCGGCGCGGGTGCTCTTCGTCGACGACGAGGACTGGGCGGTACGCGGCGCCCGCGCCGCCGGCCTGTCGGCGCACCGGTACAGCGGCCCGGCCGACCTGCGCTACCTGCGGGCGGCGCTGGCGCACTGAGGCGGTGCCGCCGAGGGGGCGGCATCCCCAGCGGGGTGATGCCGCCGCCTCGGTCTGGCCGACCACGGCCGGTCAGCAGAGCCCCGGCACCTGGGTCACCGTGAACGGCGGCGTCGGCGCGGTCGCGTTGAGCTGACTGTTGACCCAGAGCAGCCGGTCGGCGTCCCGGGCGATCGTGGTCGGCGACCGGTCCAGGCCGGCCGTGCCCGACTGCCGAACGACCCGCGCCGTCCGGCGGTCGGCGTCCAGCAGCGCCACGTTCACCGCGAAGCTCCAGCCGCCCGCGCCGTCGGGAAAGTTCACCACCCCGTAGAGGCGGTCGCCCTCGATCAGCAGCCCGTCGGCGCCCAGTTGGCCACCGGCCACCTCGACCACCGTGGCCGTGCGGGCGGCCAGGTCCACCCGCCAGAGCCGCTCGCTGCCCGGCTCGCCGGTGCCCTGGTCGGCGACGAGCGCGACCCGGCCGCCGGCGGTGACGACGATCCCGTTCAGGAAGCCCGGCGCGGTCGGGAAGGCCGAGGCCGGAACCCACGGCACCAGCTCCCCGATCCGCTCGCCGTCGAGCGCGGCCCGCCAGAGCACCCCGCCCGTCGAGTCGGTGAGGTACACGGCGTCACCGGTCACCGCCAGGTCGTTGAGGGCCGCGCCGGTTGCCGCCCGGCGGGCCAGCAGCCGCCCGTCCGGTGCGTGCACGAACAGGGTGCCGGTGTCCCAGCCGGCGACGAAGATCCGGTCGCGCCGGTCCAGGTGCACCCCGGCGGCCCGGGTACGCCCGTCCGCGCCGGCCGGCAGGAAGGGGCGCAGCTCCCGGTCGCGGACGTGGCCGCGGTAGACCGCGCCGTCGGTGACGCTGGTGACGTAGATGGTGCCGTCGCCGGCGACGGCGATCCCCTCGGGCCGCACGCCCGGGTCCCGGGAGACGACGTACGTGGCGGGACGCGGTTCGGCGGCGAGTGCCGGCGCGGAGACGGCGGTGGACAGGACGGCGAGGCCGGCGGCGGTCGCGGCGAGAAGTTTCCTCATGGGTGCAGCGTCCGGGCCCGGCCGCCCCGTGCTCGATCCCCTTTCAGGGCTGGCCGAAAGGCGGCTAGCGTGCTCGCCATGATGACCCTGCACCTGAACGCGACGGACCTCAGCCGCACCGTGCTGCGCTCCGCGCCCTCGGTGCTGCTGGAACTCGTCGCCGCCGGCCAGCGGCTCTTCGAGGCCACCGTCCCGGAGCACCTCACCGGCTGGCGGGCCCGCACCCGCGCCGCCCTGCGCCCGCAGATGCGCCCGTACCTGGACCTGTGCCGGCTGTCCTGGTGGCTGCCGGACTTCCTCACCCCGCCGAGTTTCGGCACCGACCCGGCGACCGCTCTCGACGAGGTCTGCGCCACCCCGGCGGCGAGGCTCGACGCCGAGCTGCGGCCCCGGATCGAGGCCGGTGACCTGCCGGCCCGGGTCGCGCCCCTCGCCGATGGGAACCCGGCCGCCCGGCAGCGGCTGCGGGCGGCGATGGTGGCGTTCCACGACGTCGCGGTGGCGCCGTACTGGGCGACGATCACGGCGGCGGTGCGGGTGGACCGGGCGGTGCGGGGCAGCACCATGGTGGACGCGGGCATCGACCGGGTGCTACGCAACCTCAGCCCGTACCTCTACTGGAAGCCGAGCGGGGAGCGGTACGAGCTGTCGTACGAGTGCGGCTTCGCCACCGAGATCGGCCTGGCCCCGACCGGTCGGGGCGTGACCCTGGTGCCGTCCTACCTCCTGGCGCGCCCGTGCGTCCTGGACGACCCGACCGGCCCAATGGCCCTGGCCTATCCCATCCGGCCCGGTCAGCCGGAGCTGACCAGCCGCCGGCCCCTCGCCGATCTGCTGGGACGGACCCGGGCCGCGGTGCTGGGCGCGATCGTCGACCGGCCCAGCACCTCGCAGGTCGCCCGGACGCTGGGCATCTCCGTCGCCTCGGCCAGCCAGCACGCCGCGACGCTGCGCCAGGCCGGTCTGATCACCACGCACCGGACCGGCCCCGCCGTGCTGCACACGCTCACCCCGCTCGGGGAGGACCTGCTGCGGGGTGGACGGGCGAGCTGACCGGCGCCCGGTGGCGGGTCACTCGCCGGTGACGCCGTCGATGCGCTCGCGGATCAGGTCGGCGTGGCCGTTGTGCCGGGCGTACTCCTCGATCATGTGGACGTAGACCCAGCGGACGCTCATCTCGTCGGCGCTGCCGTCGCGGCGCCGGCGCAGGAAGGTCTGGTCCAGCGACAGGCCGGCGGCGGCCTTGCGGGCGGCCTCGACCTCGGTGGCGAAGGTGGCGAAGTCGGCCTCCGCGTCGGCGTCGGCGACGGCGTTGAAGTCGGCGTCCGGGTCCTCGTCCGTGCCGTAGATGCCGGTGATGTCCTGCCCGGCGGCCCGGATCGGGAACCACCAGCGCTCCACGTCCGCCATGTGCCGCACCAGGCCGAGCAGAGTCAGCCCGGAGGGCTCCACGCTCGGCGTCTTGAGCTGCTCGGCGGTCAGCCCCGCGCACTTGAGCAGCAGGGTCTGCCGGTGGTAGTCGAGCCAGCCCTCCAGCATGGTGCGCTCGTCGCCGACGTACGGTTCGTTGGTCCGGTTGATCTCCGGTGCTCTCCAGGTCATCCCGACATCCTTGCCGTCGGGTGTGACACCGGCCAGTGCTTATCAGGGCACCACGACGACCGGCCAGCGGCCGGTGCGGACCAGCCGGGTGGCGACCGAGCCGACGAGACGGTGTCCCGCCTGCCCCGAGGCCCCGACCACCACCAGGTCCGCGCGGGTCTCGTCGGCCGCCGCGCACAGCTCGGTGTACGCGTCCCCGCGGCGGACGCAGGAAGGTGACCGGCAGGCGACGAGCCGGGTCAGAAGGTCTCGTTGAACCGGTGCAGCAGCCGGGCGAACTCCGCCACGTCCTGCCGCGGCCAGCTCTCCATCGTCCGGCGGATCTGCCCCAGCCGGGCCGCCCGCGCCGTGTCGAAGCGGCGGGTGCCCTCCTCGGTGAGGCTGATCAGCGACGCCCGCCGGTCCTCCGGGTCCGGGTCCCGGCGGACCAGGCCCAGCCCCGCCAGGCCGTGGATCTGCCGGCTGAGCGTGCCCTTGCCGATGCCCAGCCGCACGGCCAGGTCAGTGAGCCGGATCGACCCGGAGCGCCGGAGCCAGAGCAGCAGCCCGTACGCGTTCGGCTCCAGGTTCGGGTGCACCTCCCGGGCGATCTCCCAGGACAGCGCGCGACCCCGGCGCAGCAACGCGGTCAGCTCGTCCTCCACCGCGCGCAGGGTCTCCGGCAGATGCTCTTCCACGGAGCAGAGCGTACGGGGCCGGCTCAGTCCGCCGGGGTGAGCCGCTGCCGGGCGACCTCGCGCAGGTGGCCGTCGCTGGTGGTGCCCTCGATCAGCACCTCGGCCTGGCGGCCGGTGTGCGCCAGCGTCGCCACCGCGTTGCCGAAGTACGGCCCGGCCAGCTTCCGCCAGCGCACGCTCGGCCGGCGTACCCCGGCGGAGCGGGCCAACGCCCGGGAGGCCGCGGCCGGGCCGGGGGACCAGCCCAGCTTCATCAGCGGTCGCATCCCGGCCGGCACCTGGTTGTGGATGGGGGAGCAGGTCAACTGGTGCACCGGGGTGCGCACCGACCGGTCGTCGAACCGGGCCCGCGCCACGTACGAGTGGTGCACGTCTCCGCCGAGCACGCTGATCGAGGCCGGCGGCGCATAGGCGGGGCCGGCGCCGATCCGCTCGCCCGGGCCGCCCGGGGCGCCGCTGCCGAGCCGGGCGAAGAGCGCGCCGAGCGCGTCGAAGGAGCGGCTGAACGCGGCCCAGTGCTCCAGGTCGAAGGCGCGGCGGATCCGCTCGGAGAGCGCCGCCACCCACGGCCGGTGCGAGTCCGCGAGCCGCTCGTTCCACGCCTCGACGTGGTGGATCCCCGGCGGCAGCAGCCAGGGCAGCGAGGCGCCGACCACCAGGTGGTCGTAGACGCCGTGTGCCCGGTCCAGGAACCAGGACCACTCGCCGGGCGGCAGCATGGCCCGGTTGCCCGGTTGCAGCACCCGGCTGCACCGGTTGTCCAGCATGACCAGCCGGGTCCGCCCCAGGTCGAGGGCGTAGCTCCACTGGTACTGCACGGCGCGCCAGCGCTCGGTGTCGTGCGCCTCGTCGGCCTCGGCGTCCACCCGCTCGCCGAACTCGCGCAGCACAGCGGTGGCGTCCTCGGCGGCGACCACCTTGGCGTAGAGCGGGTCCTCGGCGATCTCGTCCGGGGAGAGGTTGCCCAGGTGCTGGTAGACCCAGTACGAGGCGAGCCCGCTGCGGATCCGCTCGGCCCACCAGGGCTGCGCGCGCATCTCCGCCCGCCAGGATTCGGAGGTGTTCCAGTCGTCGATCACCTCGTGATCGTCGAAGATCATCACGCTGGGCACCGTGGAGAACAGCCAGCGGATCTCCGGGTCGCGCCAGGACTCCAGGTAGAGCTTGGTGTACTCGTCGAAGCTCACCACCTGGTCGCGGGGGGCGTCCTTCGGCCGCCGGCGACGCCGCTTGAGCAGTCGCTTCACCGTGGGCGAGGTCACGTCGGCGTAGACCTGGTCGCCGAGCAGCACCAGCAGGTCGGGCAGGTCCGCCGGGTCCGGGTCGGCCATCAACCGCCGGGCGTACGCGTCGAGCGCGTCCGGGGGCAGCCGCCGGGTGGTGGCGTGCTGGGTGGTCTCCCGGCACGAGCCGAAGACCAGCCGCACCGGCTGGTCGAGATCATCGGCGGCCCGGGTACGGATCACGCTGGGCGGGAAGCCGTCGCGCGGCACCGGCCAGGCGAGCTCGTCGTCGAGGAGCACCTCGTAGCTGGTGGCGCTGTCCGGGGTGAGCCCCTCCACCACCACGAGCGCGTAGTGGTGGTCGTACGCGGAGAAGGTCGGCGCGGAGCCGACGGCCCCGTCGGCGGTGCGGACGGTGACCACGGCGGGCGCGCTGGTCTCGACCCAGACGGTGGCCCGCGTGCCGACCACCCGCCGCAGCAGGGGGCCGATGAGCAGGCATGGGGCGGGCATGGCGAGACCTCCGAGGTGAGCGGACTTCATCTTTACTACCCCGCCGGCGGTCGCACCACTGCTGGCTGTGGCCGAGCCTACCGCCGGGACCGGCCTACCCTTCGGGGTGCGGTCGATGAGACGCCGCCGCCGGCATCTGACAGGATTTCGGCATGACGGAATACCTCCTCATCGCGCTCGCCTTGCTCGCGGTGCTGATCCTGGGCGGCCTCAGCCTGGTGGTGCCCCGGCTGCGCCGGCGCCCCGAGCCGCCGCTGCCGGAGACCGAGGTCGACACCCGGGCCGAGGAGGATCTGGCCGGCCCGCCCGTCGAGGCGCCCGAAGCGGAACTCACCACGGGCATCCTGGTCGAGCCGCCGGTGGTCGCGCCCCCGCTGGAGGTGCCCGAGCCGACCGCCGGCCGGCTGGTCCGGCTCCGCTCCCGGCTGTCCCGTTCCCAGAACGCCCTCGGCAAGGGCCTGCTCGGCCTGCTCAGCCGCGACCACCTCGACGAGGACGCCTGGGAGGAGATCGAGGACGCCCTGATCACCGCCGACGTCGGCATCGACGCCACCCGCGAGATCGTCGACCGGCTCCGCGAGCGGACCCGGGTGCTCGGCACCCGCTCGGCCACCGAGCTGCGCGCGCTGCTCGCCGCCGAACTGGTCAACGCCCTCGACCCGAGCCTGGACCGCTCGCTGCGCACCACCGGCAAGGAGGGGGTGCCGGCGGTGCTCCTGGTCGTCGGCGTCAACGGCGCGGGCAAGACCACCACCTGCGGCAAGATCGCCCGGGTGCTGATCGCCGACGGCCACAGCGTCACCCTCGGCGCGGCCGACACCTTCCGGGCCGCCGCCGCCGACCAGCTGGAGACCTGGGGCGGCCGGGTGGGCGCCATCACCGTGCGCGGCGCGGAGGGCGCCGACCCGGCCAGCGTCGCCTTCGACGCCGTCCGCGAGGGCATCGAAGCCGGCACCGACACGGTCCTGATCGACACCGCCGGCCGCCTGCAGAACAAGGTCGGCCTGATGGACGAGCTGGGCAAGGTCAAGCGGGTGGTCGAGAAGCACGGCCCGATCGACGAGACCCTGCTCGTGCTGGACGCCACCACCGGCCAGAACGGCCTGGAGCAGGCCCGGGTCTTCACCGAGGTGGTCAACGTAACCGGGGTGGTGCTCTCCAAGCTCGACGGCACCGCCAAGGGGGGCATCGTGATCGCCGTGCAGCGCAAGCTCGGCATCCCGGTCAAGCTGGTCGGCCTCGGCGAGGGGGCGGACGACCTGGCCCCGTTCGACCCGGCGCAGTTCGTCGACGCGCTGCTCGGCACCGAGCCGCTCGCCCGGGACGCGTAATCTCGCAGTGACGACTGACGATCGCGCGTTCGCCGGGTGGCGTGACCCTCGCCACGCGCCGCCGGCCCTGGGGAGACCGTACGTGACCTCGCAGGAGATCCCGCTGCACGGCGGGAACGTGAGCACCGTGGTCCGGGTCGGCGACACCGTCCGGCGCAACGCCGGGCCGTGGACGCCCTCGGTCCACGCCCTGCTGCGCCACCTGGAGTACGTCGGGTTCACCGGCGCCCCCCGCGCGTTGGGCATGGACGAGCGCAACCGGGAGGTCCTGTCGTACCTGGAGGGGGAGTGCGGGGAGTACCCGCTGGCCCCGCACTGGGTCACCGACGAGGCGCTGGTGACGGTGGCGACGATGTTGCGGATGTTCCACGACGCGCAGTACGGCTTCGCCCCGCCGCCCGGGGCGGTCTGGCGCTCGTTCGGCCCGCCCCCGCCGGACACCGAGGTCATCTGCCACCACGACGCCGCCCCGCACAACGTGATCTGGCGGCCGGACGGCACCCTCGGGCTGATCGACTTCGACCTCGCCTCGCCCGGCGCCCGGATCTACGACGTGGCGTACGCGGCCTGGACCTGGGTGCCGATCTTCTCCGACCGGGACTCGATCACCCTCGGCTGGAAGCGCCCGGACCGGCCGCGCCGGCTGCGGCTCTTCGCCGACGCGTACGGGCTGATCCCGCGCGACCGGCACCGGCTGATCCGGACCATCCGCAAGCGCATCGTCGACCACGTGGAGGGGATCCGCCGGATGGCGGCGGCCGGCGAGCCGGCGTTCGTCCGGATCGTGCACAAGGGCCACCTGCGGCGCCCGATGCGCGACCTGCGGCTGCTCGACTACGAGCGGCACGCCCTGGAGTACGCCCTGCGCTGAGGCTGTCGACCCGCGAAGAGTGGCCGTTCCGCCCGGAACGGCCACTCTCTTCGATGCCGGCCCGCATGATCGACGTTCTTCACACGCCGGAAACAACCCGTCACGTGTCGGAAATCGAGCGGTGTCGGTGAAGGAAACAGGCGGCGGCGAAGCTTCCCGCCAACCGGCTGACGGGCGATGCTGCCAGGTTCCAGTCGGATGGGAGGACTTCCACACCGAGAGGAGGCAGCGTGGAGATCAACACCGGCAACACCGCCTGGTTGCTCCTGTCGTCTGCGCTCGTGCTGCTCATGACGCCGGGGCTGGCCCTGTTCTACGGGGGGCTGAACCGGTCCAAGGGCGTACTCAACATGATGATGATGAGCTTCTCCGCGATCGGGCTCATCTCCGTACTCTGGGTCATCTACGGCTTCACCCTCGCGTTCGGCACCAACGACAACGCGGGCGTCAACAACGTGATCGGCAGCTTCACCCAGTACCTCGGCACCGAGACCGACTTCATCGGCGAGGAGTGGCTCTTCCTCGGCGCGGGGACGGGCATCCCCACGTACGTCTTCCTGGTCTTCCAGATGATGTTCGCCGTCATCACGGTGGCCCTGATCAGCGGCGCGGTCTCCGACCGGCTGAAGTTCTCCGGCTGGCTGCTGTTCGCCTTCGCCTGGTTCACCCTGGTCTACATCCCGGTCGCGCACTGGGTCTGGGGTGGCGGCTTCATCGGCGCCAAGATCAAGGCGCTGGACTTCGCCGGTGGCACCGCGGTCCACATCAACGCCGGCGCCGCCGCGCTCGGCCTGGTGCTGGTGCTCGGCAAGCGGCTCGGCTGGCCCCGGGAGAGCTTCAAGCCGCACAACGTCCCACTGGTCGCGCTCGGCGCCGGCCTGCTCTGGTTCGGCTGGTTCGGCTTCAACGCCGGCTCCGAGCTGACCGTCGACGGCACCACCGCGGTCGCCTTCGTCAACACCCAGGTCGCCACGGCCGCCGGCCTGGTCGGCTGGACCATCGTCGAGTGGCTGCGCAACGGGAAGCCGACCCTGGTCGGCGCCTCCTCCGGTGCCGTCGCCGGCCTGGTCGCCATCACCCCGGCCTGCGGCTTCATCGCCCCGCTGCCGGCGGTGCTGCTCGGCCTCGTGGCCGGCGCGGTCTGCGCGGTGGCGGTCGGCCTGAAGTACAAGCTCGGTTTCGACGACTCGCTCGACGTGGTCGGCGTGCACTTCGTCGCCGGCTGGATCGGCTCGCTCTCCATCGGCTTCTTCGCCACCCTCCAGGTCAACTCGGCCATTGAGGGCCTGGGCGGCAGCGAGGGCCTGTTCTACGGCGGCGGGCTCACCCAGCTCGGCCGTCAGGCCCTGGCCAGCGGCATCGTCTCGGTCTACTCCTTCGCGGTGGCCGTGGTCCTCGCGCTGGCGGTCAAGGCGCTGATCGGGCTCCGCTCCGACGCCGAGGACGAGGTCGCCGGCATCGACGTGGCCGAGCACGCCGAGAGCGCGTACGACCTGTCGCCGACCACCGGCAGCGCCGGCGGTGGCGCGTTCGCGATGGCCGGGCTGACCCCGGGCGCCGCGAAGCCGGCGTCGGACGCCGCCGGTGAACCGGCCACCGAGCCGGTTGACGAGAAGGTCGCCGGTTAACGTTCCAGGGATGGAGGGGTTGGACATGAAGCTGGTGACCGCGGTCATCAAGCCGTACCAGCTGGACGCGGTGAAGGAGGCCCTGCACGCCCTCGGCGTGGCCGGCCTGACCGTCAGCGAGGTCCAGGGGTACGGACGGCAGAAGGGGCACACCGAGGTCTACCGGGGTGCCGAGTACACGGTCGAGTTCCTGCCCAAGATCCGGGTCGAGGTGCTCACCGACGAGATGGACGTCGACAAGATCGTGGACGCCATCGTCGCCGCCGCCCGCACGGGCAAGATCGGCGACGGCAAGGTCTGGGTCACCGGGGTCGAGGAGGTCGTCCGGGTCCGTACCGGCGAGCGCGGCCTCGACGCCCTCTAGGAGCCACCATGACCTCGTTGATCAAGAGGAATGCGTCAGGACAGTCTACGAACGGTGACGCAAACCTCTTGATCAACGAGGTCGGTGGCATCGGGGAGGCGGCGCGGCGGGAGCGGGCGGCGGGGTTCGACGCCTGGTTGGGGTTGTTGCTGCCGGGGCGGGACGGGATCGCGCTGGTCGCCGTCGGTGGGCTGGGGCGGCGGCAGTGCGCGCCGTACGGCGACCTCGACCTGGTGCTGCTGCACGCCGGGGTGCCCGGCGTCGACGAGCTCGCCGCGTCGCTCTGGTACCCCGTCTGGGACGCCGGGGTCCGGCTCGACCATTCGGTACGCACCGTCGCCGAGGCGCTGTCGGTGGCCCAGGACGACGTCAAGGTCGCCCTCGCGCTGCTCGACGCGCGTTTCGTCGCCGGCGACCGGGCGCTGGCCGACACCCTCGCCCGCACCGCCATCGACCACTGGCGGCGCACCGCCGTCCGCCGGCTCCCCGCCCTGCGGGAGATCACCGAAAGTCGCTGGCGCACCCACGGCGAACTGGCCTTCCTGCTCGAAGGAGACCTCAAGGAGGCCGCCGGCGGGCTGCGCGACGTGGGCCTGCTGCGGGCCATCGCCACCGCCGGCATCACCGACGCGCTGCGCCCCGCCGTCCGCGCCGCGCACCTGCGCCTGCTGGACACCCGCGACGCCCTGCACCAGCAGGTCGGCCGCCGGGTCGACCGGCTCATCGCGCAGGAACGTGACGGCGTGGCCGGGCTGCTCGGGCTACGACAATCCCCACCCGGCGGGTCCGACGACGCGCAGCAGTCCGTGGTGAGCGACGGCGACGTCCTGCTGCGCCGGGTCGCCGGGGACGCGCGCACCGTCAGCCACGCCCTCGACGACGCCTGGCGCGCCGCCGACCGGCTGCGCTCCGGCCGCCGCCGCGGTGGCGACGGGCGCCCCGTCCGCCGGCCCGTCGCCCGGGACGTCGTCGAACACGACGGGGAGCTGGTGCTCGCCCGCACCGCCATCGGCGCCCGCCCCGACCCGAGCCTGTCGCTGCGGATCGCCGCCGCCGCGGCCACCACTCGGCTGCCGATCGCCCGGGCCACCTGCGAGTGGCTCGCCGCGTACTGCCCGCCGCTGCCCGCGCCCTGGCCGCCGGCCGCCCGCGCCGCGCTGATCACCCTGCTCGGCGCCGGTCCCGGCCTGGTGCCCGCCTGGGAGACCTGCGACCGGTACGGCCTGATCGACGGCTGGCTGCCGGAGTGGACCCGGCTGCGCAGCCTGCCCCAGCACAACCCGGTGCACCGGTTCACCCTCGACCGGCACCTGGTGCAGACCGCGTACGAGGCGAGCCGGCACACCCGTGACGTGGAGCGCCCCGACCTGCTGCTGCTCGGCGCGTTCCTGCACGACATCGGCAAGGGACTCCCCGGCGGAGGTGCCGCCGGGCGGGCCGG
This sequence comes from Micromonospora sp. CPCC 205739, assembly GCF_036906795.1. Classification (NCBI taxonomy): domain Bacteria; kingdom Bacillati; phylum Actinomycetota; class Actinomycetes; order Micromonosporales; family Micromonosporaceae; genus Micromonospora; species Micromonospora sp. CPCC 205739. Next base: position 143,050 of record NZ_JBAKHS010000003.1, on the reverse strand, counting down.
CAGGCATGAGCCCGCCGGCACCTCCGCAGACCACAGCACCGTGGGGGCGCCGGTGGCCGAGGCGGTGGCCGCCCGGATCGGCCTGCCCGCGCCGGAGGCGGCGCTGATCGGCGCGCTGGTCCGGCTGCACCTGCTCCTGCCCGACGTGGCCACCCGGCGGGACCTCGACGACCCGGTGACCATCGCCGGGGTCGCCGAGCGGGTCGGCGACACCACCACGCTGGAGCTGCTGCACGCCCTGGTCCGCGCCGACGCGGCGGCCACCGGGCCGGCCGCCTGGTCGGACTGGAAGGGGCGGCTGGTCGCCGAGCTGGTCGCCCGGGTGCGTACCGCGCTGGACACCGGCGCCCTGCCCGCGCCCCCGGCCCCGGACCCGGCGCTGGTGGCGGGGCCGCTGCCGGTCGTACACCTGGCGGAGGACCGGGTGTCGGTGGCCGCGGCGGACCGGCGTGGCCTGCTCGCGACGGTGGCCGGGTGTCTGGCCCTGCACCGGCTGGAGGTGCTCTCCGCCGACGCCTCCACGGTCGACGGCCGGGCCCTGGTCGAGTGCCGGGTGCAGCCGCGCTACGGGCTTTCACCCGACCCGATCGCGCTCCGCACCGACCTGCGTCGCGCCGTCGACGGGGACGTCTCGGTCACCCAGCGGCTGCGCGGCCGGGCCCTCGCGGCGCGCGGTGAGGGGGCCGCCCCGCGGGTGGTCTGGCACCGGGAGGCGGCCACCGACGCGGTGCTGCTGGAGCTGCGCGCCGCCGACGCCGCCGGCCTGCTCTACCGGGTCACCTGCGCCCTCGACGAGGCCGGCGCCCAGGTCCGCGCGGCCCGGATCTCCACCCTCGGCGGTGACGTGGTGGACGCGTTCTACCTCGTCGGCGGCTGGCCCTCCGATGCCGAGCGGGCCCGGCTCGAAGCCGCCGTGCTGGCCGCCGTCTGACCCGGCCCGGCCGCCGGGTACGTCCCGCAGCGTAGGCGCGACGCCGCGTCCGGACGGACGACCGAGCCGCGGTGCCGGGGCAGAATGACCGGCATGCGCCTGCGGGACCAGCCCGGCGGCCGACGCCAGGAGGCGGCGGCCGACCTGGCGCTGGCCGTGCTCCTGCTGCTGCTCGGGCTGCTCGCCACCGGCCCGGCCGGCCGTAACCAGCCCGACGCCGCGCCGGTCGACGCCGGCTGCCTGGCCCTGGTCGCGGTCGCCGCCCTCGTGCTGGCCGGGCGCCGCCTCGCCCCCCGCGCCACCCTCGCCGTGGTCGCCGCCGCCGTCTCCGCCTACCTGGTGCTCGGCTACCCGTACGGGCCGGTGCTGCTGACCTTCCTGGTCGCCGTCTACACGGTGGCGGTCCGGCTGCCGATCCGGCCGGCCGCCGTCGCCGCGGCGGCGGCGCTCGTCGTGATCCTGGTGCACGTCTTCTGGTCCCGGGGCGCCTCGCCCGGCCTGGCCGGGGTGCTGCCCGGCTCGGCCTGGGTCGTCGTACCGTTCGCGCTGGGGGTGGCGGTGCGGACCAACCGCGAGACCGTCACCCGGACCCGCGCCGAGCAGGCCCGCCGGCAGGCCGACGAAGAGCGGCTGCGCATCGCCCAGGAGGTGCACGACGTGGTGGGACACGGGCTCGCGGCGATCAGCATGCAGGCCGACATCGCGCTGCACCTGATGCCCAAGCGCCCCGAGCAGGCCGAGGTGGCGCTGACCGCGATCAGCCGGACCAGCCGGGAGGCGCTCGACGAGCTGCGGGTCACCCTCGGGGCGGTCCGGCGGGGCACCGAGCGCGGGCCGGTGCCCGGGCTGGCCCGGCTCGACGCCCTGCGGGAACGGCTGGCCGGGGCGGGCCTGACCGTGGACCTCCGGGTGACCGGCGAGCCCCGGCCGCTGCCCGCCGCCGTGGACCTGGCCGCGTACCGGGTGGTGCAGGAGGCGCTGACCAACGTGCTGCGGCACGCCCGGGTGACCGCCGCGCGGGTGACCGTCGACTACGGCGGGGAGGAGCTGGTGGTGGAGGTGACCGACCGGGGAGTCGGCGCGACCGGCGGGGCGGGGCACGGGCTGGCCGGAATGCGGGAACGGGTCACCGCGCTGGGCGGCGCGCTGACCGCCGGCCCCGGCCCCGACGGTGGCTTCCGGGTCCGCGCCCGCCTGCCGGTGGCGGCGCCGGCATGATCCGGGTGGTGGTCGCCGACGACCAGGACCTGGTCCGGATCGGGCTGCGCGCCCTGATCGAGAGCGAGGACGACCTCACCCTGGCCGGCGAGGCCGCCGACGGGCTGCGCGCGGTGGCGCTGGCCCGGGAGGTACGCCCCGACGTGGTGCTGATGGACGTCCGGATGCCCGGTGTCGACGGCATCGAGGCCACCCGCCGGATCGTCGCCGACCCGGAGCTGGCCGGTACCCGGGTGATCGTGCTGACCACCTTCGAGCTGGACGAGTACGTCTTCGACGCGCTGCGCCACGGGGCGAGCGGCTTCCTGACCAAGGACACCCCGCCGGCCGAACTGCTGCGGGCGGTCCGCCTCGTCGCCGAGGGGGAGGCGCTGCTCTCGCCGTCGGTGACCCGGCGGGTGGTGCGGGAGTTCGCCACCCGACCGGCCCGGGTGCCCCGCCCGCACCCCCGGCTGGACACCCTCACCGAGCGGGAGCGGGAGGTGGTGGGGCTGGTCGGCGAGGGGCTGAGCAACGCCGAGATCGCCGACCGGCTGGTGGTCAGCCCGGCGACCGCGCGTACCCACGTCAGCCGGGCGATGGTGAAGCTGGCCGCCCGCGACCGGGCCCAGCTGGTGGTCTTCGCGTACCAGTCGGGGTTGGTCTCGGGCTAGCTGTACTGCCCGCCCAGGCCGTTCGGCGCGACGACCGGTGATCGCCGACTCCTGCAGAGGGACTTGTCGATGGTCAACGCCTTGGCGGCCGTCACAGCAGCTCGTCCAGGAGGCGGCCAGGCAGAGCCGCGAGCGCGCCGCTGCGGCCCTGGCCGGGCTGGGCAACACACGTGCCTACGCAGACAAGAGCAAGGCGTCTGCGGCAGCCTGACCCGGCACAGACGAACGGCTCGGACCTCCAGGTCCGGGCCGTTCCCTGTCACCGCTAGCCGTTCTCTTTGACGTACACCCCGGCACCGGGCAGCGACTCCGTGAGTCCCTGCATCTTCAAGATCAGAAACACTCGGTCGGCAACGAAGCTGGACACCTTGTAGTGCTCGCACAGCTCGGCCCGGCTGGGCAGGCGTGAGCCGGGCGGGAACTCCCCGGACTTGATCCGGTTCGTCATGTCCTCGGCTACGCGTTGGTAGGCGTACTGCGGTGGCACTGGTGGTTCCCTCCGGTCGGCATCTCCTACTCAATCACCCATGGTGAGAGCTTGACTAGCAATGGATAGCCATGGCAGGTTCGATGGCGGGTCCCTCCGGTCGGCAACCAACGGGACCTCGGATAGCGGTCCGGGCACCTGATCGGGGATCGGTGCCCGGACCTGCTCCTCTGGAGGTGGAGCCGTGCCCATGGATGACGGACCGATCACGCCTGCCCTGGTGCTCTGGACGGCCAAGCGGGTGATCACGGCGCACCGGGAGCAGCCGAGCGAGCACCGGGTCACTGGGCGCTGCGGGCAGTGCCGGGACGACGGGTGCGACATGCTGACGTGGGCCCGGGGCGTGGTCCGGGCGCACCGGCGCGGGGGCAACGCCTCTGGCCCCATTGAGGGAGCCGCTGTCGGGACGACGCTGAAGGCTCCGCCATCCGGCACCGTCGGGGCATGAACGTGCCAGTCAGACCGAAGGGTTCAGCAAGCGGTACGGAGGCTTGACCGCCGTCCACGAACTCGACCTGACCGTGCGGGCCGGCGAGGTGTACGACTTCCTCGGTCTGAAGGCGTCGGCAAGACCACCACGCTCCGGATGCTGCTTGGTTTGGTACGCCTCACCGTGGGCACCGTACGGCTGCTCGGCCGACCCAGCGCGTTGCGAGCAGTGGCCCTGCCCGTGGGGCTGGGCCTGGTGTGGATGCTCACGGTGCAGAACCTGCCCGCCGCGATCGCCGCCCTACTGCAGGAGCTGGGTGCAGCGGGCGTTGCCCGGTCCAACGCGAATTTCCTCGCGGCGGCGCTCGGGGCCGCCGGGGACACCCCGGGCGTCGGGGCGACGGTCGGCGGCGGGTAGGCGGCGCTGGTGGCAGCGGGGCGCCGGCTCCGCGGAGCGGGTCAGCAAACGGGACCGGGCTCCGGTCAGCTACCGGGAACCTTCTGCGGGTGGGCGGCCAGCCACTCCTGGATAGTGTCGTCGCGGATCGCGGCGAACATCTCCTTCGCCTTCGCGTCGTCCAGCTTCACCGCGGAGCCGGCGTGGGTCTTCAGGCTGGCGCTCGTGTACGGCACCGTCGCGAACTTGATGTTCGCGGGCTTGATGTCCCGGACGACCGACGCCAACTCCTGCAGGTCGAGGGACTTGTCGATGGTCAACGCCTCGGCGGCCGTCACCACCAACTCGTCCAGGCGGAACGGGTTCTGCAGTATGCCCTCCGCGGCGACCTTCTCCGCGATGGCCTTGACGACCAGCTGCTGGTCGTGGATGCGCCCGAAGTCCCCGCCCGGCACGGCCTTGCGCTGCCGCATGAACTCCTCGGCCGCCGCCCCGTCAAGCTGGTGGCAGCCCTTCTCCCACACCTTGTCCGAGAAGGTCGACCGGACCGTGTACGGAATGCAGACCCGTACGCCGTCGACCGCCTCGACCATCTTGTGGATGCTGGCGAAGTTGGCGATCATCGCCCCGTCGAACTTGACCCCGGTCAGCTGGGTGAGGGTCTTCGCGGCGTGGGGTGCGCCACCGAAGGCGAACGCGGCGTTCAGCTTGTTCATGCCACCGTTCCAGCCCTTGGCCGGAGGAACGTAGACGTAGCTGTCCCGCGGGATCGATACGATGGTGGCGCGGTCGAGGTTCTTGCTCAGGTGCACCAGCATGATGGTGTCCGACCGCTGACCGTTGACGCTCCCCTCGTCGGGCCCGCCCTCCCGGCTGTCGCTGCCGAGCAGCAGCAGATCGAGTGGCCCCGACTTCCAGCGCTGCTCGTCCTTGGGCGCAGCGATCGGCCCAAGGATGTCCTCGTGGTGGGTCTTGCCTTCATAGCGGCCGACGAGGAGGAGCGTGCCGGCCCCGCCGCAGATTCCGCCGATGAGCACGAGCGTGAGAAGGACAATGACGGCCTTCTGCCACTGTTTGAAGGAACGCCAGCCGCGCCTTCTACGCTCGGATGAGTCCGGGCCAAGCGGGCTTAACACGTCTGACATGTATTCCTCAATTACTCGCTTTGTCGGCGCACACCTTCCCCCCGATCTAAGCCGCAATGGGAGTTCTTCTCAACCCCGGGGCGGCGAGGCATGAACGGGTCAGGCAAATGCTCAGCCGAATAGCGGCGCCAGGACCAGCCAGATGGGTGGCATGAGTAACCGATTAGTCAGGGTTCGCGCCGATCTAGACAGCCTGGGCTTACCCAAGCTCCCCAAACGCTACATGCGCGGACATTCCGAGCTCGGTGGCGCCCGCCGCGGATACCGGCGGCTGGCGATCAGGACCTCGTGAATGGTGCGGAGTATGATCTTGACGTCGAGCCAGAGCGACCAGTGCCCGGTGTAGTAGTTGTCGAAGCGCGCCCGGTCGGAGATGGGGGTGGCTCCCCGCAGACCGCTGACTTGAGCGAGCCCGGTCAGGCCTGCGGGGACCCGGTGCCGGTGGGCGTGGGGCGCCGGTCGACGTCGTCGAGGCGGATCGCCTCCCATTGCCCAAAGTCGGCGGGCCGACACCGACGTCCATGACCACGTCGATGACCGTTCCGCGTACGCAGGTGACGTACTTGGCTTGGCTCGCACGTCAAGCGCCTCGTCTTCTGAAAGGACGACGAAGTCGACGGCCACCCAGAGCTCCAGGGCGGTCAACTTGTAAACTGCCCATCCAGGCTGCCTGCAAGGGTCCCCTGGAACCTCGGGAAATCAACATGACGCAACACGTCGAATCCCAGATTGGACGGCTCCACTGAAAACGACCAAGACCGCCACGGATCGGGCCAGTAGCGAGAATGCCGATCCTCCATCCGAGTCGACAACGGCCGCGCCCGGCCGCACGATGAAGCGGCTTGGCCTCGTGATGTCGTTGACACTCATCTCGCAGGTACTGGCAGCATGCACGGCGCTATTACTCCCCGTACTTGGACTATCGACTGCAGACATATATGCGATTGGCACGCAAGTCGCACTTACGGGGCTCAACGGGGTTGCTATTGGAGTCGTATACAACGTCGCCGTCGGTCGCCCCCAGTTTACAGCTTGGCGAAGATCGAGCAGTATCGCGACTAGTGTGACCCTCGTTCTGACGGCAGGGCAGATTGGCCTTCTCAGTCACACGGGGTTCATGGACGGCCATAACAGCAGGGAAACGATTGTCATCCTTGCATTGCTGGGATGCGGTGGGGCTGTCACGGCTGCCACTGCGGTCAATGGCGTGCGGCGGGCCTGCCTCGGAAGGCCAGTCCTCTTCGCAGCAATAGCGATCGCGCCGAACTTCGGACTGTTGCTGGGAACGGGTTTACACCTCGCGTTCTGGCGAAACGGAGGGCCTTCCTTTGTCAACATGCTTCCGGCACTCGGATGGGCTTCCGCCGCAGTCGGCCTCTACGCATTCGCACGTAGGCTCAAGGTGCCAGAAATCTCGCTGGCCCCATCCGTGGCCAAGACCGATTCGATGGGCCGGCACATCATCGGATTGGCGATTGGAGTCATAACGAGCTCGATCCTGCCCATGCTGTACATGGCCGCTGTCGCCCAGCTGGAGCCGGGCACAGTATTCCTTACATCAACGATTGGCAAGATCGGTAACTCGGCGACAATGCTATTTGTAAACTCAGTATTACTAGTCCGATACAACTGGGTGGACACCCGGGCACCACTCCGCGCTCTTCCAGTTGCACTGACTATCGCATTCACGGCTCTTGTGCCAGTCGGTATTGGCCTTCATTCGGCGAATTCTAATGAGTACGTATCAAGAGTAGTAGTAATAGTTGCCTGGCTCTTGATGCTAGCCGTCAGTGCAATCACCGTTCGCGAACTCAACGCACAACGACAGGGGGGAGCGCTACTCACTAAGGCTATCGTAGACCTCGTTCTTGCCTCGAGCGCCGCGTACCTTCTACTGCGGAATCCAACGTTCATTGGATACTTCGGTGCCTTTGCAGTATCTCAGGCGGTGACCACAACCATCGGAGGATTCGCCCTAAGGCAGAGACTTCTTGGATATGCGGGCATTGGTTCGCTTGGCGCCGCATTCGCTCTTCTGCTGCTGGGCTGGTGACACACCAACTAGCTAGCTGTTGTCGGGCTTAGCAAAGAGCCACTCGGCCGCAAGGTTTCGTCCATCACGCTCGGGCAGAGAGCTGAGAATCTCAGATCGTGGGCGCGCGCTCCGCCAAGCTTCCCGAATCGCGGCACTTAATGCCCCGACCGGCAGTTCCGATGGCACAACGCGGTGGCCATGCCGGTCGAGCCAGTCCGCCAGGCCAGTCTCATCTGTGGTCACGATTTCGCAGCCATGGGCAAGTGCCTCCACGATCGGAAGGCCGACCTGCTCACGCCAATGAGGAGTGCGAAGTGACGGCAGCACCAGCACACGAGCGCTGCGATAGGCGTGGTGAAGATCGCTCCGCTCGAGATCGACTACCAGGCGAGCCGATGGCTGCGTACGAATCCACTCAGTAATGACATCTTCCATCTGTCCCTTTCCTACGACAGTTAGCGTCACACCAGGCAAGTCACCAGTAACAGACTCCCACGCCGCCATCAGCTCTGCGACGCCCTTGCGCTGCTCGAGCGCACCGACGAACAGGACTCCGTGGGACTCAATCGAGTCGTCGCAGGAGCAGGCCGGCTCCAACGGTGAGAACGTTGCCAGGCTTAAGCGATGACGACTCGCAACGAACCGGCTGTAGTTCGCCGCCGCACCCTCTGTGCCGAAGGCCATACCGTCCACTCGGCTCACCAAGCCATTAACCGCAAGTCTAAACAACAGACGCGAGATGACGTGTGCAATGCGAAAGTGTCGCGCGAAAGAGGCCTCGGCATCACCGTTCTCAATCGCGTAACACACGATACGAACACGACGACGACTGCGTAAAGACGCCAACAATGCGCCGCAGTAGGCGGCTATTATCGTCGGCCACGCGCGAAGGAACATGGGCTCGTTCACCTCGATGACCTCTGGAGTGGACTGCGCCAGACGCCAAATCATTGCGGTCCTACTCATCTGAGTGGCGTCAACTTTGCTTGCCTGAGCCTCATCGAAGTCGAAACTGCGGTGTCGGAAGAAGAGTTGCGTGTTCGGCAGCAAAGCAAGGCGATCGAGGTGGGCGGTGCGCGCTTGCTCGAATACCTGAATCCTCACGTGATGACCCGACACCCTACGCTGCCTTTCGATTTGCCGTCACCCGGCTGATATGAACATCGTGAGGCGCGTGGCCTCGCCGTTTCTGTCTGACCGCCATAACCGACGCCCCAACGGCAAGATACCAAAGGGGGCCAAGCGAATCCCAGGCATGCAATGCGACGAAGAGTCCAGAGAACGTGATTACCAAGGCGCAAAGGCCAAATGTTCTCGAAGCACAGTAGCCTGCGGCTGAGATCCACGCTGCGATCACGAACAAAGCGATACCCGCCCATCCGAATGTTATGGCAAGATAGACGAGTTCGGAGTCTACCGTCGCAGCCAGGTCTCGCACGCCAAAGAGCTCGCTTGGCAAGAGCCACACCCCATAAGGGATCGAACCAAGCCCGATGCCAAATGGTGCAGCATTGAGGATGTCAGGCAGCAGCGCGTATATCCCCGCCCTGTAGGCGGAGCTGTATGCGGCTCCTGTCAAGCCACGGACCTCTGGAGTCCAAACAACGAAGGAGGCGAGCAGCACGCCGCCAACGATCACGACACTGGCCCACTTCGCGAGGGACGGCCTTCTCTGAATGAGAGCGACGACAGGCGGTACCAGATCAAGCGCAATCACCAAGATTGCGATGATCGTGGGACCGCGGCTGCCCGAGCTAATTGAGCCCGCCAAAAGTATGACGCTAGGAAGAACGGCCAGCCTCCACCGGGTTTCCCTTACCAGAGGGACAACGCCCGCCAGCAGCGTGCCGAACACCAGTACCTGCTCCGAGCCCACCAGCGCACGTGCTTGCCCTTCGCGCTGGAAGCGGGCAAAGTCGTAATCCCGCCCCAAGACAGACGTGGCAGTTGCTGCCTCGACAACAGCTAGTGCAGCGGCCAACATTGCCACCGCCACGAACGCTCGCGCGTAGATGTGCCTATGTGATGAATTGAAGAGCAGTGCTCCAACAAGCAGATACAGCGGAAGTGTGATAGCTAAGCGGACGCCGTTGACTGCATACATTGGATCATCATTCGGCCCGACCAATGCAATGCTCATGACTACGCCGAGATATGCGCTTCCGAGGCCGAACACCAGCCCAGCTGTCCTGTGGCTTGCCTGCCTCGCCACCTCGACAACGACGAAGAGCCACCCGACGGCGATCATCACAAGACGGCTTGGCGCTACTGTTCCTACGATCGCGGGGAACAACACAGTAAACGCCATCGAGGTGCCGACGAAGCCACTCAGCACTGCTGCGCCACTGGCTGGCACGCCCTGGGCTGGCCGTACAGAGGTGCGCATGCAGGTTACTCTGCGCTCTTGATTCGGTTACCATCGAGAAGTCGAAGCTTCCAGGCTGCAAGCCAGCCGCCGACCATCGCAGTGACCTCGCCGAACCGGGCTCGCCCCAATAGGGCCTTAGCAGAGTGCCGCGCAATGTCAGTCGGAGTAGACACAAGAACGCGAATCATAGAGGCGTGACGAAACATGAAAATTTGCATGTTTCGACCTCTGTACCCGAGCGGCGTGCCATGCGATTGCTGCCTCGCCACTGAACGCCGGTCACACACAACCTTCCATCCTTGATGACGCAAGGTTGTGTGGAAGTCAAGTTCCTCAAAGTATAGGAAGTACAACTCCGGCAGGGCCATTCCCGAAAAGACTTTGGATCGATATAGGACGAGTGCTCCGTCCAGCCAGTCGCACTCGATCTGATTGGCCGGTATCGCGCTACGAGAACGGCCGTGTTCGGCGTGCCATGGGTGCATCAGCCAACTCGTCAGGAACCCGCCGGCCGACCAGACCTTCTCCGACTCACCTCGTAGTAGCAGGGGTCCAACGGCGCCTGCGCTAGGTTGCTCCGACATGGTGTCTACCATGCGTCGGACGCTGTCTGGATCGATTCGGATCTCGTGGGTTGCCACTAGCACGTAGTCGGGTGGAACGGACCGCTCGCCGAGGAGGCGGCGTCCGTGATTGACGGCGCTTGCGTACCCCTCGTTGGCGACGGTGACGACCAGCGCACCCTCTGGTGCGCTGGCCTCAAGCGCCGCGACCGTTCCGGCGTCCTCGCTGTTGTCGACAATGACGATATTGCTGCGAGGCACACCTGCCCGCACCAGGTCCTGCAGCGTGTTGCCAATCGTAGATAAGGATTGATGGTGAACCACGATCGCCGCTACCGTTGAAATCTCGTTCATCGTCCTTGTCGCTTCCGAAGCCGCCATACGCGTCCGGCAGGATACCCCGCCATCTTCGCGACGTCGCCTGTGACGACGATGACGGGAACAAGACAGAGGGCTTTCAACCACTCAGGGCCTGGCAACGTGCGACCCGACGTGAGCCTCCGCACGTACTTTTGCAGGTAGGCCACGGCGCCAACGAGGACGATGGGGACGCTCCACACGCCGACTGTTGGAATCAGGATGACTACGCCGCAGTAGACGCCATACCGTATCGCATGTCTTTTCGGCCAAAGTCCAGCCTTTCCGTCCCCTCTTGCATAGCGATAGTACTGCTTGGCGAAGGATCGAAGGTCCGCCCGAGCATCCCATGCTGCAACTGCGTCCGGAACGAAGACGAACTTGGCACCCAACCTCTTGAGCTCCAGGTCAAGTACCAGGTCTTCGCAATAGTCAAGCCACTCTGGATAACCCCCCGCCTCTCGCCACCGATGGCGCCAGAAGCCGACGGATCGGCTAGAGGGAAGGAAGGTGGCCGGCCGGATTTCAGATAGCTTGGGCGTGATGACGTGAGCAAGTACCGTCTGAAACCGCGTCTCGCCGTGCGGTTCGAAGAAGCCAGCTGCGACGTCAGCTCCACCATTGAGCGCCTGCCACAGCAGTTCGACCCAGCGGTCCGTCAGAAGAGTTCCACCGTCTGTAACCAGGATCGCTTCGTTAGCTGCGGCAGCGATCGCCGCATTTCGGCCCTGGGAGATATTAGCGCCGGGCCTGGTGAAAACGTTGAGCGTCACTCCCGAAGGTGGGACCCATGACTCGAGCAGGTCGAGCGTCCCATCGTCCGATCCACCGTCGACGATGACGATCTCGTCCGGAAGTACGCTCTGCCGGCCCAGCTGGGCGAGGAAACTAGGAAGTGAACTGGCCTCGTTGAGCACGGTCATGACAAGTGAGGCCGGAACGATAGCATCCACGGGGGGCCTCAACGTCCCCGTCCCAGCCAAGAGGCCATCGCATTGGTGGCCATCGAAACAACCAACCGTGCACCGATCCCGGCGTAGACAAATGCATCGACAAGGCGATACCGGCCGCTTTGATGCTTTCGATAGAAGATGGCCATGCTGCGATGGAAATGCCAATTCAGAAAAGGACCGCGCCGTTTGCCCGAACTCGCGCCCTTGAGGTGCGTCACTGTGACGCGGCCGTCATATAGGACCGACCATCCTCGATCGGAAAAGCGCTTACACCAATCAAGATCCTCCCCGTACATCCAAAACTGTTCGTCAAAGAGTCCGACGTCCAAGAGCGCTTCGCGCCTGACGAGCATGAATGCTCCGTTGACGGCGTCGACGTAGCCCGCTGCGTTCTCATCGACATGGGGTGCGAGGTACCGCGACCGACTTCGTCGGTGCGGGGTGAAGTAGTCCAGGGCGTCCAGTGGTGACGGAAACGAACGCTTGGACGCGTGGTCAAACGTCCCGTCCGCCTGAACAAGCCTGCAACCCAGGAGCCCAATTCTCCGTTCCGCTTTACTAGATCGAATTAGATGCTCAATGACGCCAGAGGGTACTTCCGTGTCGGGATTGAGGACCAAGATCCATGGCGCCACGACCGTTCGCAAGACTTGATTGTTGGCGACCGCGAATCCAGCGTTGTCCGCTCGCCGGTGCAATCGAACCCAGGGGAACTCTGCCTCAATGAGATCCGGAGTTTCATCTGGACTTGAATTGTCTACGACGTGTACAACCGTATCGATCGTGGGAAGCACGTTCGCCTGAAGTGATCGGAGGCAGTTACTTACGGCGACGGGGCCTCCGTAGGTAACTATCACTACTTCCAGTGCGGGCGCCCGCGGTCGATCCAGTGCTGCAATCCCGTCAGCCGCGGAGTCACTCTCCACCTTGTTCCCTTTCCGTCCATCTCGCACAAGTCATGGCGCGTACCGTTGTACGCCCTTCGATCGGGAGTATAGGTCCTCATTTCGGATGGACTCGCTCGGTCATTTGTCCGAGGGTCATGGATTGGGAGTTCGTTATGTTAGGACGTCCAGGCGCTGCATGTCCATCGTGTGTCAGTAGGCAGCCTTCGAAGCGGCTATCTCGAAGTTCCTCCTGTCATCGAACCAAGCGGCCACTTGGTAGTCTGAGCCGGCTCGTCTTCGCCGATTCGGATCCTTCGGAGCAATATGGACATGTCGCAGTACTTGCGCGCTGTGCGGGCGCAGTGGCTCCTAGTGGTCGCGTTTTTGATTGTCGGCGGCGTGGCGGCTGGAGGATACTCTTGGTTCCAGACGCCGCTCTACCGTGCTGACGTACAGCTCTTCGTCTCGATCAATGACCGCGATGTTGGCGCCTCGGAACTCAGTCAGGGTGGCGCCTTCGCCCAGCAGCGGGTGAGGTCTTACGCCGACATCGTCGACAGCCCCATAGTCGCAAGCGCCGTGATCGAGCAGCTGGGCCTCCCGTATACACCAGCGAAGCTCGCTAGCAGGATCGAAGCTTCGTCACCGCTTGGGACGGTCCTGCTTGACGTGTCGGTCACCGATCCATCACCCGAACGGGCGCGGGATATCGCCAACACCGTGGCAACGGAGTTCACCAAGTTCATCACAGACCTTGAGACCCCTGTCGGTGGGTCAACGTCCCCGGTGAAGGCCACGGTCACTAAGAGCGCCTCGCTGCCGGAGGCGCCCGTCTCGCCACGAACGCAGCTCAACCTTGCGCTTGGGATTCTCGTGGGCCTGGCTGCTGGCGTCGCCGTCGCGGTCCTGCGTCATACGCTGGACACGACCATCCACGGCCGGCGAGAGGCCGCCCTGGTGGCGGACGCGGCCGTCGTGGGCGAGATTGGGGACGACCCGAAGACGAAGGTGCGAGGGCTGATCGCCGACGACCCGACCGGACTGCGGGCCGAGGAGTTCCGCCGGTTGCGGACCAACATCCGCTTTCTCTCGATCGACGGGCGAATCGGCAGCTTTGTGGTTACGGGCTCGGTCGCCGGCGAGGGCAAGTCCACCGTTGCCGCCAACCTGGCTATCGCGCTCGCCCAATCCGGCGAGAGGGTCGTCCTCATCGACGGCGATCTCCGCAAGTCGAGGATTGCCACACTGTTCGGGCTGCCGGGTGGCGTCGGCCTCACCAGCGTGCTCGTCGGCGACGTGCCGATCGAGGCCGCAATGCACCACTGGCGGCGCGAGCTGCCGCTCTACGTGGTGACCTCCGGTCCGACCCCGCCAAACCCCAGCGAACTGCTCGGCACGCGCCGCCTCGCCGACATGGTCGCGGGCCTGGTGGCGAGCGGTATGGTTGTGATCTTCGATGCGCCACCGCTGCTGCCGGTGATCGATGCTGCAGTGCTGGCGCGGGCCACCGACGGCGCGCTCGTGGTGACCCGGGTCGGCTCGACCAAGACCGACCAGCTCGCGACCTCGATCGAGGCCCTTCGGCACGTCGATGCCCGCATCCTCGGGGTAGTGGCGAACCGGGTCAAGCGGAAGAACAAGGACGGCTACTACGCCGACCAGCCCGGCGGGTGGACGGGGGCTGCGGCTGCCAAGGCTGCCCAGGCCGTGATGGCGCCGCCCAATACCGATCGTGCGCCGGCGGCCACGGTGGCGCCCCCACAAGGTCGAGCGACCCCCTTACCGCCGGCCCGGCACCAGCAACGCCCGGCGGCCGGCAGGTAAATCGACGAGACGCAGCATATCTCGGTCGGGAGCTGCGAAAACGGACCTGGCGGGTCTGAGAACCGCGAGGATGGACCTTGGTGATCGGAGAGCCTCGGCCGCCACGCCGCTGCTTCCCGTGACCGGTGCGGCCATCGTCGCCCAATGAGCCCTCTTCATCGTGATCATGCTGGTCACGATGAAGAGGGCTCAGCGCTACACCACGCCCAGAATCGCCTCGATCGCCTCTTCGATCTGGTCCGCCGCGACGCGGTAGTCCTGTCTGGTGCCACCCATGGGATCGGCGATGTCGAAGCTCTCGGGCGGCAGCGGCTGCAGGTAACCGCGCCGCTGCTTGACCACACCAGCCAGGTTGGCGGCCCGTTCGACCGCGTAATGTCCGGGCACCTCGTCGGGTTTGAGCCCGCGCACCAGCCACGCCAGTTCTCGCCAGGTGAACGTGTAAGGGAGGGCCTTGGGTACCTGGGCGACAACCTCGTCACGATGCTTGCGAGTGGCGGTGAGGACGAGGTGCGCACGTGCCACAGCGTCCAGGTCGAGCAATTGTGAGACGAAATGGTCCGCGGGCACACCGCGACGTTCCAGCTCGGCAATGGCGAAGGGCTGCATCTGCCGGCCGGGCGGCCCCTGGGTGCCGCCGCTCGTCACAAAGATCGATTCGGCTGCCCGGCCGTATCGGTCCCGGAGGCCGGCCTCCATCAGCCGTAGGGCAATTGGTGACCGGGCCTGGTTCCCGGTGCACACGTGAATGATGCCCCCCATTGCAGACCTTCCCCCATCGCCACGGCCAGCAGGGAGAAGGATACCTACCGTGCGGGCCGCGGCCTCGGGGGAGAGTGAGGCCAGGCACGTGCGTCTATCGCTTGTAGTAGTAGCACAGGTACGCTCCGTAATGGACCTCGCCGCAGCATCGAAAAGTCGGTTCAGATTCGCCTGCGGGGCGGATAACCGGTCCACCGAACAGCCCACGGGGTTCGCCTTTTCGCTGCTAGCGGCGGCTCCTGTCCAGGTTAAGATCACGAGCGCTGCATGCGGGGAGATTCGCATCTGGAGTAACGTGTACGTCCCCGGCGGCGCTCGTCACAATGACGCGTGGCTCAGGCCCGCGGATTGACGTGCCATTCGCGGGGGAGACGCGCAAGGTGGGTTCTGGACAGACAAGCTTGTCGACGAATGTGTTCATGCCTCCCGTGCAGATGAGCCGGGGCGCGGTCGACGCGGAAACTCTCGACCTGCGGATACCGTCCGGCGGACTGCGGGGAGACGGCACCCAGCCGCCACCGGCCACAGCTCCTGAGCGGGCGACGATCGGCTATCTCCGGGCTTGGATGCTCGTGCTGCCCGTGGACCTCGCCGTCATGTTGGCTCCGGTGCCCTTCAACGCCGATCACTGGCGTGGGCTGACGGTCATGGGTCTCCTGACCATCGCCCTGCTGGCCTCCGGCGGCCTCTACCGATCCCGCCTGCACCTGTCGATCCTCGACGAGGCGCCGGTGATTCTCAGCCGTTTCCTCGTGGCAGCGTCGCTGGTCGCCTTCGTCGCGGCCCTCCGGCACGAGAGCTTCGCCAACTTCGGAAGTCTCCTCCGCGCGGCCGCGGTCATGGTCGTACTGCTGCTCGTCGGCCGGGGCCTGTCAATGTGGACGATCATGACGGGCCGCCGGCGACGGATAGTTGGTCACGCGACCATCCTCGTCGGCAGCGGGCCCGTGGCGGCGGACCTGGCCGAGGTGCTGGCCCGCTACCCCCAGTACGGGCTGCGGGTCGTGGGTTTCGTCGACAACCCGCACCGCACCGATCACGCGGTGCACGACCTGACGCACCTCGGTGACCTGGACGACCTCACCGTGGCGATGGCGCGGGCCAAGGCTGACGTGCTGCTCATCGCTGATCCGAACATTACCGACAGCCGGTTTGCGGGGCTTCTCCGGCAGGCTATGGCCACCACGTACGACATCCTCGTCGTGCCGCGTATGCACCAGTTCCAGACCCAGACTGCGAGGCCGGACCACATCGGGGCGATCCCGGTGATGCGTATCCGCCCACCTCGGTTGAGCGGCTGGCGGTGGGCCCTCAAGCGATCGGTTGATGTCGTCTTCAGTGCTCTGGCGCTCCTCGCACTCGCTCCGGTCCTTGCCCTCTGTGCGTTGGCGGTGCGGATCGAAGGCGGGCCCGGGGTCCTGTTCCGTCAGCAGCGGGTGGGCCGGCACGGCAAGCTCTTCGAGGTCCTGAAGTTCCGTTCCATGCGTCCCGCCAGCGAGGCCGAGTCGCAGACCACCTGGTCGGTGGCGAACGACAGCCGGGTGGGGCCGGTGGGGCGCTTCCTGCGGCGGACGTCGCTCGACGAGCTGCCCCAGCTGTGGAACATCCTGCGGGGCGACATGACGTTGGTCGGCCCCCGCCCGGAGCGGCCGCACTTCGTCGAGGTGTTCTCCGCCGCCCACAGCCACTACTCGTGGCGTCACCGCGTCCCCGCCGGTCTCACCGGGCTGGCTCAGGTCAGCGGGCTGCGTGGCGACACCCCGATCTCCGATCGGGCGCGCTTCGACAACTACTACATCGAGAACTGGTCGCTGTGGCTGGATTTCAAGATCCTGCTGCGGACGATCCGCGAGGTCATGGTCGCCGGAGGCCGGTAGCGGGGAAGCTGGTCGGGGTTGGTCAGCTCATGATCGTCTGGCTGAACGGGGCGTTCGGGGCGGGGAAGACCACGGTGGCGGCCGAGCTGTGCCGGCGGCTGCCGGGCGCGCGGCGGTTCGACCCGGAGTGGGTCGGCCACCTGCTGCGGCGGACCCGTCCGGTACCCACCGGCGACTACCAGGACCTGGCCGCCTGGCGGCGCTGGACCGTCCGGGTCGGCGGGCTCGTGGCCCGCGGCGGCCGGCCGGTGGTCGTGCCGATGACCCTGCTCCGGCCCGACTACCGGGCGGAGATCCTCGACGGGCTGCGGGGCCGGCGCGTACCGGTCCGGCAGGTGGTGCTGCGGGTGCCGGCGGACGTGCTGCGCGCCCGGATCGACGCCGACCGGGTCGAGGCGGGCGCCCGGGGCTGGCGGCACCGGCACGTCGAGCGCGCGCTGGTCGAGCTGGACGACCTCGCGGGGCGGGAGCCCGACACGTTCGTGGTCGACAACCATGGCCGGTCCCCGGCGGAGGTTGCCGCGGACATCTGCACCCGGCTGGCCTGCGCGACTGATCCCCCGCGACGGCTGAATCGTCTACGTCATCCGCTCGACAGCGTCTCCGGAACCCTCTGCCCCCTCCGAGCGACGACAGGACGCCGCCCGCCGCATCCCGCCGTCTCCACGGCAGCCCGAGTCAGGAGAGCGAGCGCCGAGCCCCGGCCGCCAGGACCCCCGGAACGACCGGCCGTGCGGCCCGGCCCCGGCGGCGGGCCCCGGGCGGGCCGGCGGCTGGGCCGGGCTGGTACGCAGGTGCGGGCGGCGGGCTACCCTAGCGGTGGCCGACCGCTGTACACCGGCCGGGTAGTGCCCGCCGTAACACTGACAAACGGGATGTTCGCGTGTTTGACACCTTGAGTGACCGCCTGTCCGGGATCTTCACCAAGCTCCGCGGCAAGGGTCGGCTCACCGACGCCGACATCGACGCCACCGCGCGCGAGATCCGCATGGCGTTGCTGGAGGCGGACGTCGCGCTGCCCGTGGTCAAGGGCTTCATCGCCAACCTCAAGGAGCGGGCCCGCGGCGCGGAGGTCTCCGAGGCGCTCAACCCGGCGCAGCAGATCATCAAGATCGTCAACGAAGAGCTGATCAACGTGCTCGGCGGCGAGGGGCGGCGGCTCCAGTTCGCCAAGCAGGCGCCGACGGTGATCATGCTGGCCGGTCTCCAGGGTTCCGGTAAGACCACGCTCGCCGGCAAGCTGGCCCGCTGGCTCAAGGCCCAGGGTCACCAGCCGCTGCTGGTCGCCGCCGACCTCCAGCGCCCCAACGCCGTCGGGCAGCTCCAGGTGCTCGGTGGCCGCGCCGGCGTCGAGGTGTACGCCCCCGAGCCCGGCAACGGCACCGGCGACCCGGTGCAGGTCGCGCGCGCCTCGATCGAGCACGCCCGCCGGGCCGCCCGGGACATCGTCATCGTCGACACCGCCGGTCGCCTCGGCATCGACGCCGAGATGATGCAGCAGGCCGCCGACATCCGCGACGCGGTCGACCCGGACGAGGTCATCTTCGTCATCGACGCCATGGTCGGTCAGGACGCGGTACGCACCGCCGAGGCGTTCCGCGACGGCGTCGGGATCACCGGCGTCGTGCTGTCGAAGCTCGACGGCGACGCGCGCGGTGGTGCCGCGCTGTCGGTCCGGGAGGTCACCGGGCAGCCGATCCTCTTCGCCTCCACCGGCGAGAAGCTGGAGGACTTCGACGTCTTCCACCCCGACCGGATGGCCAGCCGGATCCTCGGCATGGGCGACGTCCTCACTCTGATCGAGCAGGCCGAGCAGGCCTTCGACTCGGATCAGAAGGAGAAGATGACCGCCAAGCTGATGGGCGGCGAGCAGTTCACCCTGGAGGACTTCCTCGACCAGCTCATCGCGGTCCGCCGGATGGGCCCGATCGCCAACGTGCTGGCCATGATGCCGGGCATGGGGCAGATGAAGGACCAGCTCGCCGAGCTGGACGACAAGCACTTCGACCGGGTCACCGCGATCATCCGGTCGATGACCCCGGCCGAGCGCACCAACCCGAAGATCATCAACGGCTCCCGCCGGGCCCGCATCGCCACCGGTTCGGGCGTCACCGTGATGGACGTCAACCAGCTGCTCAACCGCTTCGCCGACGCGCAGAAGATGATGAAGCAGATGGGCGGCATGATGGGCCTGCCCGGTGCGGGCCGGCGCAAGGCGACCAAGTCACCGAAGAACAAGCGCAAGGGCACCAAGGGTGGCGGTCGGCCGCGTACCGGGGCGGGCGCCGGGCTGCCGGGCGGCTTCCCGGGCGGCATGCCGCAGCTCCCGCCGGGGCTGGACCCGGGTGACCTGGCCGGCGGTCAGGGCCTGCCGCCGGGCTTCAAGCTCCCGAAGATCGACTTCAACAAGCTGGGCAAGGGCGACAACCGCCCCCGTTGACGCGTGGCGGTGGCGGTGGGCGACGAGATCAACAGGGTGGTGCCGGCAATGCCGGAGCTCAGCGTGCGCGCGTGGGACTCCTTGCCGGAGGCGGATTAACCGCACCGGACCGACCTGCTCAGCGACGGCCGGCTCCCGCCCCCTGCGGCAGTCGTGGGGCCCGACCGGAGTATGGCCGGGCCCCACGCCACCCCCTGATCAGGACACCAGGTCCGGGCGGTTCGTCACCCGCAGCGCGTTGATGATCGGCTGGCCGTAGCCCTTGTGCGTCACGAACCGCACGTTGAGCTGGCCGTCGGTCACCCGCACGGTGTACGACCTGGTGAGTGCGGCGAGACTGCCGACCTCACCGGCCACGTCGAGCGACGGCAGCACCTCCTGGCCTTCGAGCAGCACGTCGAAGACCCGCTTGTCGGGGGCCTGCCTGCGTACCTCGGCGAAGTCCAGTTCGACGGTGTAGACGCCGTCACTGAGCCCGTCGACGCGGTACTCGTACATCCCCTCCCGCAGGTCGGCGAAGCGGGCTGGATCATTGGTCCCGGTGATCGGGCTGCTGGTCGACTGCCGGTTGGAGTTGCCCAGGTACCCCGCGCCGCCGGCGGCCCACGGCTGGTCGGGCGACCACGTCTGGCCCTCCACGTCCGTCCGTCCCGCCTGCGCTCCCGCGTTGATCGCCAGGGCGTAGCTCGGCACCACCAGGGTGACCGGGATGACCAGGACGGGCTGGCGGCCGCTGGCCGAGGCGACCCGCACCTTGGCCTTGTGGTAGGTCCCCGGTGCCAGGCCGGAAGTGCTGACCGCCACGCCGACGGTGTGCCGGCCGCCGCTGGCCAGCGTGCCGCTGGCGCCGGAGAGGCTCAGCCAGCCGATGTCCTGCGGCACTCCGTCGGCGTTGAGTTCGGTGACCGTGAACTCGGTACCGAGCGCCCCGGTGTTGCTCAGGCCGATCTCCCGGGCCCGGGTCTGCGCCGCCGGGGCGACGACGGCCAGCTCGGTGACCGGGGTGCCGACCCGGGCGGTGCGCAGCGCCGCCGAGCGGACCTCCGCCCCGCCGGCCGCCACCGCGACCGCGGCGTTGGCGCTCTCGTAGTGCTCCTTCTCGACGCTGAGCTCGATTGCGCCGGCCGGGGCCTGGATCAGGTACGAGCCGTCGGCCTCCGTGGTCTCCGTCGCGGTCGCCCCGCCCACCCGGGCGGTCACCGTGGCACCGACCACCGGTTGCCCGTCGTTGCCGTCGGTGACCACACCGGTCAGCACGCCGTTGCGGGTGGTGCGGAACGCGATCGCGGTGCCGTCGGCGACCGCCGCGGTGTTGTACGAGTACTCGAACCCGACGGTGCCGTCGACGTTCTCCAGTCCGATCGTCGCGCCGGTGCCGGTTTCCGGGCCGGTGCCGGCGATGTCCCGGTACCGGTAGGTGATCGAGCCGTCCTCGCCGATGGCCGCGCTGAAGGTCAGTCGCGTCGAGCGGTCGCTGAAGATGGAGACGTTGCGCCACTCCACCAGGAAGGAGCGGTGCGGCTTGACCCCGGTGACGGCGGTGTAGATGCCCGAGTCGGCCTCCACGTAGAGGTCGTCCCAGAACGGGAAGAGCGCGAGGTCCGGGTTGGTGGTGTTCGGCAGGGCGGTGTTGGCGCGGCTGGTCGACGAGGTGCCGAAGCCGAGCACGCCGTTGGTGCTCACCCAGGCGTCCCGGTACGACCTGCCGTAGAGCGGCACCCGGAAGGGCAGCGTGACGGCGCTGGCCCGGTCGTCCCCGGTCAACGGCATCAGCTCCGTGCCGCTGACGAAGGAACCGCCGGCCGCGCCGCAGGCGTAACCGAAGGCGTCCACCCGGTCGGGCATGCCGACGTCCAGGACGGTGTCCGCGTTGACCGTCGCCGGACGGGTCACCACGTCGGCGCAGCGGTAGGCGTGGGCGAAGCGGACGTCGTACTGACCGTGCGGCACCCTCACCTGGTAGCGACCCTGCTCGTCTGCGGTCGCGGACAGCGGGGTGCCGAGGATGGTGACGCTCGCGCCGCCGGCCGGACCGGCCGAGGTGGTCACCGTGCCGCTGAGCGTGGCCGACGGGGCCTGCTCGACGGTGATGTCCGCCTCGACGGACTGGTTCTCGGTGACCGTCACCGACCTCGTCGCCGTCAGGTAGCCGAACTTGCTGACCGAGACGGTGTAGTCGCCGACCATCAACCGGTCGAACCCGTACGACCCGTCGGCGGCGGTGGTGGTGGTCCGGCCCATCGGACCGGCGACCGTCACGCTGGCCCCGGCCAGCGCGTTCCCGCCCGAGGTGACCTGGCCGCCGAGCGCGCCGAGTGCGCCCCGAGGGGTGGCGTTGACCGCTGCGTACGCGTCGAGCCGACCCTCGCCGAAGACGTTGTTGTCGTCCACCGTCCCACCGCAGGTGAGGGCGTTGACGTCGATGGCGGTGTCGTCCAGGATGCGCCTGGTCTCGGTGATGTCTCCCTGGATGGCCGGCGAGGCCGACCACATCAGCGCCACGGTCGCCGCGGTGTGCGGCGAGGCCATGGAGGTACCGCTGAAGGACGCGTAGCCGCCTCGCACGGACGAGCGGACGTTGGCGCCCGGCGCGGCGATGTTCGGCTTGATGTCGCCGTTCTCGCCGGAGCCCCGGCTGGAGAAGCTTGCGATCGCGTTGTTCACGTCGAACGCGCCGGAGCTGTAGCTGATGGTGTAAGACCCGGGGCTGCCGGAGGTGTTGCAGCTCGGGCCGCTGTTGCCGTTGGAGAAGGCCGGGAAGATGCCGGCGGCCAGCCACGACGAGACGGTCTCGGTGTACCACGGGTCGTAGACGCTGGAGCCCCAGGAGTTGTTCACGACGTCGGGGGCGAGATCGGGGCGGGGGTTCGCGCCGGTGAGGTCGGTGGGCGCGACGATCCACTGGCCGGCGGCGAGCAGCGATGCCCGCGAGCAGCTGGTGGTCTCGCAGCCCTTGGCGGCGATCCACTTCGCCCCTGGGGCCACGCCGATCACGTTCGCGCCGTCCGCGCCGACCATCGTGCCCATGGTGTGCGTGCCGTGGTCGTTGTTGTCGCACGGTGCCGCGGTGGGGCAGACGTCGGCCGGGTCGAACCAGTTGTAGTTGTGGTTGGTGGTTCCATCACCGTTGCGGCCCCGGTAGCTGGCCGCAACGGCCGGGTGGGTGGCGTCCACCCCGCTGTCGATGTTTGCCACCACGATGCCCTCACCGCGTACGCCCAGCTCGTTCCACACCCGGGGGGCGCCGACGCGGTCGATGTTCCACTCCACCGCGTCGGTGCTGGGGACGACCTCGCCGGGCAGTGGTTCGGGGATGTGTACCGGGTCGTCCGCGAGGATCTCGGCGACGTCGGAGCGTACGGCGATGTCGCCGAGCAGGTCGGCGTCACCGGTCACCTTGATCGTGTTGGCCAGCCAGAAGGGGGTGAAATCGGCGCCCCGCGTGGCGAGCATCGAGCGCAGGCCGGCCTGGCTGCGGTTGGCGTGCTCGGTCTTGATCCGGTAGACGTGTGCGGCCTTGTCGGCCTTGTGGCGGAGTTTGGCCGCGCCGGAGAGGTTGGCCTTGCTGTCCAGGAAGACCCAGAAACTTGACTTGCCGTCCTTGGCCAGCTGGCTGGTGACCTTCTTGTCGACCTTCGCGGCCACCGCCTGGGCTTCGGCCTTTTCGGGGGTCTGATCGGGGCGGGCGGCGGCGGGTGGTGCGCCGGCACCGATCGGGAGGAGGAGACCGGCCGCCAGGCCGGCCGCTGCCGTACGCCATCGTCGTGATGCCACTGTCTCGACGCTCCTTTTGTGAGGCGAAACTGTGCGAGCCCTGAGGTGCGGGCGCTTTCGCAGCATCCTGGCGATGAAGGATCTTTTCATCAAGACATGCTTATATAAACAAATCTGTCAATCAACCGTTCGTCTCTTAGCGTGCTCTCCCGGCTACCGTGCGGAATCGGGGTGTCAAAGCGCCTCGCCCCGGGCAGACGGGAAGGTTGCTCGGGGGACCGCTCCTGACATGGAGACGGAGGACGGATGCCTGGGCAGGTCCGCGGCGTGGCCGCCGGACGACGAGGGTTCGGTTTCTCTGGCTGGTCGGCGACCGGGTCACCTTCGAACCGGTGCCCGACGCGGAGGCCGTCGTGGACGGCGGGTTGGTGCTGCCCGGCCAGATCGATGCGCACTGCCGGATCGGCATCGCTCCCGGTGGCCTGATCAGCTCGCGCGACGAGGCCCGGGAGCTGGCCCGTACCGATGCCGCGACCGGCCCGGGCCGGTCGCGGCACGTCGCCCCCGGGGGGTTTACCTGCGCGACATCGGCGTGGAGGTCGGCGCGGCGGAGGTGGCCGCGACCGTGACGGCGCAGGCCGCCGCCGGCAAACGGCTGGGTGGCGGTGGTCGCCGGCTTGCAGCTGCTCAACCGCTCTGCCGACGCGCGGAAGATGATGAAGCAGATGGGGGCGTTACTGGGGCCCGCCCAGGTGATGGCCGGCGCAAGGCGAGCACGTCGCCGAAGAACAAGCGCGAGGGCACGAAGGGTGGCGGCCGGCCTCCGTCGCCGGCAGTCGGGGGCGCGTCGGGTCGGCCGGGCGGCGGCCGCTACCGCCACCCGGCCGCGGGTCACCGGTCCGGCGACCGCTTCGGTGGGCGCTGACCCGTGAGGCTGGCCCGCCGCGCTTCCTTCTGCTCGGCGCGGCGCCGCTGCCGCGGTGTCAGCTGCGGCCGGCCACTCTGTCGCAGGTAGTTGGGCACCCGTCGGTCGTTCGGAATCGGCATGCTCATCGGGCGACCTCCTCGTCGGCGTGGATGGCGAGGGAGATGTCCCGCAGCGCGGGCACCTCCTGCCGTTGCGGCTCCCGGGTCAGGGTCGCGGTGAACCGCTCCGGCGCGACCTCCAGGTACGGCGGCGCGTCGCCCTCGGCGTACTCGGCCATGGCGGCGGCGACGGGCGTTCGGCACTGCCGGTCCGGGCGCACCTGGATGGTCTGCCCCGGCTGGACCAGGTACGAGGGCCGGTTGACCTTGCCGCCGTCGATGGTGAAGGCGTTGTGGGAGACCAGGTCGCGGGCCTCGTCGACGGAGCGCGCGAAGCCGGCCCGGTGCACCAGCGCGTCCAGCCGCTGTTCGAGCTGTCCGACCAGATTCTCCGCCGTGTCGCCCGGCTGGCGGCCCGCCGTCACCACGGCGCGGGTCAGTTGCCGCTGGCGTAGCTCGTACGCGCCCCGGACGTGGTGCTGGTCGCTGTCGCTGAGCTGGTACCCGCGCGGGGCACGTCGCGGTCCGCCGCGGACGCCGATCGGGTGCCGCTGCCGGCGCAGCAGGTAGCCGAACGCGGGGTGGATGGGGATCTCGCCGGTGGGCGAGGGACGTACCTTCGTCCGCATCGTTCCTCCCTGACCTCTCGGGGTCCTGTCACCCTCCACCGGCACCGGGTGAGGCGGCCCCACCCGGTCCGGGTGAGCGTGCCGCCGATGACCACCGCGCGGGGGCGGCTTCGGCCCGGCGACGCGCGGCGGGGGGAGATCCGGTAGGACTGTGCACATGGCTCTGCATGTGCGCGGTGTGCTCCTGCCGGACGACGAGGTCCGGGACCTGTGGCTGGTCGGTGACCGGGTCACCTTCGAACCGGTGCCGGACGCCGAGACCGTGGTGGACGGCGGGTTCGTGCTGCCCGGCCTGGTCGACGCGCACTGCCACATCGGCATCGCCCGCGGCGGTGCCCCGATCACCTCGCTCGACGAGGCCCGCCGGTTGGCCCGTACCGACCGGGACGCCGGCGTGCTCGCCATCCGGGACGCCGGCTCGCCGTTCCCGTACCCGGAACTCGACGACGAGCCGGACCTGCCGCGACTGGCCCGCGCCGGGCGGCACGTCGCCCCGCCCAAGCGCTACCTGCGCGACATCGGCGTGGAGGTCGGCGCGGCCGAGGTGGCCGCGACGGTGGCGGCGCAGGCCGCCGCCGGCAACGGCTGGGTCAAGCTGGTCGGCGACTGGATCGACCGGGGCGTCGGTGACCTGGCGCCGTCCTGGGACGCCGACACGATGACGGCGGCCGTCGCGGCCGCGCACGCCGCCGGGGCCCGCGCCGCCGTGCACACCTTCTCCGAGTCGGCCGTGGAGATCATGGTGCGGGCCGGCGTGGACTCGGTGGAGCACGGCACGGGCCTGAGCCTGGACCTGATCGACCTGATGGCGCGGCAGGGCACCGCGCTGATTCCCACCATGATCAATATCCGTACCTTCGGCGGCATCGCCGACCAGGCGAGGGCCAAGTTCCCCGGGTACGCCGACCACATGCTCTCCTTGCGCGACCGCTTCCCCGAGGTGGTCCGGGCGGCGTACGAGGCAGGCGTGCCGATCTACGTCGGCACCGACGCGGGCGGCGGCATCGACCACGGGCTGGCCGCCGAGGAGATGCTGCTCCTGCACGAGCAGGCCGGGATGTCCGCGGTGGACGTCCTCGCCGCCGCCTCCTGGGGGGCCCGCGCCTGGCTCGGCTTCCCCGGCCTGGTTGAGGGCGGCCTGGCCGACCTCACCGTCTACCCCGAGGACCCCCGCCGGGACCTGCGCGTGGTCCGCACCCCCACCCGCACCATCCTCCGCGGCCACCTCATCCACTGACCCCCCGCCGCCCCGACGCGGGGTGCCGGAAAGTGCGCGGATCTTGGGCGGGGGCGTGGGAGGGGAGGGGTCAGGGGGTTGTGGTGAGGAAGAGGTGGAGCGCGAGGTCGGCGAGGGAGGACGCGGTCTGGTCGATGGGCGCGCGGGGCAGGACGATGTGGCTGACCACCAGGCGGACCACGGTGTCGGCGGCGAAGGCCAGCGCTGCCGGGTCGGCGGCCGGCAGGTGTTCGCCCGCCCACTCCAGCAGGGCGCCGGAGGCCTCGGTGAGCACCAGTTCGGCGCGGGTGGTCAGGTACGGCAGCAGGGCGTCGGAGCCGCCCCGGGCGCTGGTCAGGATCGCCTTGATCAGCGGGTTGCCGGCCGCCTCGGTCAGCGTGTGCCAGATGGCGGCGTACGCGCCGGCCCGGACGTCCGCACCGTGCTCCCGCAGGGCCGTCCGCACGTCGGCGACGAACCGGTCCACCTCGCGTCGCGCGAGCGCCTCGGCCAGCCCCGCCTTGCTGCCGAACTCGTTGTAGACGGTCTGCCGGCTCACCCCCGCCGCGACGGCCACTCCGCCCATCCGTACCCCGTCCCAGCCGGACGCGACGGTCTGCGCGCGGGCGGCGTCGACGATGCTGTCGCGCAGCCGCTGCCGGGCGGAATCCCTCAGCTCACCCATGGTGGTCGAAGTCTACGGTCGCCCGGCCGGCCCGCCGCCTGCCCCGGCCCGCCGCTGCGAACCGACCCGCCCGGACGCGGCGCGCCGCCTCCCGAGCGCAGCGGCGACGCGGACGCCGCCTAGGATGTGCGGTCATGGCACGCGTGCTCACTCCCCGTGCGGAGGACTTCCCCCGCTGGTACCAGGACCTGATCGCCAAGGCGAAGCTGGCCGACAACGGCCCGGTCCGCGGCACCATGGTCATCCGCCCGGCCGGCTACGCCATCTGGGAGCGGATGCAGGCCGAGATGGACGCCCGGATCAAGGCGGCGGGCGCGGAGAACGCGTACTTCCCGCTCTTCATCCCGGAGAGCTACCTCAAGCGGGAGGCCGAGCACGTCGAGGGCTTCTCGCCCGAGCTCGCCGTGGTCACCCACGGTGGCGGCAAGCAGCTCGCCGAGCCGGTGGTGGTGCGCCCCACCAGCGAGACGGTGATCGGCGAGTTCATGGCCAAGTGGATCGACTCGTACCGGGACCTGCCGCTGCTGCTCAACCAGTGGGCGAACGTGGTCCGCTGGGAGCTGCGCCCCCGGATCTTCCTGCGGACCAGCGAGTTCCTCTGGCAGGAGGGGCACACCGCGCACGCCACCCGCGAGGACGCCCGCGCCTACGCGCGGCGGATCCTGCACGAGGCGTACGAGGACCTGATGGTCAACGTGCTGGGCATCCCGGTGGTGGTCGGCCTGAAGACCGCCCGGGAGCGCTTCGCCGGCGCCACCGCCACCTACACCTGCGAAGGCATGATGGGTGACGGCAAGGCGCTCCAGCTCGGCACCAGCCACGAGCTGGGGCAGAACTTCGCCAAGGCCTTCGACATCAGCTACTCCTCCGCCGAGGGCGGCCGGGAGCACGCCTGGACGACCTCCTGGGGCACCTCCACCCGGATGCTCGGCGGCCTGATCATGGCGCACGGCGACGACAACGGCCTGCGGGTGCCGCCGAAGCTGGCCCCGGTCCAGGCGTACGTGATGATCGTCAAGGACGGCGAGGGTGTCGCCGAGGCGGCGGCCAAGCTGCGCGACGCGCTGCGTGACGCCGGCATCCGGGTCGCGCTCGACGACCGCACCGACACCGCGTTCGGCCGCCGGGCCGTCGACGCCGAGCTGCGCGGCTATCCGGTACGCGTCGAGGTCGGCCCCCGTGACCTGGCCGCCGGCAACGCGGTCGTGGTCCGGCGTACGGACGGCTCGAAGGCCCCCACCCCGGTGGCGGACGTGGTCGGCGCGGTGCTGGCCGCCCTGGAGACCGACCAGCGGACGCTGCACGACCAGGCCCTCGCGCACCGCGAGTCCCGCACGGTCGAGGTGTCGACGCTGGCCGAGGCGATCGAGGCGGCGGCCACCGGCTGGGCCAAGGTGCCGTGGTCGGCGGTCGGCGTGGCCGGTGAGGCCGAGGCGAACGGTCAGGGCGTCACCGTGCGCTGCCTGCTGCGCGCCGACGGCTCGGTGCCCGACTCGGAGGACGAGTCGGACCTGGTCGCCATCCTGGCCCGCGCCTACTGAGGTGCGCCCGGGCGATCCCGCGGACCGGTTCGCGCCGGGGCGGCTGATCATGCATCGGAACGTGCGGCGCGGCCGGATCGGCTGGGTCCGGCCGGGCCGGGTGGTCAGCGACGACGAGCGCGGGCTGCTGCTCTGGATCGCCCGGGACTCCCCGGTGGCGCACGAGGTCACCGAGGCCGGCCTGGGCATGCGGGCGATGCCCTTCGCCGAGTGGATCTCCTCGTCGTACCGATTGGCGCACGGCCGGTGGAACGGCCCGCCGCTGCTGAAGTTCCTGCCCACCGGGGCGGCCCACTCGGTCTGGTGGTTCTCCGACGCACACGGCCGGTTCGCCAACTGGTACGTCAACCTGGAGGAGCCGGGCGTCCGCTGGGACGACGGCGCCGTCGCCGGGGTGGACGTGGTCGACCAGGACCTCGACGTGGTGGTCTATCCGGACCACAGCTGGCAGTGGAAGGACGAGGACGAGTTCGCCGAGCGGCTCGCCTTCGGAGACGACTACTGGGTGGCCGACGAGGCGGCGGTACGGGCCGAGGGGGAGCGGGTGATCGCCCTGGCCGAGGCGGGCGAGTTCCCGTTCGACGGCACCTGGTGCGACTTCGTCCCGCCAGCGGACTGGGACGTACCGGACGAACTGCCGCCCGGCTGGGACCGGCCACCGGTCCGCTGACCGTGTCGGACGTCACGACCGCGCCTCGTCGGGCGAGGAGTCCGGGTCCGGTGTGAGAGATCGGCGTCGGATCTGGCAGAATGGGTCGCTGGTATCCGGCGCGCGTCCGGCGCCCTCTAACCCGGGCGTGTCGCCAGTCCACCGAGCAGTCTCCGGCCCAACCCCACTGTGCCGGGTGGCGCTCACCCGTGCACCGCCCGTACCGGGTCGGTGAGATCGCAACAGGAGCGAAACAACTGTGGCCGTAAAGATCCGGCTCCTGCGGATGGGCAAGATCCGCAACCCGCAGTACCGCATCGTCATCGCCGACTCGCGCACCAAGCGTGACGGTCGTGCGATCGAGTTCGTCGGCGTGTACCAGCCGAAGGAAGACCCTTCGGTGATCGAGGTCAAGTCGGACCGGGTCCAGTACTGGCTCTCCGTCGGCGCGCAGCCGAGCGAGGCGGTGCAGCGTCTGCTGGAGCTGACCGGTGACTGGCAGAAGTTCAAGGGCCTGCCGGCCCCGCCGCCGCTGAAGGTCGCCGCCGAGCGCGCCGACCGCAAGGCGACGTACGAGGCCGAGGCGAAGGCCGCCGCCGGCCTGGCTCCGGAGACCCCGGCCAAGCCGGCCAAGAAGGCCGCCAAGGCCGAGGCTCCGGCCGCGACCGAGGCGCCGAAGACCGAGGCCCCGGCCGCTGCTGCCGACGCCGGTGAGCAGGCCTGACATGCCGCTGCGTCCCGCGCTGGAGCACCTGGTCAAGGGCATCGTGGACCACCCGGACGACGTGCGCGTCCGGATGGTCGATTCCCGTCGGGGCAAGCGGCTGGAAGTCCGCGTGCACCCCGAGGACCTCGGCACGGTGATCGGGCGGTCCGGTCGGACCGCCAAGGCACTGCGCCAGGTGATCGGCTCCATCGGTGGACGCGGAGTACGCGTCGACATCGTCGATTCGTACTGATGCTGCTCATCGTCGGCAGGATCGGTAAACCGCACGGCATCCGCGGTGAGGTCACCGTGGAGGTGCGGACCGACGAGCCCGAAGCGCGTTTCGCCCCTGGTTCGGTGCTGCGCACCGAGCCGGGGGCGACCCCGCCCGCCAACGCCGCGCCCGGCCCGGGCGTGCCGTTCCGGGTCCCGGCGGAGCTGACCATCGAGGCGGCCCGCTGGCACCAGGGCCGGATGCTGGTCGCCTTCGAGGGCATCCTCGACCGCGAGGTCGCCGAGGCGCTGCGCGGCACCCTGCTCGGCGTGGACAGCGCCGACGTCGCCCCGCCGGAGGACCCGGAGGAGTTCCACGACCACCAGCTCGTCGGCCTCGCCGTGGTCACCCCGAGCGGCGAGCGGCTGGGCGAGGTGGACCGGATCGACCACGCCCCGGCCTCGGACCTGCTCGTCCTGCGCCGTCCCGAGGGGCGTACCGCGCTGATCCCCTTCGTCAAGGCGATCGTCCCCGAGGTCGACCTCGCCGGTGGTCGCGTCGTGGTCGACCCGCCGGCCGGTCTGCTCGACCTCTAGACCGGAAGCCACCCCCATGCGCGTCGACATCGTGTCGATCTTCCCGGAGTACTTCGCCCCGCTGGACCTGTCGCTGATCGGCCGCGCCCGGGAGAACGGGACGCTGCGGCTGGCCGTACACGATCTGCGGAGCTGGACCCACGACGTGCACCGCACGGTCGACGACACGCCCTACGGCGGCGGCCCGGGCATGGTCATGCGTCCGGAGCCGTGGGGCGAGGCGCTCGACGCCCTCGCCCCCGACGAGCTCAGCCCCGACGGGCACACCCTGCCCCGGCTGCTGGTGCCCTCGCCGGCCGGCGTCCCCTTCACCCAGGCCATGGCCCACGAGCTGGCCGCCGAGTCGCACCTGCTCTTCGCCTGCGGCCGGTACGAGGGCATCGACCAGCGGGTGCTGGACCACGCCGCGACCCGGATGCGGGTCACCGAGGTCTCCCTCGGCGACTACGTGCTCTTCGGCGGCGAGGTGGCCGTGCTGGTGATCCTGGAGGCGGTCACCCGGCTGCTGCCCGGGGTGCTCGGCAACGCGGGCTCGCTCGACGAGGAGTCGCACGCGCACGGGCTGCTGGAGGCCCCGATGTACACCAAGCCGGCGGCCTGGCGCGGGCACGAGGTGCCGGAGGTGCTCCGCTCCGGCGACCACGGGCGGATCGCCCGCTGGCGGCGCGATGAGGCGCTGGCCCGCACCGCCGCCCGGCGGCCGGACATGATGGCCGCGCTGCCCCGGGAGAGCCTGGACAAACGGGACGTCGCCGCGTTGGACCGGGCCGGATTTCAGCTGCCGCCGGGGGATGTGGCAAAGTAGGGGGGTTGCCGCATCCACCCGCGCCCGCGGGCGGTTGCGAGGATCCTCGACCGGGGTCGGCCAGCCGACCACCACCCGGGGATCAGAATCACCCATCCGCGCACCGAGTGACGGTGCGCCGTGAGCCTCACGAGGACGCAGCGATGAACATCCTGGACGCCCTTGACGCCCAGTCGAAGCGGACCGACCTCCCCGACTTCCGTGCCGGTGACACCGTCAAGGTGCACGCGCGGGTCGTCGAGGGCAACCGGTCCCGTGTCCAGATCTTCCAGGGCGTCGTCATCCGCCGCCAGGGTGACGGTCTGCGCGAGACCTTCTCGGTCCGCAAGGTCAGCTTCGGTGTCGGCGTGGAGCGGACCTACCCGCTCAACGGCCCGGGCATCGACCGGATCGAGGTCGTGACCCGCGGTGACGTGCGTCGCGCCAAGCTCTACTACCTGCGTGAGCTGCGCGGCAAGAAGGCCAAGATCAAGGAGAAGCGGGAGAAGCAGCCCAGCTGACTTCCCGCTCGCCACGCTGCCTGAGCTGCGCGGATGTCGTATCGACCAGATCGCATTACCCTGGTCGTACGGGCGCAGCGGGGCGGCGCCGCCGCGACACTGGTCACGGCGTGCGAATGTCCACTACCGCCCGTGGGGTCTCGACGAGGCCCCCGGGCGGTAGTGTCGTTTCCGCGGACCGGGGAGTGACGTGGTGCAGGTGCTTGACGAGGACGGCACAGTCGATCCGTGGCGCCGGCGAACCCGGCGCACCCGCCGGCAGATGCCGCTCTGGCAGGAGCTCCCGCTGCTGCTGATCGTCGCCTTCTGCCTCGCCGTGCTGATCCGCACCTTCCTGCTCCAGGCCTTCTTCATCCCCTCCGGCTCGATGGAGGACACCCTCCTCATCGGCGACCGGGTGCTGGTCAACAAGGTCGTCTACGACGTCCGCGATCCGGTGCGCGGCGAGGTGGTGGTCTTCCGTGGCACCGACCGGTGGGTCGCGCAGGAGGTCCAGGGGCCCGAGCCCGGCTTCGCCGGCAAGGTCGGGCGTACGTTCGGCGACCTCGTCGGCGTCAGCCGCCCGGGCGAGAAGGACTTCATCAAGCGGGTCATCGGCGTTCCCGGCGACCGGGTGAAGTGCTGTGACGACCAGGGGCGCGTGCTGGTCAACGGCATCCCGCTCGACGAGCCGTACGTGATCCGCAACTCGCCGCTGGACGTACCGCCCAACCCCCGCGAGTGCCGGTCCCGGCGCTTCGAGGAGGTGGTCGTCCCACCCGGGCAGATCTTCGTGATGGGGGACCACCGGCTGGTCTCCCAGGACGCCCGTTGCCAGGGCCCGGTGCCGATCGACAACGTGGTGGGCCGGGCGTTCATGGTGGTCTGGCCGTCCCAGCGGTGGACGTCGTTGCCGGTGCCGGCGACCTTCGACCGGCTCTCCCGGCCGGCCGCCGCCCCGGCCGCCCCGCCCGCGCCGGTCGAACCGACCCCGGTGGGTGGCGTCGCGCTCGTCCTCCCGATGGCGACCATGATGTCCGTTCTCGCGCGTTCCGGACGATCAGCCCGTGCCCGGGGACGTAGGCTCCACCCGTGATTGACGAGCAGACCGAGCAGCCCCGCAGTTCCTTCTGGAAGGAACTGCCGATTCTCCTGGGCGTGGCGATCCTGGTGGCGGTCCTGGTCCGGTACTTCGTGCTGCAGACCTTCTTCATCCCGTCCCCGTCCATGGAGAACACCCTCCAGATCGACGATCGGGTGCTGGTCAACAAGCTGGTCTACGACTTCCGCTCGCCGCACCGCGGCGAGGTGGTCGTGTTCAAGGCGCCGACCGAGTGGAGCGGCAACCCGGACGGCGAGGACTTCATCAAGCGGGTGATCGGCGTCGGTGGTGACCACGTGGTCTGCTGCGACGCCGACCGGCTGGTGATCAACGGCAAGCCGCTCGAAGAGCCGTACCTCTTCTCCGCCAACGGCGAGCGGGACAAGCCGGCCGACCAGGAGTTCGACATCACCGTCCCGCCGGGGCGGCTCTGGGTGATGGGCGACCACCGCTCCGCCTCCGGCGACTCGCTGGAGCACTGGCAGCAGTCCGGTCGGAACATCGACAGCGCCACCATCCCCGAGGAGCAGGTCGTCGGGCGGGCGTTCACCGTCTTCTGGCCGGTGGACCGGGCCACCTGGCTCACCGTCCCGGAGCAGTTCGACGCCATCCCCAACCCGTAGCGGCCGCCCGGCCCGCCCCGGGCGTGGCCGATGGTCGGTGGCGTCTGGCAGGCTGGGGCGGTGACCGTCTACACCCCTCGCCGCGCGGCCCGGGTGCTGCTCGTCGACGCGGGCGGCCGGGTGCTGCTCTTCAGCGGCTGGGACCCGTCCCGCCCCGACCACCGGTACTGGTTCACCCCCGGCGGCGGGCTCGACCCGGGAGAGACGGCGGCCCAGGCCGCCGCCCGCGAGCTGGCCGAGGAGACCGGGCTGCGGTTGGACCCCGCCGCGCTGGGCGCGCCGGTCTGGTCCGAGACGGTCGAGTTTCCGTTCGACGGCGTCTGGTACCGGCAGGAGCAGGAGTTCTTCCTGGTCCGGGTGCCGGCCTGGGAGGTGGACACCACGGGCTTCACCGACGTGGAGCGGGCCAGCGTCTCCGGGCACCGCTGGTGGTCGGTCGACGAGTTGGCGGCCAGCGGCCACCGGTACTACCCGGAGGACCTGCCCGCCGTGCTGACCCGAGCCCTGACCGGCGTGGGCGGGAGCGCGCCGTGCTGACGCCCCCGCGCACGGTGGTGCGCCGCGAGGGCGGGCTCTACGCGCTGGAACGGGCCCTGCAACGGCGGGGCTTCCGGCACGTGGCCGGCGCCGACGAGGCCGGCCGGGGCGCCTGCGCCGGGCCGCTGGTCGCCGCCGCCGCCGTGCTGCCCGAGGGGCGGCGCGGGGAGATCGAGGGGCTGGCCGACTCCAAGCTGCTCACCCCGGCCAGTCGGGAGCGGGTGTACGAGGAGGTCGTCGCCCGGGCCCTGGCGTACGCGGTGGTGATCATCCCGGCCGAGGAGGTCGACGCCCGGGGCCTGCACGTGTGCAACCTGGCCGCGATGCGCCGGGCCCTGGCGTCGCTGACCACCCGCCCGGAGTACGTGCTGACCGACGGCTTCGGCGTGGACGGGCTGGACGTGCCGGGGCTGGCGGTCTGGAAGGGCGACCGGGTGGCCGCCTGCGTAGCGGCGGCGAGCGTGCTGGCCAAGGTCACCCGGGACCGGATCATGGTGGAGCTGGACGGGCAGTACCCGGCCTACGGCTTCGCCGAGCACAAGGGGTACATCACGGCCGAGCACACCGAGGCGCTGCGCGAGCACGGCCCCTGCGTGGAGCATCGGTTCTCGTACGTCAACGTGGCCACCGTGTCCGGCCGGGCGGGTCGCCCGCCCCGGTCCCGGCGCCCCGTCGGCGGGCCCGCGTCCGAGCCGATGGAGCGCTTCGACGCGTCAGGGGGTACCGTCGGCGTGGCGTTGGGCGAGCAGCCTCGGCCCCCGGCGCCGGTGGGGGAAGATGTGGTCATGGAAGGCGGAGTGCGATGAGCGCGGAAGATCTCGAGAAGTACGAGACCGAGATGGAGCTGCAGCTCTACCGGGAGTACCGCGACATTGTCCGCCAGTTCTCCTACGTGGTGGAGACGGAACGCCGCTTCTACCTCGCCAACCAGGTCGACTTGCACGTCCGCAACTCCGACGGCGAGGTCTACTTCGAGGTCGAGATGCACGACGCCTGGGTGTGGGACATGTACCGCCCTGCCCGGTTCGTGAAGAACGTCCGGGTGATGACCTTCAAGGACGTCAACGTCGAGGAGCTGGAGAAGCCCGACATCTCCCTCCCCGCCGACTCCGGCTTCGGCGGCTGACCACCGGGCCTCCCGCTGTCACCGGCGTCCCCCACCCGCCGGCCCCGTGACCCCCTTTTTTTAGCGCCTCCGACGTGGCCTGCGGATCGCCGCTGTGCCGGTCGCGGGGTCAGTCGGCGAGGACCACGACCTCGACCCGCTGCACCAGGTTGTTGGCGAATCCGCCCCGGTTCCACGGCTGCTCCAGCGGCTGGGTCCGCCCCGACGCGTCGGTGGCCCGGGCACCCAGGGTGTACCGGCCCGGCCGCGGCGACCACTCGTACCGCCAGCGCCGCCAGGACCAGTCCCCGCCGCGCGGCGGGTCCATGGTGGCCGGTGCCCAGGTCGCACCGCCGTCGGTGGTCACCTCCACCGAGGTGACCGGCGCGTGCCCGGACCAGGCCCGACCGTCCACGGTGCACGGCCCGGGGCGCAGCACCCGGGTGCGGGTCATGAAGTCCGGGAACCCCGGCGGACGGACCAGGGCGCGCGGCTCGATCCGGGTCACCGGTTCGCCCGGGTCGTCCGCGTCCCGGCGCAGCCGGTAGGCCACCGCGTTCTGGTAGCCGTCGAACTGCTCGGTCAGCACGGTGATGCTCCGCAGCCACTTCACGTGCGCCATGCCGTACCAGCCGGGCACGATCAGCCGCAGCGGCGCGCCGTGCTGCGGCAGCAGGGGAGCGCCGTTCATCTCGTACGCCAGCAGCACCTCCTCGCGCAGCGCGTCGGCGACCGGCAGGGCGCGCTGGTAGTCCTGCTCGACACCGCGCTCGACGCCGTGGTCGGCCCCGGTGAAGACGACGTCCACCGCCTCGGGGGCGATGCCCGCCTCGCGCAGCAGCGGCGCCAGCGGGGTGCCGGTCCACTCGGCGTTGCCGACGGCCTCCACCAGCCAGGGCTGGCTCACCGGGCGTGGGTGCAGCAGCGCCCGGCCGTTGCCGGCGCACTCCAGCGTCACCTGGCGGGTCACCCGGGGGCGCGAGCGCAGCTCGTCCAGCCCGAGGATCAGCGGCAGCCGGACCGCGCCGTCGACGGTCAGCGCGTGGGTGGCCGGATCGACGTCCGGGATGTCGTAGTGGATCAGCAGATAGTGCAGGCCGGCCGGGGTGACGTCGTAGCGCAACGCCTCCAGCGGGATGCCGTGGTTACGGGCGGCCAGCTGCAGCTCCTCGGCGCTGATCGCCTCGTCCGGCCCGGCCACCCGCGAGGGCCGGCTCACATCGTCCACCCTGGCCACGGCGCCCTCCCCGAGCTCTGCCCCCGACACCTGCCCCCACCCTAGTCGCCTCCCCGCTCCCCGCCCCTTCCCTCCAGGTGCCCACACCTTCCGAGAACCAGGCCCCATTCCCGGCGGAACAGGCCCGCCTTCCCAGAAAGTGCGTGGGGGCGGGCGGGGGTGCGTAGCACGTCGGGGTGGGGTTTTGGGGGTTGTCCACAGGGCGGATGGTTGTCCACAGCGGACGGGATGTGCGGGTCGGTGGCCGACTGGTCCGGGCATGCTGCGAGGTATGTGGAGAGCGCTGCGGGCGGTGACGGCGTGGTGGGCGGTCCTGCTGCTCCTGGGACCGCCCGGCGGTGCCGTCGCGGGAGCGGAAGCCGTCCCGGGAGCGGGAGCGGGGCCGGTGGAGCGACCTCGGCTCGGCGTGCCCGGCGCGCTGGTCGGCGGGCCGGTGGCGGGTGCGGACGCCCACGGTGCCGGGGGGTCGCTCCGCGCGGTGTCCGGGGAGGCGATCGGGCGCCGATGGCCGGCGGTCGACGCCTCCGCCCGTCGCGGCGCGCCGGTCGGTGGCCGGGCCTTCCGGTGGCCGCTGGACGGCACCCCGCGCCCGGTGCGGCGCTTCGACCCGCCGCCACAACCGTGGCTGCCCGGGCACCGTGGGGTCGACCTCGCCGCCGCTCCGGGCGCCGCCGTCCGGGCGGCCGGAGCCGGGACGGTGCTCTTCGCGGGGATGGTCGCCGGCCGGCCGGTGGTCACCGTGGGGCACTCGGCGGGCCTGCGGACCACCTACGAGCCGGTCCGACCCGACGTACGTCCCGGCGACCCGGTCCGGCCCGGCGCGCCGCTCGGCGTCCTGCTGGCCGGGCACCCCGGCTGCCCCGACCCGGCCTGCCTGCACTGGGGGCTGCGACGGGGGGCCGACTATCTCGACCCGCTGGCCCTGCTCGGGCTCGGGCCGGTCCGGCTGCTTCCGGTGCGCGAACCGGGCGGCCCGCTCGCGGAGCAGACGGCGAGCGACGGGCTCGCGGAGCAGACGGCGAGCGGCCCGCTCGCCGAGCGGACGGCGAGGGCCGCCTGCCGGTGTGGTCGGCGCGGACCGGGGTCAGGGCCGGGCGAGCAGCGGGGGCAGCCGGACCGCCAACCGCTCGTACTCGTCGGCCGTGTTGTAGACCTGCGCGCAGAGCCGTAGCCAGCCCCGACCGTCCCAGGCCATCACCGCCACCTCGGTGGCGAGCCGCTCGGCGATCCGGCCGGCCAGAGCCCGGGCGGTGTCGATGGTGGTGGCCACGCCCGGCGGCAGCGGCACGATCCGCATGGCGACCGCCGGTCCGCCCGGGTCCGGCAGGTCGGCCGGCGCCACCCCGAGGGCGTCCCCGACCACCCGTTGCCCGTACGCGGCCAGCGCCGCGTTGTGCGCCCGCACCCGGTCCAGGCCGAGGCTGCGCAGCGCGTACAGGCCCGCCGGGGCGCTCAGCCAGCCCGTGTAGTCCAGCGTCGCCTGCCACTCGACGTTGCCGGGGAAGCCGGTGCCCTGCTCCCAGGAGACCACCAGCGGCTCGATCCGCTCCCGCCACGGCGGGGCGACCACCAGCACGGCGGTGCCCCTCGGGGCGAACGCCCACTTGTGCAGGTTGCCCACCCAGAAGTCCGCGCCGACGGCGCCGACGTCGACCGGCAGCATGCCGGGCACGTGCGCCGCGTCCACCAGCACCGGTACGCCCCGCTCCCGGGCCACCTGCGCCACGGCGGCGACCGGGAAGAGCCGGGCGGTGGGGGAGGTGAGCTGATCGACCACGAGCAGCCGGGTCCGCCCGGGCCGCAGACCGGCGCGAACGATCTCGACGACCTCCTCGTCGGTGGCGCTCAACGGCACCCGCAGCGCACGGGTCTCCGCCCCGGTACGGCGGCACTCCCGCTCGATGCTGAAGCCGACCGCGCCGTACCCGTGGTCGGTGGTGAGCACCTCGTCGCCGGCGCGCAGGCCGAGGGACTGGAGGACCACCGCGACGCCGGTGGTGGCGTTGCCGACCAGCGCCGTACCGTCCGGATCGGCGCCGAGGAAGGTGGCCAGGTGCCGCCGGGTGTGACCGATCCGGTCGGCCAGCCCTTGGACGAAGAAGCGCAGCGGGTTGGACTCCATCTCGTCGCGCAGCCGCTGCTGCGCCCGCTGCACGCTGACCGGCACCGCACCGAACGCGCCGTGGTTGAGGTAGCTGACCGCCGGGTCCAGCGAGAAGAGCAGTCGGGCCCCGGGGATCGGCTCGGGCGGCCGGGCGACGGTCACGCTGTGATCATATCCGTCGACGGATCAACCGTCGTCGGTTCGCTCTCCTCCGGCGACGACGCGGGTCACGGGCGGCCCGCAATGCTCCCGGCCGTCCGACCGGCGAGGCGTGCGTCACGCCAAGGAGCAGAAGGGGCGGGTGCCGGTCACGAGGAGACCGAGCAAGGCTCGGCGTGCGGGTGCCGGCCGGGCGCCGATCGGGTCGGGGTCAGGCGCGGGGGTGTGCCTGCCGGTACGCGGCCCGCAGCCGCTCCACCGAGACGTGGGTGTAGATCTGCGTGCTGCCGAGCGAGGAGTGGCCCAGCAGCTCCTGCACGGCGCGCAGGTCCGCGCCGCCCTCCAGCAGGTGGGTCGCCGCCGAGTGCCGCAGCCCGTGCGGGCTGACCCGGGGCAGCCCGAGCGACTCGGCGTACCCGGCGACGATCCGGCGCGCCGTCGTCGGGTTCAGCCGCCCGCCGCGTGCGCCGAGCAGCAGCGCGTCCCCGGAGCCCGGCACCGCCACCGCCGGCCGACCCGACCGCAGCCAGTCGTCGATCGCCCGCTGCGCCGGCACCCCGTACGGCACCGAGCGCTCGCGGCCGCCCTTGCCGAGGACGCGGACCACCCGACGGCCGTGGTCGACGTCGGCGACGTCCAACCCGCACGCCTCGCTGACCCGGACCCCGGTGCCGTAGAGCAGTTCCAGCAGCACCCGGTCGCGCAGCCGTACCGGATCGGGGTCTTCCGGGGCGACGGTCGTGGGGACCGCGTCTTCCCGGGCCCCGGCGGTGGACCCGGTCGGATCGGCCGGCCGGACGGGGGCTGGGGGATGGCCGGCGGCCTCGACCAGGGCGGCGGCCTGGTCGGCCCGGAGCACGGTGGGCAGGTCGCGGTGCGCCCGAGGGCTGGACAACGGAGCGGCCACGTCGGTGGGGAGCACGCCGGTGCGGTGCGCCCAGGCGCTGAAGGTCCGTGCCGCCGCCGCCCGCCGGGCCAGCGACGTGCGGGCGGCGCCGACGGTGCGCTGCCGGGCCAACCAGCTGCGCAGCACCGTCAGGTCCAGCTCGGACGGCTCGGAGCAGCCCATCCGGACCGCATGGTCGAGCAGCGACACCAGGTCGCCGACGTACGCCCGGACGGTGTGCGCGGAGCGGTTGCGCACCCGGGCCAGGTGGTCGGCGAAGTCGTCCACGGCTTCCCGCATGGCCGGCGGCAGGGCCTCGTGCGTGGCCCGGGTGGTTCGTGCACCGCCCGTCATCGCCCCGCCCGCCTCATGGTGGGGCGGCCCGGTGCGGGCAGGTCCGGCACCGCATGACGTTCGCCTGGCACGGGCTCAGCGTAGGCGCGCGCCGGGCGGTCGGCACCCCGTCACCGCCGATCGGTGTGGCGCGGACGGGTGGAACCCCGACGTCGCGCGACGGCACGCCACCGTCGCTGTCCAGCCACGGTGGACGGATGCCGTGGTCGCGGCACAGGTGCTCACTGCTGGGCGGACCGGCTCGGGCGGACCGCGCCGATGTCGTGTGGCGGCGCGCTGTCGGTGCTGGCCGGTGGTGGCGTGGACGGGGAGACTGGAGGCAGGGACGGCGCGTGCGCCGTCACCCGGTTGCCTCGGCGGGGGACGCCGACGGGAGGAGGGGACCGCTCATGGGCCTGGACGTCGTCCTCTACCGCCTGGTCCGTGGCGGCCCGGGCCGGCGGCCGTCCCCGGTCGCCGCGCAGATGGTGCTCGACCCCGACGACCTGCTGCTCGACCTGTTGAGGCGGGGTCGGGGTGGCGGACGCACGCCGACGCTGGACCGGGTCGACCCGCTCGGTGAGCTGGTGATCGGGGCGGAGCGGGCCCCGCAGCTCCTGGCCGAACTGGACTGCCTGGTCGAGGCGGCCCGCACCCCGGCCGAGACCGCGCAGGTGCACCGGGTCGCGTTGCTGGTCCGCCGATGCGTACGCGAGCGCGACCTGGAGATCCGTTTCGAGGGGGACTGACCCGGTCACCGCGCGACGCCCCGGGCCGGGCCGGCGGGGGCGCGCGCCGACGTGGCGGGCCGGACCAGGGCGTACCCGCCGTCCCGGCGGAGCACCATGGACAGCTCCTCCAGCAGGGAGAGCTTCCGCATCGCCGTACGCACGTCGACGCCGGCCCGCGCGGCGAGCGCGTCGAGCCCGAGCACACCGCGCCGGGGCAGCGACTCCAGCACCAGGGTCGCCTCGTCGTCGAGCAGGTCGGCGGGGCGCTCCGGCCCGCGGGCGGGCGGGGCCAGGTCGGCGCCGATCCGGCCAACCTCCTCCAGCACGTGCGCCACCCCGGTCACCAGCCGAGCGCTCGGCTCGTCCCGCAGCACCTCGTGCGCCCCCACCGACATCGCGGAGGTGACCGGGCCCGGCACCACCATCGCCCGCCGGCCCATCGCGATCGCCCGGTTCACCGTCTGCGTCGCGCCGCTGCGGGCCGCCGCCTCCACCAGCACCGTCCCCCGGGTGGCGGCGGCGATCACCCGGTTGCGGATCAGGAACCTCGGCCGCAGCGGGTCCGCGCCCGGCATCCACTCGCTCACCAGCAGCCCGGTCTCGGCGATCCGGTCGAACAGCGCGGCGTTGCCCATCGGATAGGGCCGATCCACGCCGCAGGCGAGCACGGCCACCGTCAGCCCGCCCGCGGTCAACGCGCCCCGGTGCGCCGCCGCGTCGATGCCGAACGCCCCGCCGGAGACCACCGTCCAGTCCCGTTCGGCCAGCCCGTACCCGATCTCGGTGGCGACGTGCAGGCCGTACCCGGTGGCGGCCCGCGCGCCGACCACCGCGACCGAGCGGTCCAGCGCCTCGCCGAGCGGCCAGCCGCCGCGTACCCAGAAGCAGAGCGGCGGGGCCGTCTCCAGGTCGACCCGCCGGCGCGTGCCGGAGAGCACCAGCCCATGCAGGTCGTCGAGGCGGCCGGGCCACTCCTCGTCCTCGGGGGTGAGGATGCGGGCGCCGACCCGCTCGGTGCGGGCCAGCGCGTCGGCGGCCGCCGCGCGGG
This sequence comes from Micromonospora sp. CPCC 205739, assembly GCF_036906795.1. NCBI lineage: Bacteria > Bacillati > Actinomycetota > Actinomycetes > Micromonosporales > Micromonosporaceae > Micromonospora > Micromonospora sp. CPCC 205739. Next base: position 101,599 of record NZ_JBAKHS010000003.1, on the reverse strand, counting down.
CGTCCCCGGCCGCCGCGCGCGCCGCCACGGCCGTGCGCAGGCTCGTCTCCGGCGCGCCCCCGTCGAGCAGCAGGTCCAGTGCCGCCACCGGACCGAGCTGCTGGACCAACCGGTGCACCGACCAGGTGCCCGGCTCGGCGAGCCAGGTCAGCGCCACCCGGGCCAGCAGCCGCTCCTCGCTGGTGCTCATGCTCCCTCTCCCGTCCTCAGTTGGATGGCCTCCAGCACGTCCTCGCGCTGCGGCCGGGTTCGGCCGTCCAGGTCGGCGATGGTCCAGGCCAGGCGGATGATCCGGTCGAACCCACGGGCGGAGACGGCGCCGGAGTCCAGCCGGCCGCGCAGCTCGGCGGTGTCCCGGGCGGGCAGCCGCCAGGGCGGCTGCCGCAGGTGGGGGCCGGGGATCTCGGCGTTGAGCCGGCGGCCGACCGGAGCCCAGCGGGCGGCTGCCGCCCGCCGCGCCGTGGCGACCCGGGCCGCCACGGTCGCCGACGACTCGCTGGCGACGGCCGCCTCCATCAGCTCCGCCGCCCGCACCGGCAGCAGCTTCACCTGCACGTCGATCCGGTCCAGCAACGGCCCGGAGAGCCGGCCCAGGTAGCGCCGCCGGGCCAGCGGGCTGCACTCGCAGTACGCGTCGCCGGCCGGCTTCGCGCACGGGCACGGGTTGGCGGCCAGCACCAGCTGGCTGCGGGCCGGGTACTCGGTGCCGCCCCCGCTGCGGGCCAGCTGGATCCGGCCGTGCTCCAGCGGCTGCCGCAGCGCCTCCAGCGCGCCCTTGCTGAACTCGGGCGCCTCGTCGAGGAAGAGCACGCCCCGGTGGGCCAGCGAGACGGCTCCCGGCCGGGCCAGCCCGGACCCGCCCCCGACCAGGGAGGGCACGGTCGCCGTGTGGTGCGGCGCCTGGAACGGCGGACGGCGCAGCAGCCGGCCGCCCGGCGGGAGCAACCCGGCGATCGAGTGCAGCGCGGTGACCTCCAGCGCGGCGGCGTCGTCCAGCTCCGGCAGGATCGAGGGGAGCCGCTCGGCGAGCATGGTCTTGCCCGCGCCGGGCGGCCCCAGCAGGGCGAGGTGGTGCCCGCCCGCGGCGGCCACCTCCAGCGCCCGCCGGCCCAGCGCCTGCCCGGCCACCTCCGACAGGTCCGGGCCGTCGACAGGAGGGGGCGGCGGCGTGACGGGCGGCTCGATCAACGGGGTGCCGTCGCGGACGAAGCAGGCCAGCCGGTGCAGCGTGTCGACCGCCCGGACCCGGACCCCGGGGATGACCGCCGCCTCGGCGGCGTTCTCCACCGGCACGATCACCCGGTCCCGCCCGGCGCGCGCCGCCGCCGCCACCATCGGCAACACCCCGCGTACCGGCCGGACCGTCCCGTCCAGGCCCAGTTCGCCGAGGATCACCACGCCGTCCAGCGGCACCAGGGGCAGCTCTCCCGACCCGCCCAGCACCGCCGCCGCGATGGCCAGGTCGAAGGCGGAGCCGTACTTGGGCATGGTCGCGGGCAGCAGGTTGAGCGTGATACGCCGGTTGGGCCAGCGCTGGCCCGAGTTGACGATGGCGGCCCGCACCCGGTCGCGCGCCTCGTGCAGGGCGCTGTCGGGCAGCCCGGAGATGACCACCGCCGGCAACCCGGGGGCCAGATCGGCCTCCACCTCCACCAGATGGCCGGTGACCCCGACCAGCCCCACGCTGAACACCTTGGCGTAGCTCACGCGGCCACCTCGGGCGGCCGGGACGGCGTACCCATCAGAACGCCCCCTTGAGGTGTTCGACGCGGGCCGCGCCGGCGGTGGGCAGCCGGACCGCCAGCACGTCGAAGCGCACCTCGTCGGCGGTGACCCCGGTCTCGGCCAGCCACCGCGCGGCGAGCCCGCGCAACCGGCGAGCCTTGGCCGGCACCACCGCCTCGGCCGGGGTGCCGTAGTCCTCGGTGCGTCTGGTCTTCACCTCGCAGAAGGCGAGCACCGGGCCGTCCCAGGCGATGATGTCGATCTCCCCGTCCGGGCAGCGCCAGTTGCGGGCGACCGGGCGCAGCCCGGCCCCGATCAGGTGCCGGACGGCGCACCGCTCGCCGTACGCGCCGACCGCCTGGTTCCGCTTCGTCATGCCCGTCAGGGTGGGCGTGCCGGTGACCGCGGCGGGGCCTCCGGGGGCGTGCCTGTGGACGACGAGCCGACCTGTGGACGAGCGGACGATCATGGGTGCCGCGTGCTAAGGGACCGGCGTTCGCGGCGGGCCGCCGCCGAGCGGTCGCGGCGGGTGGCGGAGCCGGAGAGCCGGGGCCGGGGGTGATGGGACCTGCCCGGCGCCGTCCGGGGGAGGACGGAATGGCGTCGCGGGGGTGGGTCGCATACGGTGCCGGACGTGGACGCACGACGGAGCTATCCCGAAGATCAGGAGTCACGCTGGTACCCCGCCGGGCAGGAGCGCGGCTACGGCGAGCCGGACTGGCGCAGCGCGGGCGAGTCCCGCTTCCGGGACGACGAGTTCCCCACCCCGGAGCAGCGCGGCGCGGACGATCCCCGGTTCACCGACCCGGACGGCTCGGGACGGTACGGCCAGGCCGGGCGGTACGGCGGAGCCGACCCGCTCGGCGACTCCCGGGGCGAGTCCGAGGGATACCGGCCGACCCGCTCCCGTCGGGCGGACGACCCGGAGGTCTCCGGCGAGCTGCCGAGCGACCGCCCCGGTCGGCGAGCGGCGCGGGAGAGCGCCGACCGGCTCTCGACCACCGGCGCAGGGCCGTTGACGGGTCTCGACCGGCTCTCCACCACCGGCGCGGGGCCGTTGACGGGCAGCGGTGCCGACCGGCTCTCCACCACCGGTGCCGGCGCGTTGAGCGGCGCCGACCGGCCGAGCGTCGGTGGTGCCGGGTCGGAGGCGGGGGACCGGCCGGACCCGGTGCGCTCCGCTCCGCTGGGCGGGTACCCGATCGTCGAGCCCAGCCGCCCCGCCGAGCCGGCCCACCCGCTGGAGATGCCGACCGGTCCGATGCCCCCGATCGCGCCCCGCCTGGACGGCCCGCTGGGCCCCGAGGCGGCGTACCGTCCGGGTGGCGTGCCCTCCGACGGCGTCTACCGGACCCGCCGGCCGGCGCTGGCGGTGCTGCTCGTCGCGCTGGTGCTGGTCTTCGAGCTTCCCGCGCTGCGGGTGCTGCTGCACGGCCTGACCGGCGACCCAGTCTCCGCCTCCCACGTCGTCGTCGGCACCTTCCTGGTCACCGGGCTGCCGATCTTCGCCGCCGGCCTGTACGGGCTGCGCACCGGCGGCCTGGCGATGGCCGACGGGGCGCGGGGCTGGCTGCGCCCGCCGACCGCCTACCTGACCGTCGGCCTGGTGCTCTTCCTCGCCGCCGCAGTCGCCGTCGGCTGACCCGGGCGCTCACGGCCGGCCGGTCCGGGCGCTCACCGGCAGGCGGGCGGCGCGACCGGCGGCACCCGTCGGCCGACAAGGGCGCTCCGGCTCATCCGACGCGCTGACCGTCGGCGCACCCGCCGGGGCGTCGTCCGCGCCAGCACACCCCGGCGCGCCGGGGACGGGGCTCCGGATGCGCCGATCGGCGGCTTGTGTCCGAATTCGGCGACCGGGGGCATCGAACAGCGGTGGTACGGGCCCGGCCACCCGCTGTCACGGACGGGTTCTCGCACCCGGCAGCTAGGCGGCGGGACAGGCGCGTACACTGGTCGACTGGCGACCGCCTCGCGCGGTCGACCTCGCGCGCCCTCTCCACGGTTAGTCGTGGGGCGCCGGCCTCCCTGGTCCCGATCTTGGTCGGGCCCGTCATGGCCGACGACCGGGCGCCAGGCGTCCGGCCGCCGGCCGGACGGAACAACCAGGGACAATAGGAGTACCCACCATGGCCGTCGTGACCATGCGTCAGCTGCTGGAGAGCGGTGTCCACTTCGGGCACCAGACCCGGCGCTGGAACCCGAAGATGAAGCGCTTCATCTTCACCGAGCGCAACGGTATCTACATCATCGACCTGCGCCAGACCCTCGACTACATCGAGAAGGCCTACGAGTTCGTGCGCGGGACCGTCGCCGAGGGTGGCAGCATCCTCTTCGTCGGCACCAAGAAGCAGGCCCAGGAGGCCATCGCCGAGCAGGCGACCCGGGTCGGTCAGCCGTACGTCAACCACCGCTGGCTCGGTGGCATGCTGACCAACTTCCAGACGGTGTACAAGCGTCTGCAGCGGATGAAGGAGCTGGAGGCCCTGGGTGACCTGACCGGCACCGCCGCGGGTTACACCAAGAAGGAGACCCTGCAGCTCTTCCGCGAGAAGACCAAGCTCACCAAGACCCTCGGTGGTCTGCGGGACATGCAGAAGCTCCCGGCCGCGATCTGGGTGGTCGACACCAAGAAGGAGCACATCGCCGTCGACGAGGCCCGCAAGCTGGGCATCCCGGTGATCGCGGTGCTCGACACCAACTGCGACCCGGACGAGGTCGACTTCCCGATCCCGGGCAACGACGACGCGATCCGCTCGGCCGAGCTGCTGACCAAGGTCGTCGCCGCCGCCGTCGCCGACGGTCTGATCGCTCGCTCCGGCCGTCGCCGGGGCACCGACGAGAAGCCCGAGCCGGGCCAGGTCGGCGCGGACGAGCCGCTGGCCGAGTGGGAGCGCGAGCTGCTCGAGGAGCCGAAGAAGGCCGACGAGCAGCCGGCGCAGCAGGCGGAGCAGCCGGCCCAGCAGCCGGCCGCCGTCGCCGCGGAGTGATCGCACCGTCGCTTCCCCACCGTCCGTTCTTTCGGACGGTGGGGAGCGGCGGGTACGCCGGGCACATTCGGCCCGGATCCGGGTAACCGGCACCCAGACCATCCCACCCGCAGTTCCGACATCGAAGAGAGAGTCATGTCCAACTTCACCGCCGCGGACGTCAAGAAGCTCCGCGACCTCACCGGCGCCGGCATGATGGACTGCAAGAAGGCGCTGACCGAGGCCGAGGGCGACTTCGACAAGGCCGTCGAGATCCTGCGCGTCAAGGGCGCCAAGGACGTCGGCAAGCGGGCCGGGCGCACCGCCGCCAACGGCCTCATCGCCCACTCCGGCAAGGCCCTGCTGGAGCTCAACTGCGAGACCGACTTCGTCGCCAAGACCGAGGCGTTCGTCGCCCTGGCCCAGCAGCTGGTCGAGCACGGCGAGCGCAGCGGCGTCAGCAACGCCGAGGAGCTGCTCGCCTCGGAGCTGGACGGCAAGTCCGTCGCCGACCTGGTCCAGGAGCAGTCCGCCAAGATCGGCGAGAAGCTGGTGCTCAACCGCTTCGCCAAGCTCGACGGCAACGTCGCGGTCTACCTGCACCGCAAGAGCCAGGACCTGCCGCCGGCCGTCGGCGTGCTGGTGGAGTACTCCGGCAAGACCGACGAGGCCGGTGACGCCGACGCGCGCGGCGCCGCCATGCAGATCGCCGCGATGCGGCCGAAGTACCTCACCCGGGACGAGGTTCCGGCCGAGGTCGTCGAGTCCGAGCGGCGCATCGCCGAGCAGACCGCCCGCGAGGAGAACAAGCCCGAGGCGGCGCTGCCGAAGATCGTCGAGGGTCGGGTCAACGCCTTCTTCAAGGACTACGTCCTGGTCGAGCAGGCGTCGGTCGCCGACAACAAGAAGACCGTGAAGCAGGTGCTGGCCGAGGCCGGCATCGAGGTGACCCGCTTCCTGCGGTTCGAGGTCGGCCAGGCCTGAGCCGCCGGATCGGGCGCGTGACGCGCCCGTGGGCAGGGAACGTCGACGAGGAGGCCGCCGGTGTACGTGACAGGCACCGCGGCCTCCTCGTCACATAGGGTCGGCAACGGCAGTAGCGCGGTACGCGGCGTGCAGGACGTGCGCGCGGGGAGGGGCGGGGCGGATGACGCAGGTTGTGAGTGACCGGAGCCTGGGAGCGGACGACCCGACGGCGCCGCCGCCCGGGCGGGCTCGTCGGGTGGTGCTGAAGCTCTCCGGCGAGGTCTTCGGCGGCGGGGCGATCGGCGTCGACCCGGACGTCGTACAGGCCATCGCGCGGCAGATCGCCACCGTGGTCCGCCGCGGCGTGCAGGTCTCCGTGGTGGTCGGCGGCGGCAACTTCTTCCGCGGCGCCGAGCTGCAGAAGCGCGGCATGGACCGGGCCCGGGCCGACTACATGGGCATGCTCGGCACCGTGATGAACTGCCTCGCCCTCCAGGACTTCCTGGAGAAGGAGGGCATCGAGACCCGCGTGCAGAGCGCGATCACGATGGCCCAGGTCGCCGAGCCGTACATCCCGCTGCGCGCCATCCGGCACCTGGAGAAGGGCCGCGTGGTGATCTTCGGCGCGGGCGCCGGCATGCCGTACTTCTCCACCGACACCGTGGCCGCCCAGCGCGCGCTGGAGATCCGCGCCGACGTGGTGCTGATGAGCAAGAACGGCGTGGACGGCGTCTACACCGCCGACCCCCGGATCGACCCCTCCGCCAGCAAGTTCGACTCGATCACCTTCTCCGAGGTGCTGCGCCGCAACCTGCGGGTGGCCGACGCCGCTGCGTTCAGCCTCTGCATGGAGAACGGCCTGCCGATGCTGGTCTTCGGCGCCCAGGGCGACGACACGATCATTCGCGCCGTCGGCGGCGACAAGATCGGTACCCTGATCACCGCCTGAACTTCCCCGGCCGACCGCTGCGGCGGTCCTCCGACAGACAGCAGCAGAGCCCATCACGAGTAACAGAAGGAGGCGAGGAGACCGGTGATCGACGACACCCTCCTCGAGGCCGAGGAGAAGATGGAGCGTGCCATCGAGCACGCCAAGGAAGAGTTCGGCGCCATCCGCACCGGCCGCGCGAACGCCGCCATGTTCTCCAAGGTCGTCATCGACTACTACGGCACCCCCACCCCGCTGCCCCAGATGGCCTCCATCGGGGTTCCGGAGCCGCGCATGGTGATCATCAAGCCGTACGACAACTCGCAGATCAACGCCATGGAAAAGGCGATCCGCGACTCCGACCTCGGCGTCAACCCGAACAACGAGGGCAACCAGCTGCGCATCCTGCTCCCGCAGATGACCGAGGAGCGCCGCCGCGAGATGATCAAGGTGGCCCGGCACAAGGGTGAGGAGGCCAAGGTGGCCATCCGCAACATCCGCCGGAAGGGCAAGGAGGAGCTGGACCGCCTCGTCAAGGACGGCGAGGTCGGCGAGGACGACGGCCGCCGCGCCGAGAAGGAACTCGACGACCTCACCCAGCGCTACGTCGCCAGCGTCGACGAGCTGGTCAAGCACAAGGAAACCGAGCTGCTCGAGGTGTAGTCGCCCGGACGGGACGCCCCGTCCGGCACAGCGCGAGGCCCGTCCCGGAAACCCGGGAGCGGGCCTCGCGGCGTCTCGACCGCCCGGGCCCCGGTCAGCCCGGGCGGTCGTGGCGGGCATCCGGGGACCCTCGCCCTCAGGGTTCGGGTCGACAGCGGTGGGACGACGAGTAGGGCAGCCGACGGACCCACCCGGACGGGCGGCGGAGGCCGCCGGAGGCCTCGTCCGCCGCCCCCGGCAGCCGGGTGCAGTAGGCTCGGCAGGATTCCCGGCCACCGCGCGGTGAACGGCGGGAATCGGCCGGCCGTCGGGCCGGTCAACCGGACGGAACAGACACGCGTGTAGGGGATGGCCTTGGTCTTGCGTCATGTGGTGGAACTCGTCCCGCTCCCGCTCGGTGCGTGATGTCCCACCCCGACCCCTACGGCGGCCCCGAGCCTCGCGGCTGGGACCGGCCGGAACGCCCGCCGGCGCTGCCCTGGCCCGAGCGTGACGTCGAGCCCACCGGCCCGTGGAGCCGGCAGTCCGGCGCCGACCTGTACGCCGGTCCGCAGGCCCGCCCCCGCCCGCCCGCCCGTGGCTACGACGAGGCCGCCGTCGACCCGTACGACGGGACCGGCGACCCGTACCGCGACGACCGTTACGGCGCGGCCCGCGACGACGGCTACGACCGGCGTGCGCCCGGGCGCCCGGTGCGCGACGACGACGTGCCCACCTCGTCGCTCCCGCCGGTCCGTGACGACGACCTGCCGACCTCCCAGTTCCCCCCGGTGCGGGACGAGCCCGGGCCGGAGCACGAGCCGCAGCGGCCACCGGGCCGGCGGCAGCGCGGCCGACGCCGGGCCAGCGCGGACCGGCCGGCGACCGGGCAGCAGGCACCCAGCCGGGCCGGCCGCAACCTGCCGGCCGCGATCGGGGTGGGCCTCGGGCTCGGCGCGCTGATCCTGGTCCCGCTCTTCTTCTACCTGCCGGCGTTCCTCGCCGTGGTGGCCGCCGCGATCGGCGTGGGCATCTGGGAGATGGCCCGGGCGGTACGCCGCAGCGGCGCGCACCCGCCGCTGGTGCCGCTGATCGCCGGCGGGGTGCTGATGATCGGCCTGGCCTGGTACGCCGGGCCGGACGCGCTCAGCCTGGGCCTGCTGGTCACCGTGCTCGGCACGATGATCTGGCGGCTCGGCGACGGTCCGGGGGGCTTCCAGCGCGACCTTACGGCGGCCACCCTGATCGCGGTCTACGTGCCGTTCCTGGGCGGCTTCGCGGCGCTGCTCGCCGCGGCCCCCGACGACGGGCACCTGCGGGTGCTGGCGACCCTGGTCGCCGTGGTGCTCTCCGACACCGGCGGGTACGCGGCCGGGGTCACCTTCGGCAAGCACCCGATGGCGCCCTCGATCAGCCCGAAGAAGTCCTGGGAGGGCTTCGCCGGGTCGGTCTCGGCGGCGGCGCTCGGCAGCGCCCTGCTGCTCTGGGCGCTCTTCGATCTGGCGCCGTGGTGGGGCGCGCTCTTCGGGATCGCGGTCTCCGTCTCGGCGGTCCTCGGCGACCTCGGCGAGTCCATGATCAAGCGTGACCTGGGCGTGAAGGACATGAGCAACCTGCTGCCCGGGCACGGCGGCCTGATGGACCGGCTCGACTCGATCCTCTTCGCCGTTCCCACCGCGTACCTGCTGCTGGCGGTCTTCGTGCCGGTGGTGGGCTGAGGCATGAATCACGTCCGGCAGACCGTGCCGCCCGCCCGGTGGGGGTCGATTCGGCACCTCCGGAGGGGTGTGTTCCGCGGCCGGCGTGACAGACTGGACCGGCCATGACGAGCCTGCCTGTGATCCCCGTAGACCCCGACGCCCCCGGGCGCCGGCCCGCGATGCCTCCCCGCCACCTCGCCGACCTGGACCTGCCGGGCCGGCAGTCGCTGGTGACCGAGCTGGGCGAGCCGGCCTTCCGGGCCAAGCAGGTCTCCAACCACTACTTCGGCCGGCTGGTACGCGACCCGGAGCTGATGACCGACCTGCCGGCGGCGAGCCGGGAACGGCTGGCCGGCGCGCTGCTGCCGACCCTGCTCAACCCGGTCCGCGAGATGGCCTGCGACGACGGCGCCACCCGCAAGGCGCTCTGGCGGCTGCACGACGGCTCGCTGGTGGAGAGCGTGCTGATGGGCTACCCGGACCGGGTGACCGTCTGCATCTCCAGCCAGGCCGGCTGCGGCATGGCGTGCCCGTTCTGCGCCACCGGTCAGGCCGGGCTGACCCGCAACCTGTCCACGGCCGAGATCGTCGACCAGGCGGTGTACCTCGCCGGTGTGGCGGCCTCCGGCGCGGTGGCGGGGTCGCCGCCGCGGCTGTCGCACGTCGTCTTCATGGGCATGGGCGAGCCGCTGGCGAACTACAACCGGGTGGTCGCGGCGATCCGTCGGCTGGTCGCGCCGGCCCCCGAGGGGCTGGGCCTGTCGCAGCGGCACATCACCGTTTCCACGGTCGGCCTGGTTCCGGCCATCCGCCGACTGGCCAGCGAAGACCTCTCAGTGACCCTTGCGCTGTCGCTGCATGCGCCCGATGATGATCTGCGCGACGAACTCGTGCCGGTCAACCAGCGCTGGAAGGTAGCCGAGGTGCTGGACGCAGCGTGGGACTACGCGGCCCGGACGGGGCGCCGCGTGTCGATCGAGTACGCGATGATCAAGGACGTGAACGACCAGCCGTGGCGGGCGGACCTGCTCGGGCGGCTGCTGGCCGGCAAGTTGGCCCACGTGAACCTCATCCCGCTCAACCCGACACCCGGCAGCCGCTGGGACGCGAGCTCGAAGCCGGTCGAGCGGGAGTTCGTCCGGCGACTCCGCGAGGCCGGGGTGTCCACGACCGTGCGGGACACCCGGGGGCGCGAGATCGACGGCGCGTGCGGGCAGTTGGCTGCCGCCGAGGACAGGGACACCGACGCGCCGCGCGGGCGTGACCGGGCGTAGCGACGAGACCAGGAGACATAGTGGCGAGTCAGGGTCAGCGTTTCCGGCGTAAGGCGCTCCGCCGGGGATACAAGGTCGACGAGGTGGACGCCTTCCTGGACCGGGTCGAGGCGACACTCGCCGGCCAGCCGGTCGGCGCGCCCGTGGCCTCCCAGGAGGTCCACGACGTCGTCTTCCGGGTCCGCTTCAACGGCTACGACGAGTGGCAGGTCGATCTGCACCTGGACCGGGTCGAGCGGCAGCTGGCCGAGCTGGAGGAGCGCGGCGGCCTGGCCGGCCGCGGTGCCGACCCGCGGGGCGCCGACCGCCTCGGCCCGCCGATGCGTGACGACCCCCGCGGCCTGTCGCCGGTGCCGCAGCCGCTCCCGCCGCGCGCCATGCCGGCCCAGGCGGGCCCGCAGGGCTACGGCAACCGGTACGACGAGCCCACCGGCGCCTTCGCCGGCGGCTACGACGCCCCCCGGGGCGGGTACGACGCGCCGCGCGGCCCGGCCGGTCCGGGCCCGGGTGCGCCGATGGGTCCGGGCGGCCAGATGGGGCACGGCGGCCCGCCGCAGCGCGGCCTGCCCGCCGGCCCGGGCGGCTACGGCGCGCCGGAGGGCGCTCTCGGTGGCTACGGTGCGCCGGAGGAGCCGCGGTTCGACGGTTTCGAGGCGGGCCGGCACGGCCGCACCGACATGACCGCCGAGATCCGGATGCCGGAGCGGGAGATGCGCGGGCGTGGCCCGGCCGGCCCGCCGCCCATGCAGCAGCCGGCGCTGGGTGGCCCGCCGATGGGTGGTCCGCCGCCGATGGCCGGTCCGCCGGTGGGTGGCCCGCCGATGGTGGGCCCGCCGATGGCCGGCCCGCCCGGCAGCGACCTCTACCGGGTGGACCAGATCCGGCGCAGCTTCCAGGTGCGTCGCTTCGGCAGTGGGTACGACCCGGACCAGGTGGACCGGTTCTTCGAGACGCTGCTCGGCGGCATGCAGGGGCGCAACCCGATGCCGGTGAACCCGAAGGACCTGGACACCCTGCGCTTCGGGCTGGTGCCGGGCGGCTACTTCGAGGCCGAGGTCGACGCCGCCCTCAAGGACGTGCAGGACATCCTCTTCGGCCGCTGATCGGCCCGACGAGGACCGATGTGACGAAGGGCCCACCCCCGACGGGGGTGGGCCCTTCGTCCGTGTCCGGTCCGGCGCGTCGTTCGGGTCAGGAGCGCAGGCCGTTGCGGCGCAGCACGACGTCGCCGATGACGATCGCCAGCAGCACCGCGGCCAGGCCGACCAGCCAGATGTCCTCGACCCTGCCCTCGTGGTTGCCGCACAGCATCGCCAGCAGCGCCAACGCGGAGACCACCGCGCCGATCCGTCCGGCCTTGCGGTGCCCGGGCTTGTGCTGATCTGGCGCGGTTACCGGCTCGCTTCCTGCCACTGTCGGTCCTTCCCTCGCGATCGGATCTCCGGTTAGTCTGGCACGCCCCGTGCGGGGCCCGGCGAAGGGTCCGGCCTGATGGGGGTACGCGGGCGGGGACACCGCCGGGCGGCCTGGGCCGATGGACCCGATCAGGGGCGGGCGCAACGGCTCTACCGGCGTCGCGGGTCGGCGACCAGACTGCCTCCGGTAGCGTTCTGACGTACACCTTGTTTGTCGTTTTGAGGGGGACTGCGGTGCGAGTGACCGGTACGGGACATGCCAGCATGCGGATCGACACGGCCGCGGGCAGCATCCTGTGCGACCCGTGGGTCAATCCCGCCTACTTCGCCTCGTGGTTCCCCTTCCCGGACAACTCCCAGCTCGACTGGGAGGCGCTCGGTGACGTCGACTACCTGTACGTCTCGCACCTGCACCGGGACCACTTCGACGCCGCCCACCTCAAGCGGTACGTCTCCAAGGACGCCACCGTGCTGCTCCCCGAGTTCCCCACCTCGGAGATGGAGGACGAGCTGCGGGCGCTGGGCTTCACGAAGTTCCTGAAGGCCCCGAACGAGCAGGTCGTGGAGCTCGACGGCGGCCTGAAGATCATGATCCAGGCGCTGACCAGCCCGACCGACGGCCCGATCGGCGACTCCTCGCTCTGGGTGGAGTACGACGGCGTCCGGCTGCTCAACCAGAACGATGCCCGCCCGACCGACCTGAGCGTCTTCGCCGAGCTGGGCCACGTGCACGCGCACCTGCTCCAGTTCTCCGGCGCGATCTGGTACCCGATGGTCTACGAGCTGCCGCAGGCGGCGAAGACCGCGTTCGGCAAGCAGAAGCGGGACCGGCAGTTCGACCGCACCTGGCGCTACATCGACGACCTGAAGGCCGACCACGTCTTCCCGATCGCCGGCCCGCCGTGCTTCCTCGACGACGCGCTGTGGCAGTTCAACGACATCCACGGCGACGAGGGCAACATCTTCCCCGACCAGTCCGTCTTCCTGGCGGAGTACGCCAAGGTCGGCGGCACCAACGGCATCGTGCTGCTGCCGGGCAGCGTCGCCGAGGTGACCACGCAGGGCGCGAGCACCACCCACCCGGTGCCGGTGGAGGAGTTCTTCGCGAACAAGGTCGCGCACCTGGAGGAGATGCGGGAGCGCAAGCGCCCGATCATCGAGGCGGAGAAGGCGTCCTGGCGGCACCCCGAGGTGGACGTGCTCGGCGAGATGAAGCGCCGCATCGAGCCGCTGCTGGACGAGTCGATCTACCTGGCCAAGGGCGTCGGCGGCCCGGTCCGCTTCGACCTCGTCGGCACTGACGACTCAGGCGGGGAGACCGTTGAATCCATCGTGGTGGACTTCCCGGGCAAGGAGGTCCGCCCGTACGCCGACGAGAAGGTGCGCTACCGCTTCCGTACCGACCGGGCGCTGATCGAGCACCTGCTGCACATCGGCGAGGTGGACTGGGTCAACTCCCTCTTCCTCTCCTGCCGCTTCTCGGCGGCCCGGATCGGCCAGTACAACGAGTTCGTCTACGCCTTCTTCAAGTGCCTCTCCGAGGAGCGCCTCCAGTACGCCGAGGGCTGGTACGACGAGCACGAGCGGGCCGTCGACGCGGAGGACATCACCATCGGCGACTGGGTGGTGCAGCGCCGCTGCCCGCACCTGAAGGCGGACCTGAGCCGGTTCGGCATCGTCGACGGCGACCAGCTCACCTGCCAGCTGCACGGCTGGAAGTTCGACCTGCCCAGCGGGCGCTGCCTGACCAGCGTCGGCCACAAGGTCCGCGCGCACCGCGCCGACGAGCAGACCCCCGCGCCTGCCGGCGAGGCGCTCAGCTAGCGGTTTCCCCGCGCCCGCCGCCCCCGTCAGGTGACCATCAGGTCGAGAAGGGGGCGGCGGCGTGACCGACGGCGCGGGCAGGAGCGGATACCGGTTCAGGCGTGATCGGGAGATGGCCCGGGACGCCTCCCGGGTGGAGACGTTCAGCGACGGCGTCTTCGCGGTCGTGCTGACGGTGATGGCCGTCGAACTGCTCCAGTACGGGCCGGCCAGGGCCGGCGGGAAGGAGCTTCCCGACGCCCTCGCTCACGCCTGGCCGTCCTACCTGGCGTACGTGATCACCTTCGGGATCGCCGGTCAGATCTGGCTCGGCCATCACAACATGTGGCGGTACGTGGTCCGGGTCGACCAGCTGCTGCTGGTGTTCAACCTGCTCGTGTTGCTCTTCGTGGCCGCCATCCCGTTCACCGCGGACCTGCTGTCGGACAACCTCCGCGGCAGTGCGACCGAGCAGCGGCTGACCGCCGGCCTCTACCTCGGCACCGTGCTTGGCGAGTCGCTCTTCTTCAACCTGAGCTGGTGGTGGGCTCGGCGGCGGCGGCTGCTCCACCCCGACCTGGATCCCCAGCTGGCCCGGGCGGTCTCGCGGCGATTGCTGGTGCGCCCACTGCTCTATCTGATCGCCTTCGCCTTCGTCTTCGTCGACCCGATCCTCAGCCTCGTCCTCTATCTGCTGCTCGTCGGCCCCTCCCTCATCCGCCCCCCCGGCGATCTGCCCCCCCCCCCCCCCCCCCCCCCGCCGAGGCCGGCGGTGAGGTCAGCGACCGAGGTCGCTGAGGATGCGGCGGGCGGCGTTGTGGCCGGCGGCCCCGATGACGCTGCCGGCCGGGTGGCAGCCGGCGCTGCCCGCATAGACGCCGTCGACGCCGGTGGCGTACGGCATCCGGTCGGTGAACGAGACGGTGTTGTCGACGTGGTGGATGTGGCCCCCGGTGATGCCGAAGTGCGCCTCGATGCCGGGCGGGGGCAGCGGCACCGCGTCGGCGATCAGGTCGGCGGTGCCGGGGGCGTACCGCTCGCAGATAGCGATCAGCTTCTCGACGTACCCGGGCAGGGCCTCGTCCCAGGTGGTGCCGGCCAGCTCGTAGGGCACGGACTGGACGAAGAGCGCCGACGAGTGGTGGCCGGCCTCGTCGGAGAGCGACGGGTCGACGGTGGTGTGCAGGTACCACTCGATGGTCGGCTCCTCGGGCAGCCGGCCGGCCTGCACGTCCGCCCACATCGCGCGCAGCGCGGCCATCGGCGCCTCGCCGCCCCCGCCGACCAGCGAGGCCGAGCCGGGCAGCAGGTGGATGGTGGAGCCGAACGGGCTGGTCGCGCCCTCGGGCAGGCAACCGAAGCGGGGCAGCCCGGTCAGCGCCAGGTTCAGCTTCAGAGTGGTGCCGGGGCGGCGGACGGCCGTCATCCGCTGGTGCAGCGGCGCCGGGAGCGCGCCGTCGGGCAGCAGCTCCATCAGCCGGTACGGGTCGCAGGCGCCGAGCACCACCGGGGCGGCGACGTGCCGGCCGTCGGCGAGCGTCACCCCGCTGGCCGCGCCGCCGGCGTCCAGGGTCACCCCGGTCACCGGCGTACCCGTTTCGATGGTGGCCCCGGCGGCGCGGGCGGCCTCGGCGAAGGTCCGGGAGACGGTGCCCATGCCGCCCTGGGCGATCATCCAGGTGCCGTCGGCTCCGGGCAGCCGGCACATGTTGTGCACCAGGAAGTTGTGCCCGGTGCCGGGGTCGTCCGGGCCGGCGTTGAGGCCGGAGAGGCCGTCGGTGACCGCGTACATGCTGACCAGCAGCTCGGAGCGGAAGTCGAAGCGGGCCAGGTGGTCGGCGACCGAGCCGCGGACCAGGTCCACGAAGACCTGCCGCAAGGCCGGGCGGACGTACCGCTCGGCGGTCTCCTCCACCGGCAGCGGCTCGGCCAGCCAGGCCGGCGCCAGGTCCTCGCGCAGCTGGGCCAGTTCGGCCTGCAACGCGTCGTCGGCGGCCGCGTCGGCGGGGGAGAAGAACTCGGCGAGCTGCTTGCGGGTCCCCGCGGTGTCGCTGCCGAAGAGCAGGTACGGCGAGCCGACGCCGCCGGGGGTGGGCAGGAAGTAGTGCGGGTCGCGGCGCAGCACCGGAATCCGCACGTCGAGCGTGGCGAGCAGCTCCGGCGGCATCAGCCCGAGCAGGTAGGACCCGGTGGAGTGGCGCAGCCCGGGGACCTTGGGGAACGGGTTCTCGGTGCGGGTGGCCCCGCCGATCACCTCCGCCGCCTCCAGCACCAGCACGTCCAGCCCGGCGCGGGCCAGCAGGATGGCCGAGACCAGCCCGTTGTGCCCGGATCCGACGATCACGACGTCGGCGCGGGCCGGCAGCTCACTCGCTTCGCTCATGCCCGGGCAGCCTAGTGCGGCCGGGCCCCGGGCGGGAGGGCTTCAGCGGTGGGTGGCTCGGCGGCGGGTGGCTTCAGTGGCGGGTGGCTCCAGCGGCGCGGATGCCGCGCCAGCGGCTCAGCGCCAGGGTGGCGGAGTAGCCGGCCAGCACGATCACGTGGAAGAGGTAGAGCCAGAGCAGCACCGCCACGCCGCCGCCGACCTCGTCGAAGCCGCCGAAGGGCGCCCCCAGGTCGATCGGGAGCGAGGCGAACAGCACGAAACCGTGCAGGAAGCCGGCGAGGTTCGCCGCGGTGAACGAGCCGACGGCGAGGGTGGAGAGCCAGTCCGGGGAGGCCGGTCCGACCACCCGGAACACCCACATCACCACCGGCGTGAGCACCAGCCACACCCCCAGGAACGACAGCACCACGCCGAGCGCGCCGACCCAGCCGCCCTGCCGGACCAGGCGGGTGGTGGTGGGCAGGGCGATCAGGATCGACAGCAGCAGCGCCGGGGCGGGGGCGAGCAGCGGCAGCAGCAGCAGCCGACCGCGCCAGCCGACCAGCGACTCGTCCGGGTTGGGCGGGGTGGCGACGGAGACGAACGCGCGGCGCAGCCCCTCGCCGTAGAGCGACGCCGGCAGCAGGGAGGCCAGCGCGAGCAGCGGGGTCAGCTCCACCCCGGCCGCGACCAGCGCCTCCACCGCCCGGGGCGCCCCGATCGCGTCGGGCAGCGTGTTCACCGCGTACGAGGTGAGCCGGCGTACCCGGTCGCCGCCGGCCAGCAGCGAGGTGAGCCAGATCGCCAACAGGGCCACCGGCACCACGGCGATCGCCCCGTAGAAGGTGATCGCGGCGGCGTGCAGCGAGAGGTCCCGGCCGCGTACCGGCCGGAATGCGGCGCTGGTGATCCGCTTCGTGCGCTGCCATGCGTCGCCCATCGCGATCTCCTTCCCCCTCCCGGGGCCGCGCACGCATTACGATCCCGCGGCATGACGGTGCTCACGACGGAACGCCTGGTGCTGCGGGACTGGACGGACACCCCGGCGGACCTGGATCGGATCTTCGACATCTACTCCCGTATCGAGATCACCCGCTGGCTGGCCGCCTCCGGCCTCCCGCTGACCGACCCCGCCCAGGCCCGGGACCGGCTGGCCATCTGGCGGAAACGGCACGCCGGCCAGGGCGGCCGGTACGGCACCTGGGCGATCGAGGTCCGCGACACCGGCCGGGTCGCCGGCACCCTGATCCTCAAGCCGCTGCCCGGCGCGGACGGCGTGACGGAGACCGACGACATCGAGGTCGGCTGGCACCTGCACCCGGACTCCTGGGGGCACGGGTACGCCACCGAGGCGGCCCACGCGGTGCTGGCCCGCGAGTTCGCCGCCGGCACCCCACAGGTGTACGCGGTGATCCCGCCCGGCAACGACCCGTCGATGGCCGTCGCCCGCCGGCTGGGCATGACCCACGTCGGGCAGCGCACCGACTGGTACGGCGGCGAGGTGCTGGAGACCTTCGTCCGCCGGGCCGACGCCTGACGCCCACCGGGACAGCGGGGGGCGCCGCGGGCCGTATCGTCTTCCGCTGTGATGATCAGCTTCGAGACGCAGCCGGACCGGCGGCGGCTCACCGACGCCCTGCGCAGCGCCTACCGGCGCACGTTGCTGCTGTACTGGCTCTGCCCGGTGCTGTTGCTCCTACCGGCGCTGACGACGGTGCTCACCGGTGACGCGCTGCGGGCTGTCCCGTGGATCGCGGCCGCGGTGGTCGCGGCGCTGCTCTCCCCGCTGGTCCTGCGGACGCTGGTCCGGGCCAGCTGGAAGATGTACGGCATCCCGATCACGTGGACGATCTCCGACGAGGGCGTCCGCTACGCCAACGCGCTCTCCGACGGCACCGTGCGCTGGGCGGCGCTGACCGGCGTGGAGCCCATCCCCGGCCAGTTGCTGTTCCGGCTCAGCCGGTACCAGGTCTTCCCGATGCCGATCGACGGCCTGGACGCGGAGCAGCAGGCCGAGCTGTACTCCTACCTGCGCGGCCGGAAACTGCTCACCGTCGATCCGGTCGAGCCGGGGCCGCCGGCCGTCCGGCGGTAGGTTGCCCCCGCCGGATACGTCACGGAGGGTGGTGCCCGCCCCCCGGACATGCCGGTGAGTGAGATACCTGAGAGTCATATTTATGCCTCTGAGGTATATCGCTCACCAGGCATACGTCGTCCTCCGCGCGGCACGCGGGAGGCAGGCGAGAACACGTACCCAGGCGTATCCGCTGGTGCCGGAGCCGCCACGAGCGGAATCTCATCCGGCTCGGACTGATCGGCTTCCACGCCGGCTGTCCGGTTCACGCGCCGGGCCGATCCTCGGACTCGGACTCCCGCCGGAGCTGAGCTGTAGCGCGTCGGCGATCGCGTCGTGCATGAGCAGGCACAGGTAGATGGCCATTGCCGGGCGGTCGTGGGCGAACTCCCGGCGCAGGTGGAGCTTGGCCGGCCGACCGGCTGCACCGACACCAGCGGCCTCCGGTCCGGCCGCGTCACCCCTGGCCCGGCGCCGGCCGCTTCACCGATCGTGCTTGACTCCAAGATCAAACAGGTCCTGGAGCGACTCCGCGGCGACAACGCGAGCATGACGTGCGTGCAGGTGACCGTCTCTCGGGAAAGGCGGCCTGGCAGGTAGCACTCGTTCGAACTGGTACCGAGCCTTTTCCGCGACCCGACAGGATGCGTGGTTGTCCACCTGATGGAGCAGCTCGAGACGATCCAGGCACTCGGCGGCGAAGGCGTCGAATGCCCAGAGGGTGAGAGCTTCGAGGGCCCGCGTGGCTACCCCTCGACCTCGAGCATGGGCTGCGGTCCAGTAGCCGACCTCAGCGGATCGACCTGAGGGTTCGTTTCTCTTGAGGACCACGTTGCCCAACAGCCTGCGCTCACCGGCATCCCGTTGATTCTCGAGAATCGCGAAGCTGAGTCGGGTGCGGCTCTCCCAGCCGTCTTTCTGAACCTCCAGCCACCGCTGTGCGTCCTCCGTGCTGTCCATGGAGAGGCTTGTCCACCGACGCAATGCCGGGTCGCGATACACCTCGATGAGCGGTTCGATGTCCTCGTCACCCCACGGCCGCAGGAGAAGAGCGGGACCGCCCGGTACCGCGTCCACTCGCAGATCGACTGTCATTCGGATGACCCTGCATGGCTCATGTCGTTACCTCCCGTAGATCAAGTGCCCGAGATTCCTGCCCCGTCGCGCCACCCTGGTGTTCGGGCGCGCAGGGCCCGGATGGACCAGTCGATCACGGACGCCAGGCTCTCGGTCGCTGGCCAGCCGTTGATCACAGAGAGCAGCTGCAGGTAACTCTCCCTGCGCGGGTCGTTCGCGGACTCCAGGCGGACCAACAGCCAGCGTCGAAGCTCGACGTCGTCGTTGCGACCGCTGAGGTGTGCGTACTGACCCATGACCGCCGCGACGACAGGGTCGGCCTGTGGTGAGACTGGGTCGATGCCAGCTACCAGCGCTGGCCCGACCTGGTCGCGAACCAACGCCACAGCATCGCGCTGAACACGCACGCCGTCATCGTGGGCGCGGTCGGCCGCATGCTGCTCAACGATCCGCCGCATGCTGGCGCGAAAATCCGGGTCCTGGGACAGTTCGGCCAACTCCACCCACGCCTCCACCTGCTCGGCCTCGGGGTTGTCGGGCAGCTCAGGGGTCATCGAGCGCATGATCCCCACGAACTCAGGGTTGGCGTCCACCAGGCCGCCGAAGACGGTGTCGAGGAATTCGCCGATCAGGCGCCGCCGTTCGTCCTCGGACAGCATGGTCAGCTTGTGCATGAGATCCATCTCCTCAGGGGTGGACCCGCGCCTGGCGACCGCCGTCAACACCGCGCGCCGCAGGCGCAGCATCCTGATCTGCACCGCGAGCGCTTCTGCGTGCGCTGCGGCGACCTCGGGAAGCGAGATTTCCCGGTCCACGACCATGCGGATCGTGGACAGGTCCAGTCCCAGGTCGCGCAGCGCCCGCACCAGGTCCAAGCGCGCGACGACGTCGATCCCGTAGAGGCGGTATCCGGTCGGGCTGCGGTCAGTCGGCGGCACGATCCCGCGGTCGGAGTAGAACCGGATGGTCTTGACCGTCAGCCCGGTCCGCCGGGCCAGATCGCCGATCGTGTAGAGCGTTTCGCCGTGCATACCCTCACCCTTGCGTCTCCCCCTGCTGGAGGTTCAAGCCGTTCAGCCGTCAGTTGGCACTCGACCTCCTGCCCGCCAACAACGGCTGAACTCCTCGGCGAGGAGGCGCCGGCCGAGGACCCGGACGGCGAGGGCTGAGGCTCCCAGCGGGCGCACAGTGACGCCGGGGCAGAATGGCGGCGTGACGACACCCCGCGACCTCGTTCTGCTCGGCTCCACCGGTTCGATCGGCACCCAGGCCATCGACATCGTGCGGCGCAACCCGGACCGGTTCCGGGTGGTGGCGCTCGGGGCCGGTGGCGGCAATGTCGAACTGCTCGCCGCGCAGGCCCTGGAGCTGGGCGTGGACGCGGTCGGGGTGGCGAAGTCCTCCGCCGCACAGGACCTCCAGCTCGCCTTCTACGCCGAGGCGAGCCGGCGTGGCTGGGCCACCGGGGACTTCAAGCTGCCGAAGATCATCGCCGGCCCGGACGCGATGACCGAGCTGGCGCAGTGGCCCTGCGACGTCGTACTCAACGGGGTCGTGGGGTCCCTCGGGCTGGCGCCGACCCTCGCGGCGCTGCGCGCCGGTCGTACCCTCGCCCTGGCCAACAAGGAGTCGCTGGTGGCCGGCGGCCCGCTGGTGAAGGCCGCGGTGATGCGGCCGGGGCAGATCGTGCCGGTGGACTCGGAGCACTCGGCGCTGGCCCAGTGCCTGCGCGGCGGCACCCGGGGCGAGGTGCGTCGGCTGGTGGTCACCGCCAGCGGCGGCCCCTTCCGGGGTAAGCGGCGCGACGAACTGACGCAGGTCACGCCCGAGCAGGCGCTCGCGCACCCCACCTGGAACATGGGCCCGGTCGTCACGATCAACTCCGCCACCATGGTCAACAAGGCGCTGGAGGTGATCGAGGCGCATGAGCTCTTCGACGTGCCCTACGCCGACATCACCGTGATGGTCCACCCGCAGTCGGTGATCCACTCGATGGTCGAGTTCGTCGACGGCTCCACCCTCGCCCAGGCCAGCCCGCCGGACATGCGGCTGCCGATCGCGCTCGGCCTCGGCTGGCCGGACCGGGTGGCCGACGCCGCTGCCGCGGTCGACTGGACCACCGCGCACACCTGGGAGTTCGCCCCCCTCGACGACGAGGCGTTCCCGGCGGTCGCCCTGGCCAAGGCCGCCGGCGAGACCGGCCGCTGCCGCCCGGCGATCTACAACGCGGCGAACGAGGAGTGCGTCGCGGCGTTCGTCGCCGGCCGGCTGCCCTTCCTCGGCATCGTCGACACCCTCCGCCGGGTGTTGGAGGAGGCTCCCGATTTCGGCGAACCAGGTACCGTCGAGGACGTGCTCACGGCGGAGTCGTGGGCACGCGCGCATGCGCAGGAGATCATCTTGGGGTCGGGGAAGGAAGCCTGATGCTCTATCTGCTCGGGGTGGTCGTGATCGCCCTGGGGATTCTCATCTCGGTGAGCCTGCACGAGGCGGGCCACATGCTGACCGCCAAGGCGTTCGGGATGAAGGTCACCCGCTACTTCGTCGGCTTCGGCCCGACCCTCTGGTCATTCAAGCGCGGTGAGACCGAGTACGGACTGAAGGCCATCCCGCTCGGTGGCTTCTGCAAGATCGTCGGGATGACGCCGCAGGACGACGACGTCGAGCCGGGCGACGAGCACCGGGCCATGTGGCGCTACCCGGTCTGGAAGCGGACGATCGTGATGTCCGCCGGTTCGGTGACCCACTTCGCCCTCGCGGTGATCGCCATCTGGCTCGTCGCGATGTTCGTGGGGATGCCGAACAAGGACCTGCCCAACCCGCTGCCGGCGCACGTCAAGGTGGTGGACTGCGTCATCCCCACCGAAGCGGTGCGTGAGTGCGCCCCCGGTGACCCGGTCAGCCCCGCCAAGCAGGCCGGGCTGCGCGACGACGACAAGATCCTCGCGGTGAACGGCACCTCGGTCGCCGACTACACCGCCCTGGTCAAGACCGTCCGCGACCTGCCCCCGGGCAAGGCCACCATCGCGTACGAGCGGGACGGCGTGCGCGGCGAGGTCCAGGCCGACCTGGCCGCCGTGCAGCGCAAGCCGCTGGACGACCCGGACGGCGCCCTGAAGACCGTCTCCGCCCTCGGCGTCGCCGGCCCCGCCCTGCCGCCGGGCGTCCCGGCCACCGTCACGTACGGCCCGGTCGAGGCGATCCCGGCCACCGCCGGTTACACCAAGGACCTCGCCATCGGCACGTACGAGGCGATGAAGCGGATCCCGGAGAAGGTGCCCGCCCTCTGGACCGCGGTCACCGGCGGCGAGCGGGACAAGGACACCCCGATCAGCGTCGTCGGCGCCAGCCGGCTCGGCGGCGAGGCGCTGGCGAACGGCTTCTGGCAGATGCTGCCTCTGCTGTTCATCTCGCTGAACTTCTTCGTCGGTGTGTTCAACCTGCTGCCGCTGCTGCCCCTCGACGGCGGGCACATCGCCATCGCCTGGTTCGAGCGCGCCCGCTCCTGGCTGTACGCCAAGATCGGCCGCCGCGACCCCGGTCGGGTGGACTACATGAAGCTCATGCCGCTCACGTACGCGGTGATCCTGGTCGGTGGCGCGTTCACGCTGCTCACCGCCACTGCGGACATCATCAACCCCATCACGCTCTTCTCAAGGTGAGTGCCTGAAGTGACCGCTGTCAGTCTCGGTATGCCCG
The DNA here is from genome assembly GCF_036906795.1 of Micromonospora sp. CPCC 205739. NCBI lineage: Bacteria > Bacillati > Actinomycetota > Actinomycetes > Micromonosporales > Micromonosporaceae > Micromonospora > Micromonospora sp. CPCC 205739. The sequence goes on along the minus strand of NZ_JBAKHS010000003.1, from coordinate 78,965 downwards.
CCGTACCGCCCCCGCCGCTCGCCCCCCGTCGGGCCAGCCGCCAGATCATGGTCGGCTCGGTGCCGGTCGGTGGGGGTGCGCCGGTCTCGGTGCAGTCGATGACCACCACCCTCACCTCCGACGTCAACGCCACCCTCCAGCAGATCGCCGAGCTGACCGCGTCCGGGTGCCAGATCGTCCGGGTCGCCGTGCCCAGCCAGGACGACGTCGAGGCGCTGCCGGCGATCGCGCGCAAGTCGCAGATCCCGGTGATCGCCGACATCCACTTCCAGCCGAAGTACGTCTTCGCCGCGATCGACGCCGGCTGCGCCGCGGTACGGGTCAACCCGGGCAACATCCGGCAGTTCGACGACAAGGTCAAGGAGATCGCCAAGGCGGCCGGTGCCGCCGGCGTGCCGATCCGGATCGGCGTGAACGCCGGCTCGCTGGACAAGCGGCTGCTCGCCAAGTACGGCAAGGCCACCGCCGAGGCGCTGGTCGAGTCGGCGCTCTGGGAGTGCTCGCTCTTCGAGGAGCACGGCTTCCGGGACATCAAGATCTCGGTCAAGCACAACGACCCGGTGGTCATGATCCGGGCGTACCGGCAGCTCGCCGCGCAGTGCGACTACCCGCTGCACCTGGGCGTCACCGAGGCCGGCCCGGCGTTCCAGGGCACCATCAAGTCGGCGGTCGCCTTCGGCGCGCTGCTGGCCGAGGGGATCGGCGACACCATCCGGGTCTCCCTCTCCGCCCCGCCGGTCGAGGAGATCAAGGTCGGCAACCAGATCCTGGAGTCGCTGGGCCTGCGCGAGCGGGGCCTGGAGATCGTCTCCTGCCCGTCCTGCGGGCGGGCCCAGGTCGACGTCTACAAGCTGGCCGAGGAGGTCAGCGCCGGCCTGGAGGGGCTGCCGGTGCCGCTGCGCGTCGCCGTCATGGGCTGCGTGGTGAACGGTCCGGGTGAGGCCCGCGAGGCCGACCTCGGCGTCGCCTCCGGCAACGGCAAGGGCCAGATCTTCGTCAAGGGCCAGGTCATCAAGACCGTGCCCGAGGGCCAGATCGTGGAGACGCTGATCGAGGAGGCGCTGCGCCTCGCCGACGAGATGGGCGCCGAGATCCCCGAGGAACTGCGCGACCTGGTCCCCGGCGCCACCGTCACCGTCCACTGACCCACCCCGCCCCCGGGGCGCTCGCGCCGCGAGCGCACTTACCGAGAAAGAGTGGCTGTTCCGGAAGGAACAGCCACTCTTTCTTTGTATCTGCCGCCCCACGCGTTCATACAGGGAAGAAAACCGTACGTACGTCTTGTTAAGGTGGCGGCGTGCGCCTGCTCCCCGAACCGGGCCCGGCCCGGACCCTCGCCCTCTCCACCCTGGTGAACACCGTCGGCCGGGGCACCTGGCTGACCGTCAGCGCGCTCTTCCTCACCCGCTCGGTCGGCCTGTCGGTCGCCCAGGTCGGCGTCGGCCTCACCGTCACCGCACTGGTCAGCCTGGTCGCCAGCACACCGATGGGCTACCTGGCCGACCGACACGGCCCGCGCGGCATCCAGCTCGCCGCGCTGGTCGCCTCCGGCGTCTTCACCGCCGCCCTGGTGGCGGTTCGGTCGTTCCCGACGTTCCTGCTGGTCGGCGTGCTGATGGCGGTCGCCGACGCCGCCAGCCGGGGTGCCCGGGGCGCGCTGATCGCCGGAGCCGTCCCCGCCGACCAGCGGGTCCGCACCCGGGCCTGGCTGCGGGCCGTCACCAACGTCGGGATCTCGGTCGGGGCCGTGGTCGCCGGCGTCGGGCTCGCCGCCGACACCCGCACCGCGTACGTGGCGCTGATCCTGCTCGACTGCGTCACCTACCTGCTGGCGGCGGCGGTCCTGCTCCGGCTGGCGCCGGTCCCACCGGTCCCGGCACCGGCGCACGGGCCCCGGCTGATCGCCCTGCGGGACCGCCCCTTCCTGGCCTTCACCGTGCTCGACGGGCTGATGTCGATGCACTTCGGGCTGCTCAACATCGCCCTGCCGCTCTGGATCGCCGACCACACCACGGCCCCGCACTGGCTCATCTCGGCCTGCATGCTGGTCAACACGGTGACGGTGGTGCTCTTCCAGGTGCGCGCCTCCCGGGGCACCGAGGAGCTGCCCGGGGCCGCCCGGGCCGCCCGGCGGGCCGGGGTGGTCATCGCCGTGGCCTGCGCGCTCTTCGCCGCGAGTGCCGGCGTACCGACCGCGGCGGCCGTGGCGCTGCTGCTGGCCGGGGCGCTGGTGCACGTGGTCGGCGAGTTGTGGCACGCGGCGGCGGGCTGGGGCATCTCCTTCGGTCTCGCCCCGGCCCGGGCGCAGGGTCAGTACCAGGGCGCGTACGGGATGGGCATGCAGCTCGGCGGGATGGTGGCCCCGGTGGTGGTGACCAGCCTCGCGGTGGGTTGGGGCGCGCCCGGCTGGCTGCTGCTCGGCGGGATGTTCGTGCTGCTGGGCGCGCTGGTGCCGCCGGTCGTGCGGTGGGCGGCGCGGACCCGGCCGGCCGAGCCGGTGGCCGAGCCGGCCACCGTCTGACCCCGTCGGCCAGCGCGCGGCCGCCCACGTCTGGCAGGCTGGTAGCCGTGCTGACGATGCCGGTACGCCAACTGGGGGAGTCGGAGCGCCGCGCGGTCGAGCGGCTGCTCGACCTCGACCCGTTCGCGGGCGCGCAGGTCGCCGAGCGGGTCGCCGCCCGCGGCCTGGCCTGGTGGCGGGCCGAGGGGCGGATCCTGGGGTACGGGGGCCGGCGCAACCTGGAGTCGATCTGCTGGCTGGGCGGCAACCTCACCCCGGTGCTCGCCTCGGAGCCGGCCGTCGCCGCCTTCGCCCACCAGCTCGCCGCCGAGGAGCGGCTCTGCTCCTCCATCGTCGGGCGGGCCGACGCGGTGCTCGGCCTCTGGGACCGGCTCTCCGACCACTGGGGCCCGGCCCGGGACGTCCGCCCCAACCAGCCGCTGCTGGCCACCGACGCGCTGCCCCCGGTCGCCGGCGACCCGCAGGTACGCCGGGTGCGCGGCAACGAGATCGACCGGCTCTTCCCGGCGGCGGTGGCCATGTACACCGAGGAGGTCGGCGTCTCGCCGCTGGCCGAGGACGGCGGGCGGGCCTACCGGCGGCGGGTGACCGACCTGGTGCGGGCCGGCCGGGCGTACGCGCGCTTCGTCGACGGCCGGGTGGTCTTCAAGGCGGAGCTGGCCGTGGTGACCCGGCGTACCGCCCAGGTCCAGGGGGTCTGGGTGGCGCCCGAGTGGCGGGGGCGGGGGATCGCCACCGCGGCGATGGCGGCGGTGGTGCGCGACGCGCTGCTGCGGGTGGCGCCGACCGTGAGCCTCTACGTCAACGACTTCAACCTGCCCGCCCGCCGGGTCTACGAGCGCTGCGGCTTCCGGCCGGTCGGCACCCTCGCCACCGTGCTGTTCTGACCCGCTCCCCGCCGGCCATGGCGGGGATCACGCCCGTCGCGATCCGAGAACCGGACGTTCGGCGTCTAGGCTGGGCATGTTTTTAGACTGACCAGTCAGTACAAGGATGTCGGATGAAGATCGTCGAGGCGCGCGGGCTGGGCCTGCGTACCCGCCGGGGCTGGGTGTACCGGGACGTCGACCTGACGGCCGAGGCGGGCGAGCTGCACGCCGTCACCGGGCCGCCCGGCAGCGGGCGTACCTCCCTGCTGCTCGCCCTGGCCGGTCGCTTCCCGCACAACGAGGGGACCCTGCGCACCCGCGGACCGGCCGCGCTCGGCCAGGTCGCCGGGGTGCACGAGCCCGACCCCGCGCTCACCGTCGCCGAGCACATCCAGGAGCGGCTGCTGCTGCTCGGGCCCGTACCGCGCCGCCGTCGGCAGCTGGTGCCGGTGGCCGCCGTCCGGGCTCGGCGGGCGTACCGGCGGGACGCCTTCGCCGCCGCGATCTCCGGGGCGGGCTTCACCGACGTACCCCTCGATCCGGACGTGCGCGGCCGCGACCTCACCCCGCAGCAGCGGCAGGTCCTCGGCCTGGTCCTGGCCACCCTGAGCGGCCCGAGCCTGATCGTCGCCGACGACGTGGACGCCGGCTCGGACGCCCCGGAGCGGGCCTGGCTCTGGGCCGCCCTGGCCCGCCTCGCCGACCAGGGGTACGCGGTGGTGGCCAGCGCCCGCGCGGTCGAGCCCGGCGCCCGGGCCGTCGTGCACCGGCTCGGTGACCCGTCGCTGCCGGTCCGCCCCGACCTGACCCTTCCGGCCGCCGCCGCTGCGGTCCCCGCGCGCACCGTCGCCGTCCCGGCGCAGGTCGTCCCCGCGACCGCCGACCCGCAGGCCGCAGCCGATGCCGGCCCCGAGCCCGCCGCGGCCGCCGGCTGGCCCGCCGACCCCGACACCGAGGTGAACCGATGAGCGTCTTCCGCCTCGCCCGCTTCGAGCTGCGCCGGCTGACCCGGGGCCGGCTGCCCCGCGCCGCGCTCGCCGTGCTGACCGTGATCCCGCTGCTCTACGGTGCCCTCTACCTCTACGCCTTCTGGGACCCGTACGCGCACCTGGACCGGATCCCGGTGGCGCTGGTCAACGCCGACCGGCCCGCCACCGCCGGCGACGGCAGGGTGGTGCACGCCGGACAGGACCTCACCGACGAGCTGCTCGACCGCAAGGTCTTCGGCTGGACGGTCACCGACGCCGACGACGCCGCCGCCGGACTGCGCAGCGGCCGCTACCACCTGGTCTTCTCCATTCCGGCGGACTTCTCCGCCACCCTGGTCGCCAGCCCGGAGCCCGACCAGCCGGCGCGGCGCGGCGAGCTGAGGGTGGTCAACGACGACGCCACCAACTACCTCTCCGGCCTGCTGGGCCGCTCCGCGTTCACCGAGATCCGCGCCGCCGCCGCGGAGAGCACCGCCAGCGGCTACTTCGACAAGATGCTGGTCGGTTTCACCGACCTGAAGGCCGAGACCGGCCGGGCCGCCGACGGCGCCGGACAGCTCGCCGACGGGCTCGGCACCTCGCAGGACGGCGCCGGGCAGCTCGTCGACGGGCTGAACCGGTCGGAGGCGGGCGCGGGACAGCTCGCCGACGGGCTGGACCGCAGCGCCCAGGGCGTGGACCAGCTCTCCTCCGGCCTCGACAAGCTCCGCACCGGGGCGACCCAGCTCGCCGACGGCAGCGCCCAGGCGGCCACCGCCACCCGGGCCGCTGCCGACAAGGTGGACGCCCTCGCCGACCGGGCCGAGCCGTTCCTGCGCGACAACGCCGACGAGATCGGCACCGCCGCCACCGTCATCGCCGAGGGCGCCGCCGCGCTGGCCGACGGGCTGGACACGCTGCCGGAGCAGGCCGACGACGTGCTGGCCCAGGCGCGCAAGGTCGCCGACCGGCTCGACGCGCTCGTCGCCGCGCACCCCGAACTCGCCGACGACCCAGCCGTCACCGCCGCCCGCGCCGCCGCCGGCAAGGCCGTCGCCGGAGCCGAGGAGCTGGCCGCCACCATCGACCGGACCGACCTGGCCGCGCTGCAGAAGCAGATGCGGGAGGTCGCCGCCGCCGCCCGCGAGGTGGCCGCCGCCGCGCCGCACCTCGCCGACGACGTGGCCGGCGCCACCGCCAAGGTGCACCGGCTCGCGGACGCCATCGACACGATCGCGAAGGGCAACGCCGAGCTGCGGGACGGGCTGGGCGAAGCCGCCGGCGGGGCCCGCGAGCTGCGGGGCGGGCTGTTCCGGCTCGCCACCGGGGCACGTGACCTCGACGGCGGGCTCGCCCGGCTCAGCGGCGGCGGGGACCGCCTCGCCGCCGGCCTGACCAAGCTGGAGGGCGGCGCCGGCCAGCTCGCCGACGGGCTGGCCGCGGGGGAGAAGAAGATCCCCGGGTACGACGACGCGGCCGACCGGGCCGCCATCCTCGGTGACCCGGTCTCGCTGGACCGCAAGTCGGAGCACCCCGCCGGCTCGTACGGCGTCGGCTTCGCCCCGTACTTCCTCGGGCTGGCCCTCTGGGTCGGCGCGATGATCACGTACATGCTGCTGCGGCCGGTGAACCGGCGGCACGTGATGTCCGACGCGCCCGCCTGGCGGGTCGCGCTCGCCGGCTGGCTGCCCGCCGCGGCGATCGGGCTGGCCCAGGCCGGGGTGCTCTTCACCGTGGTCACCCTGGTGCTCGGCCTCGACCCGGCGCACCCGGCGGCGACGCTCGGGCTGCTCGCCCTGACCTCGCTGGCCTTCACCGCGATCATGCAGTGGCTCGGCGCGCAGCTCGGCCCGGCCGGTCGGCTCGCCTCGCTGGCGCTGCTGATGCTCCAGCTCACCTCCTCCGGCGGCACCTACCCGGTGCAGACCTCGCCCGGCTTCTTCCAGGCGATCCACCCCTGGCTGCCGATGACGTACGTGGTGCAGGGGCTGCGGCACACCATCAACGGCGGGTCGTCGGCGACCGTGCTCACCGGCGCGCTGGTCGTCGCCGCCTTCGGCGCGGGGGCGCTGCTGCTCACCGTCGGCGCGGCGCGCCGGTCCCGGCGCCTGACCCCGGCCAGGCTGCACCCCGAACTGACCATGTGAGGATGCTGATGGGCCGGACGGCGGTACGACAGCCGGCCACCCCCGGCCCGCACCGGTCCGGCACGGGCCGGTCGGGCGGACGGGGAGGGCGAGTGACGGACGGACGGTCGCGGCGGCGGGAGGACACCCGGCAGCGCCTCTTCGTGGCGGCGGTGGAACTCATCGCCGAGCAGGGCTTCTCCGCCACCACCGTGGACGACATCGCGGCCCGCGCCGGGGTGGCCAAGGGCACCGTCTACTACAACTTCGAGTCCAAGACCGTCCTCTTCGAGGAGCTGCTGCGGCACGGCATCGGCCTGCTGACCGCCGACTTCCGGGCCGCGGTGGCCGGCCTGCCGCCGCGCGAGGCGCTCGCCGCCCTGGTTCGGGCCGAGCTGGAGTACATCCGGCGCTACCGGGCCTTCGCGCAGCTGCTGCTGTCGGAGATGTGGCGGACCAACCGCGAGTGGCAGCAGACGCTGCGACTGCTGCGGGGCGAGGCGATCGAGGTGATCGCCGACACGGTCCGGGCCGGGGTGGCCAGCGGTGACCTCCCCGCCGACCTGGACGTGCGGACCGCCTCCTCGGCGCTGTTCGGCGTCGGCCTGGTGGTGGCCGTGGACTGGCTGGTCTTCCAGCCCGACCGGCCGATCGAGGACGTACAGGAGGCGCTGCTCGGCATCGTCCGGCGGGTCGCCCAGACCTGACCTTCGACACATCCGGGCAGGTCGGAGGCGGCGGGGGCACGGTAAATGCGTTGAATGGTCGCGGCCCGAGGACCAGGCTGGGCCTACCGCCACCACCCACCCGAGTCCGGAGGGACCCTCCCATGCGCCTGCTCCGTGATCTCTGGGCCACCGCACCACGCCGGATGGCGGTGGTGGCCGTACTGATCGTGCTCGGGGCCGCCGGGCAGGCCGCCGCCTCGGCCCTGGCCGGCCCGGTCCTGGTGCACCGGTCCGCCGGCTTCTTCGCCCTGCTGGTGCTGGCGCTGGTCGCCGCCGTGCTCAGCGACCTCGTCATCGGCCTGCTGATGGCCGGGCTCACCGCCGACTGGTCCGCCGACGTCCGCCGGCGGCTGTGCCGGGTGGCGCTCGGCCAGGACCTGACCGCCCTGGAGACCACCCCGGTCGGCGAGCTGCTCGACCGCATCGACAACGACGTCTACCAGGTCGCCTCCGAGCTGCGGAACACCGGCGTCCGGCTCGTCCAGGGGCTGGCGGTCTGCCTGCTGGCCACGGTGAGCGCCCTCTTCGTCTGGTGGCCGGCCGGGGTGGGCATGGTCCTGCTCACCGCGCTGCTCGGCGTCTCGCTGCGCCGCCCCACCGCGCGCATCGCCCCGGCCCGGATGGCCGAGGAGGAGGCCTGGTCGGACCTCGCCGCCGTGATGGAGGAGGCGGTCCACGGCCAGGACGACGTGCGGACCAGCCTGGCCCGCCCGTACGTGCTGCGCCTCTACGCCCGGCGCGCCGCCGAGGTGCTGGCCCGGTGCCGGCGGGTGTTCCTGATGTCCGCCCGGGTCACCACGATCGCCGCCGGTGCGGTCCGCGCCGGCATCGCCGCCGTCGTCCTCGGCGGGGCCTGGGCGCTGGCCACCGGCCGCATCGACGGCGCCCGGCTGACCGCGATCTGGCTGCTGGCCATCGCCTTCGGGGCCACCGTCGAGCACCTCGCCCGCTGGGTGCCCCACCTGCAGTACGCGCTCGGCGCGTGGGCCCGGGTGCAACTGCTCTCCGACGCCCGCCAGGAACCCGTCGGCGGGGCGGCCCCGGCGGACGGTGACCTGACCGTGCGCGGGCTCACCTTCCACTACCCGGCCAGCGGTGACGGCGAGCGGGGGCCGGCGCTGCGCGACATCCGGCTCACCTTCGCCCGCGGCCGGTCGTACGCGCTGGTCGGGCGGACCGGATCGGGCAAGTCGACGCTGGCCAAGGTGCTCACCCGCGCGGTCGACGTGCCGCGCGGCACCGTCTTCCTCGGCGACACCGACCTGGTCGACCTGGACGTCGAGCAACTGCGCCGCTGGGTCGCCGTGGTCCCGCAGCGCACCGAGATCCTGGCCGGGACGCTCGCCGAGAACGTCGCGCTCTTCGACCCCGACCTGCTCGACGACGCCACCCGGGCGCTGGAGGAGCTGGGGCTGGCCGGCTGGATCGCGGAGCTGCCCGACGGCGTCCGGACCCGGCTGGGCGAGGGCGGGCACGTGCTGTCGGCGGGGCAGGAACAGCTGGTGGCGTTCGCCCGGATCCTGGTCCGCGACCCGCACGTGGTGATCCTCGACGAGGCGACCGCCCGGCTGGACCCGGTCACCGAGACCCGGGTACGCCAGGCCACCGAGCGGCTGCTCACCGACCGGATCGGCATCGTCATCGCCCACCGCCTCTCCTCGGTGCGCCGCTGCGACGAGGTGGTGGTGATGGCCGACGGGGCGGTGCTGGAGGCCGGCCCGCTGCGCGAGTCGGAACGCTTCGCCGAGCTGCTGGCCAGCAGCCACGCCGCCGCGTACGCCCCGGCCGGCGCGGGTCGGGGCGGGGTGGACCTGCTGCCCGGGCCGCGCGACCCGTGGGAGGTCGAGGCCCCGGCGTCCGCGCCGGCGGAGGTCACGCGGCCGGCCACCGTGGCCGTGCCGAAGACCGACCCGCCGCCGCTGCCCGCCCCGCCGCCCGCGCGCACCATGCGGGAGATCCTCCGGCTGGGCACCAACGACCCGAGGCACGGCCTGGTCTCGGTCGCCATGTTCGTCGCCATGACGCTGCTCGGCCTGGACGGGGCGGTGCTGCCCTGGCTCTGGGCCGACGTGGTCGACGGCGGCAGTCCGTGGCTGCCCGCGCTCGGCATCGCCGCCGCGCTGCTGGTCGTCCTGCCGCTGCCCTTCTTCACGAACCTGTGGTTCCCGCAGTGGTGGGTACGCCAGATGCTGCGGATCAGCCTGCGCCTGGTGCACGGGCAGACCGGGGCGCGCCGGGTCAGCGGGCACACCCCGGCGGAGGTGGTCGCCCAGGGCGGCGACACCGAGCGGGTGGTGCAGCTCGCCGACAACCTGATGGACCAGTTCATCGCCCTGGCGATCGTGGTCACCATGACCGCGGTGACGGGCAGCTTCGTACCGGCGCTCTTCTTCGTCGGGACGATGGTGGTCTCCGGGCTGGCGGCGACGCTGTTCGGGCCCCGGCTGGAGCGGTCCGCGCGCGGCACCGTGGCGGCGCGGGCGGCCTTCGCCACCGCGCTGGTCTCCGCGCTCTCCTCGGCGCGCACGGTGAAGCTCGCCGGCGCGACCCGGCCGGTGCTGACCCACCTGGCGGCGCTGGACACCGTGCGCAGCGACCGGCAGCGCCGGGAGATCTCCGCGCAGGTGTGGGCGCGGTCCACGCCGTCGCTGGTCAGCGGCCTGCTGCCGATCGGCGCGTGGGCCCTCTACCTGGCCGGCGGGCTCTCCGCCGGGGCGACGCTGGTGGCGGTCTCCACCCTCGGCGCGGCCCGCTGGTTCGCCTGGACCACCGCGTCGCTGGTCTCGCACTACCCGTCGGCCCGGGTGTGGACCCGGCGGACGACGGCGATGTGCGGGGTCGGGACGTACTCGGCGGCGGTGCCCGGGGTGGACCTGGCCGCCGGCACCGCGCCCGCGCCCGTGCCGCCGGCCCGGCGTCCGCTGCGCCGGCTGGAACTGGCCGGCTTCGGGGCGCTGCACTCCGACGGCACCCTGGCGGTGCGGGACGTCGACCTGACCGTCGACCGTGGTCAGCTGGTGCTCGTCGTCGGGCCGGTCGGCTCCGGCAAGTCCTCGCTGCTGCGCGCCCTGGCCGGGATCGTGCACCACACCGGCAGCCTGCGGTGGAACGGCGAACCGGTGACCGAGCCGGAGCTGTTCCTGCGCCCGCAGCAGGTCGGGTACGTCGGGCAGCTGCCCCGGGTGCTCTCCGGCACGGTCGCCGACAACATCGCGCTCGGCCACGAGGTCGACGCGGCCGGGGCGGTGGCCACCGCGCAGCTCGACCACGACCTGGCCGCGGCCGGGGGCGGGCTCGGCCTGCTCATCGGGCACAAGGGGACCCGGCTCTCCGGCGGGCAGTTGCAGCGGTTGGCGCTGGCCCGGGCGCTGGCGCCGCGGACCGAGCTGCTGGTCGCCGACGACGTCTCGTCGGCGTTGGACGTCACCACCGAGCTGGCGCTCTGGGCGGCGCTGCGCGAGCACGGGGTGACCGTGGTCGGCTCGACGTCGAAACGGGCGGCCCTGGTGCGGGCCGACCACGTGGTGGTGCTGCAGGACGGGGCGGTCGCGGCCCAGGGCCCCTGGCGGGACCTCGAGGACGACTGGAGCCACCTGGCCGGCTGACCGGCGGGTGGTCGACCCTCGACCCCGTTTGCGGCGTGTCGGGGTGTCCCGTGGCGCGGACACCCCGACACGCCGTAAACCGTGCGCCAACGGGGCGGTCGGGTCAGAAGGCGCGGGCGTACTGGTCGGGCCAGGCGGGGTGGGCGCCGAGCTTGGCGGCGGCACGGCGGGGCCAGTACGGGTCCCGGAGCAGTTCCCGGCCGAGCAGCACCAGGTCCGCCTCGCCGCCGGCGACGATCTGCTCGGCCTGCTCCGGCTCGACGATCAGGCCGACCGCGCCGGTGAGCACCCCGGCGTCGCGCCGGATGCGGGCGGCGAGCGGCACCTGGTAGCCGGGGCCGACCGGGATGCTCGCCCGGGCGGCCGCGCCACCGGAGGAGGCGTCGACCAGGTCCACCCCGGCGGCGGCGAGTTCACCGGCGAGCACGACGCTGTCGTCGACGGTCCAGCCGCCCTCGACCCAGTCGGTGGCGGAGATCCGGGTCAGCACCGGCACCCGCTCGCCGACGGTGGCGCGGACCGCGCGGGCCACTTCCAGGGTGAGCCGCATCCGGGCGCTCCGGTCGCCGCCGTAGCCGTCGGTGAGGTGGTTGGTCAGCGGGGACAGGAACTCGTGCAGCAGGTAGCCGTGGGCCGCGTGGATCTCCACCGCGCCGAAGCCGGCGTCCACGGCCCGGCCGGCGGCGGTGGCGAACGCGGACACCACGCGGGCGATTCCGGCCTCGTCGAGCGCGGCCGGCTCGCGGTAGTCGGGGAGGAACGGCTCGGCGCCGGGGCCGACCGGGGTCCAGCCGCCCTCGGCGTCCGGCACGCCGCCGCGCCGTTCGGCCCATGGCCGGTACGTCGAGGCCTTGAACCCGGCGTGCGCGAGCTGCACCGCCGGCACCGCGCCCTGCGCGGCGACGAACCCGGTGATTGGCCGCCAGGCGTCGACGTGGGCGTCGGACCAGAGACCGGTGTCCTGCGGGCTGATCCGCCCCTCGGGGACGACCGCGGTGGCCTCGGTGAGGATCAGGCCGGCACCGCCGACGGCGCGGGAGCCGAGGTGGATCCGGTGCCAGTCGGTGGGCAGGCCGTCCGGGCCGGCGCTGTACTGGCACATCGGGGCGAGGGCGACCCGGTTGGGCAGGGTGACCGCGCGCAGGGTCAGCGGGGTGAACAGGGCACTCATGTCGGTGATCCTCCGTCAGAGCGATCGAGGAGGGCCCCGTGGGGCGGGACCCTCCTCGATCAGCGTCCGTAGCGAGCCGGCGGGGTCAGGCGGGGACCGGGGCCAGCCCGTCCTGCCGGGTCGGCCGCTCGGTCTCCTCGGCGTCGATCAGCTCACGACGGCCGGCCGAGTCGTACGCGGCGCGGTCCAGGGTGCCCTCCCGGGCGGCGACGATGGTCGGCACCAGCGCCTGCCCGGCCACGTTGGTGGCGGTGCGGATCATGTCCAGGATCGGGTCGATCGCCAGCAGCAGGCCGGCGCCGGCCAGCGGCAGGCCCAGCGTGCTGAGGGTCAGGGTGAGCATCACGATCGCGCCGGTCAGGCCGGCGGTGGCCGCCGAGCCGACCACCGAGACGAAGGCGATCAGCAGATAGTCGGTGACGCCCAGGTCCACCCCGAAGACCTGCGCGACGAAGATCGCCGCCAGGGCCGGGTAGATCGCCGCGCAGCCGTCCATCTTCGTGGTGGCACCGAAGGGCACCGCGAACGAGGCGTACTCGCGGGGGACGCCGAGGCGCTCGACGGAACGCTGGGTCACCGGCATGGTGCCCACCGAGGAGCGGGAGACGAAGGCCAGTTCGATCGCCGGCCAGGCGCCGGCGAAGAAGCGCAGCGGGTTGAGCCGGCCGGCGACCACCAGCACCAGCGGGTAGACCACGAACAGCACGATCGCGCAGCCGACGTAGACGGCGGTGGTGAACTTGGCCAGCGGGGCGATCAGGTCCCAGCCGTACGAGGCGACGGCGTTGCCGATCAGGCCGAGGGTGCCGATCGGGGCGAGCCGGATGACCCACCAGAGCGCCTTCTGCACGATCTCCAGCAGCGAGCGGTTGAGCGCCACGAACGGTTCGGCGGCCTCGCCGACCAGCAGCGCGGCGGCGCCCACCACCAGGGCGAGGAAGACGATCTGGAGCACGTTGCCCTCGACGAACGCGCCGACCGGGTTGGTCGGCACGATGCCGGTGAGGAAGTCGGTCCAGGAGCCGGTCTTCTTCGGCGCGGTGGCGCCGGCCACGTCGAGGGTGACCCCTCGGCCCGGGTCGGTCAGCAGGCCGAGGCCGATGCCGACGGCGACCGCGATCAGGGCGGTGGCGCCGAACCAGAGCAGCGTCTTGAGGGCCAGCCGGGCGGCGTTGGCCACCCCGCGCAGGCTGACCACGCTGACCACGATGGCGGTGAAGACCAGCGGCGGGACGGCCAGCTTGAGCAGCTGGACGAAGAGGCCGCCGACGGTGTCGAGGGTGCTGGCCAGCCAGCTCAGGTCGTTGGCGCGGGCGAGGAAACCGAGCGCCACGCCGAGAACGAGGCCGAGCAGGATCTGCACGGAAAAGGGGATCTTGCGCAGGGCGGAAGGCATGAAGACGTGTCCAAGGCTGGAGAGGGTCGGAACGGGGCAGCGTCAGGAGAGCGGCTGCGCCGGACAGACGCCGCTGGCCTGCAGTCGGAGATCGACGTACAGGCGCACGGTGAGGTGCCAGACATTGGTCATCGCTCGCCGAGGCTACTCCCGGCCGACGCGCAGCTGGAAGGAGCGCAGGGCGTGAGGCTCCTTACAGGGAGCGTTTCCGGTCCGTTGACCGCTTCGTCACGGTCGGCTCCCGACGCAGGCCCAGTACGGTCGCCGCCGCCAGGCCCCAGCCGACGGTCACCGCCAGCAGCACCCGCTCCAGGCCACCCACCAGCCCGCCCCGCCCGACCACCAGCATGGCCAGCGCGATCGCGCCGGCCAGCGGCATGGCCAGCGCCCCGCCCAGGGCCGAGACCCGCCGCAACGCGGGTGGCGCCGCCCGGGACCAGGCCAGCGCGAGCATCGCGAAGACCACCGCCGCCACCGCCGCGATGCTCGACCCGCCGTGCACCAGGTCGGCCACCGTCGCCGCCTCGAACGGCGGCAGCGGACAGCCGGCGCTGCACCGCACCACCCCGGAGAGCAGGGTGAACACGCTGCCCGCGCCGAGCAGCGCCGCGGCGACCCGCAGCGGCGCCGGGAGCGCGGCGGCGAGCAGCAGCAGCGCCGCGGCCAGCGCGAAGACCCCGATCCGGTACGTCGCGGCGTACCGGCTGGCGGTGACGCCGGCCTCGCTGACGTACCCGGTCAGGCCCGGACCGGGACCGGCGACCACGGCGACGGTCACCGCGACCGTGCCGGCCAGCAGGCAGCCGGCGGCGGCGGACGCGGCGGCGACCCGGGCGGGGCGGACGGCCCGGTCCGGCTCAGCCACGCCCGTGCGGCGTGGTCCAGCCGTGCAGGTCGGGGCCGAGCGGCACGATGCGGGTCGGGTTGATCATCTCGTGGGTGGCGTAGTAGTGCCGCTTGATGTGGTCGAAGTCGACCGTCTCCCCGAACCCGGGCGTCTGGAACAGGTCCCGGGCGTACGCCCAGAGCACCGGCATCTCGGTCAGCTTCTGCCGGTTGCACTTGAAGTGCCCGTGGTACGCCAGGTCGAAGCGGACCAGCGTGGTGAAGAGCCGCACGTCCGCCTCGCTGATCTGCTCGCCCATCAGGTAGCGGCGCCCGGCCAGCCGCTCCGACAGCGCGTCCAGCCGGGCGAAGAGCGCGGTGTACGCCTCGTCGTACGCCTCCTGCGAGGTGGCGAAGCCGCACCGGTAGACCCCGTTGTTGACGTCGGCGTGGATCTCGGCCATCAGCGCGTCCATCTCCGGACGTAGCTGGACCGGGTAGAGATCCGGCGCGTCCGGGGCGTGGAAGCGCCGCCACTCGGTGGAGAAGTCCAGCGTGAGCTGCGGGTAGTCGTTGGTGACCACTCGCCCGGTGAGCGTGTCGACCAGCGCCGGCACGGTCACCCGCCCGGTGTAGTCCGGGTCGGTGGCCAGGTACGCGTCGGAGAGGAAGCCGATGCCCAGCACCGGGTCGAAGCCGTCCGGGTCGAGGCTGAACCGCCAGCCCCGCTCGTCCCGGATCGGGTCGACCGTGCCCAGCGAGATGACGTCCGCCAGGCCGAGCAGGTTGCGCACGATCCTCGCCCGGTGCGCCCACGGGCAGGCCCGGCACCAGATCAGCCGGTACCGGCCCGCCTCCAGCGGCCAGCGGTCCTGCTCGTCCGGCCCACCCCCGGGCGGGGAGGTCGAGTGCGGGGTGACCCGTCCGGTGAACCGGTTGGGCTGGCGGACGAAGGCGCCACCGCCGGCGGTCTCTGCGCTGAACTGGGCCCGGGCCATGCCGTCAACCTATCCGGTCGGCGCGCGGATATCCTGGCCCTCGGGCGTCCCCGCGACCCGGGCCGACGCGCCGCCGCCGAGCCCCTTCCACCCCCGAAGGACAGCGCCGATGACCGTGGCATACCTCGTGGCCGGAGTCCGCACCCCGATCGGCCGGTACGCCGGCGCCCTCGCCGGGGTACGCCCCGACGACCTGGCCGCGCACGTGATCCGCGAGCTGGTCGCCCGCCACCCCTCGGTGGACTGGGCCCGCACCGACGACGTGGTGCTCGGCTGCGCCAACCAGGCCGGCGAGGACAACCGCAACGTCGCCCGGATGGCGGCGCTGCTCGGCGGGCTGCCCGAGGAGGTCCCCGGCAGCACCGTCAACCGGCTGTGCGGCTCCGGCCTGGACGCGCTGGCCATTGCCGCCCGGTCCATCGTGGCCGGCGAGGCCGACCTGGTGGTGGCCGGTGGCGTGGAGAGCATGAGCCGCGCGCCCTTCGTCATGCCGAAGGCGGCGACGCCGTTCGCCCGCACCGCCGAGGTGTACGACACCACCATCGGCTGGCGGCTGGTGAACCCGCTGATGAAGGCCGGCTGGGGCATCGACTCGATGCCGGAGACGGCGGAGAACGTGGCCGCCGAGTTCGGCGTGGACCGGGCCGCGCAGGACGAGTTCGCGCTCCGTTCCCAGCAGCGGGCCGCCAAGGCGCAGGCCGACGGCCGGTTCGCCGAGGAGATCGTGCCGGTGACCGTGCCGGCCGGGCGGCGCGAGACGAAGCTGGTCGAGGTCGACGAGCACCCCCGGGATACCTCGCTGGAGAAGCTCGCCGCGCTGCCCACCCCGTTCCGGGAGGGCGGCACGGTGACCGCCGGCAACTCCTCCGGCGTCAACGACGGCGCGGTGGCGCTGCTGGTGGCCTCCGAGGCGGCGGTCGCCCGGTACGGGCTGACCCCGCTGGCGCGGATCGGCGGAGCCGCCGCGGCCGGCGTACCGCCGCGGATCATGGGCATCGGCCCGGTGCCGGCCACCCGCAAGCTGCTGGACCGCCTCGGCCTGGGCCTGGGCGAGGTCGACGTGGTGGAGCTGAACGAGGCGTTCGCCGCGCAGGGGGTGGCCGTACTGCGCGAGCTGGGCCTGCCGGAGGACGCCGAGCACGTCAACCCCAACGGCGGCGCCATCGCGCTCGGCCACCCGCTCGGCGCCAGCGGTGCCCGGCTGGCGCTGACCGCCGCGCTGGAGCTGCGTCGCCGGGGCGGCCGGCGGGCGCTGGCCACCATGTGCATCGGGGTGGGGCAGGGCATCGCGCTGATGCTGGAGTCCGCCGCCTGATCCGTCGCGCCGTGCACGGCGCAGGCACGACCGGCCCGCCGCGGACACCGGGGCGCCGCAGGTCCCGGCCGCTGCGGGCGGGCGCGGGAGTTCGCGCCCGAAAAGTGGATCTCCCGTGCTTGCGCGGACGCGCATAGAGTGGTCAGCACCACACGATCCGCGGGTCGGCCGGTGTCGCCTCCGCGTGTCCGCGCGTCCGGACACCGGTGCCCTCCCGCGCTGCGGCGACGAACTGGGGCGAAGCGATGCAGATGCCGGACGGACTTCCCGCCGAGATAGACCTGAGCCGGCCGAGCGCGGCCCGCGTCTACGACTACTTCCTCGGCGGCGCGCACAACTTCGAGATCGACCGGCAGCTCGCCGAGCAGATCGCCAGCATGACCCCGAACCTGGCGGCCACCATGCGCTCCGGGCGGGAGTTCCTGCGCCGGGCCGTCCGCGTGCTGCTCGACGCGGGCATCGACCAGTTCCTCGACATCGGCTCGGGCATCCCGACCGTCGGCAACGTGCACGAGGTGGCGCAGGCCGCCAACCCGCAGGCCCGGATCGTCTACGTCGACATCGACCCGGTGGCGGTGGCGCACAGCCTGGAACTGCTGGCCGGCAACGACCGGGCCACCGCGATCCACGCCGACCTGCGGGAGCCGAAGCTGATCCTGGACGAGGCCCGGGCCAGCGGCCTGATCGACTTCAGCCGCCCGGTCGGCATCCTGCTCGCCGGGGTGGTCCACTTCATCCCGGACGCCGACCGCCCGGGCGACATTCTCGCCGCCCTGCGCGCCGCCGCCGTGCCGGGCAGCTTCCTGGTCCTCTCCCACTCCACCTTCGAGGACCAGCCGCGGGAGATGCTCGACGCGCAGCGCCTCTCGGCGCGTACCGCCACCGAGATCACGCTGCGCTCCCGGGCCCAGGTCACCGCCTTCTTCGGCGACTGGACGATCCTGGAGCCGGGCGTGGTGCACATGCCGCTGTGGCGGCCCGACTCACCCTCCGACGTGGACGAGCACCCCGAGCGGTTCGGCGCGTTCGGCGGCGTCGCCCGGTACGACCGCACCGCCGGCTGAGCCCGACATGGCCGGCGTCCCGGATCTCGACGGGGACGACCTGCACCGCCCCGGCGCTCAGCGGTACGCCGCCGAGTGGGCCCGGGCGGTGCGTCGGCTCGGTTTCGTGCCGCTGAGCGCGGCCGAGACCGAGCGGCTGCTGCTCGTCCACACCGTACGGCTGGGCCAGGCCGTGCTGGCCCGGCAGTTCTCCGCCAGCCCGGCGGAGGACGTGGGCCGGGCGCTGGTGGAGGCGCACCTCACCGAGCCGCGGGTGCTGGACTGGTCGGTGCACGCCCTCGGTCACGGGTTCCTGGCGCAGGTGCTGCCGGACCGGGTCCACCCCGCCGACGTCGCCGACCGGGTGGCGGCGTTGCAGGGCGCGCTCGCGGCCGGGTTCGCCCGCGCCCTGCGCAACCGGACCTTCGCCCAGCAGGAACGCATCGCCCGCTCGGCCTGGCAGGCCCGGGACGCGGTGGAGCGGGCGCTGCGCGACAGCGAGGCGCGCTTCCGCGCGGTCTTCACCGGCGCGGCGATCGGCATCGGCATCGCCGGCATCGACGGGCAGGTCATCGAGGTCAACCAGTCCTTCGCCGACATGCTCGGCTACACCACCGACGAGCTGCGGCAGCTCAACGTGGCGTCGCTGTTCCACGCCGACGACGCCGCCGGCATGTGGGAGCTGTACCAGGAGCTGATCGAGGGCAAGCACGACCACGCCCGGGTGGAGAAGCGCTACCACCGCAAGGACGGCACCGTCGTCTGGACCGACCTGGCGGTCTCGCTGATCCGGCACGACGACGGTCGCCCCCGGTTCACCGTGGCGATGATCGAGGACATCACCGAGCGGTACCAACTCCAGCAGCGACTGCGGTTCCAGGCCCTGCACGACCCGCTGACCGGGCTGCCCAACCGGACGCTGTTCTTCGAGACGCTCGGGCGGTGCTTCGAACGGGCCGGTCCGGAGCAGCGCATCGGCGTCTGCTTCCTGGACCTGGACGGCTTCAAGGCGGTCAACGACAGCTTCGGCCACGACCTCGGCGACCGGCTGCTGATCACCATCGCCCGCCGGCTGGCCGACTGCGTGGCCGGGCAGGGCCACCTGGTCGCCCGAATGGGCGGCGACGAGTTCGTCATCCTGGTCGACGGCGGCGAGGGGCTCGACGACGCAGTCGGGGTGGCCGAGCTGGCCCTGGCCGCCGTCTCCGCCCCGGTGCTGGTCGGCGACCAGCAGTTGGCCATCTCGGCCAGCGTCGGCGTGGTGGAGTGCCCGGCGGCGGAGACCAGCGTCTCCGAGCTGATGAAGGCCGCCGACACCACCCTGTACTGGGCGAAGGCGGAGGGCCGGGGCCGCTGGGCGGTGTACGACCCGGAGCGCAGCGCCGCCGACATCGCCCGCTCGGCGCTCGCCGCCGGGCTGCCGGCCGCCCTGGACCGGGACGAGTTCGTGGTCCACTACCAGCCGATCGTGTCGCTGCTGGACGGGGCGATGCTGGCGGTGGAGGCGCTGGTCCGCTGGCGGCACCCGGAGCTGGGGCTGGTCGGGCCGGACCGGTTCATCGGGCTGGCCGAGGAGACGGGCCTGATCGTGCGTCTCGGCGAGTGGGTGCTGGGGCAGGCCTGCCGGGACGCCCGGGCCTGGCACCGCGAGTTCCCGGCGCAGCGGCTGGTGGTCAGCGTCAACCTGGCCGCCCGGCAGGCCGACGACCCGGCCATCGTCGACACCGTGGCGAGCGTGTTGAGCCGGACGGGCCTGCCGGCGGAGCTGTTGCAGCTGGAGCTGACCGAGAGCGCGGTGATGGGCACCGCCGGGGAGCCGCTGCGGTCGCTGCGCCGGCTCGCCGGGCTGGGTGTCCGGCTGGCCATCGACGACTTCGGCACCGGGTACTCCAACCTGGCGTACCTGCGGCGGCTGCCGATCCACTGCCTGAAGCTGGCCGGACCCTTCGTCGAGGGGATCCGGGCCGACGAGCCGGACGCTACGGCCGACCACCGCGACGAGCGCATCGTGGACGCCCTGGTCCGGCTGGCGCACGCGCTGGAGCTGTCGGTGACCGCCGAGGCGGTGGAGACCGGGGCGCAGGCCGAACGGCTGCGGGCGCTGCGGTGCGACACCGGCCAGGGGCGCTGGTTCGGCCCGCCGATGCCGGCGGAGGAGATCACCGCCCGGTTGCGCGGCGGGGAGGCAGCGGCGTGAGCGACGCCGGGCAGGTCAGGCAGGTCGGGCAGGTCGGACGGGCGGAGGCGGCGTGGGGCTGACGGACGCGCAGGCGGCGGTGTCGGTGGTGGCCGCGCTGGCCATCCTGGCCGGGCTGGCCGGCGTGGTGGTGCCGGGGCTGCCGGCGCTGCCGCTGTGCTGGGGCGGCGTGCTGGTCTGGGCGATCTTCGGCGGCGCGGGCCCGGGCCGCTGGGCGGTGCTCGCGGCGGCCACCGTGGTCGCCGCCGGGGCGACCGTGGTCAAGTACGCCTGGCCGGGACGGAACCTGAAACGGACCGGCGTACCCACCTCCTCGCTGCTCGCCGGCGGGCTGCTCGGTCTGGTCGGGTTCTTCGTGATCCCGGTGGTGGGGCTGGTGCTCGGCTTCGTCGGTGGGGTGTTCGGCGCCGAGCGGCTGCGGTTGGGCAGCAATCAGCTCGCCTGGCCGGCGACGGTGCAGGCGCTCAAGGCGGCCGGGCTGTCGATGCTGGTGGAGTTCCTGGCTGGGCTGGTCGTCGCCGCCCTCTGGGTCGCCGGCCTGTTGTTCGCCTGAGCGCGGTGCGAGGGCGGCGGCGCGGGGGTGCCCGTCGGGTACGGCGGATGGCCGTACGAGTGAGAGAGAGGTGAGCGCCCCGCGCCGCCGCGGACCGGGCGTTGCCGAGCGCCCGGGGTAGGCCCGTCGCGATCGGGCCTGGTCACGGGCTCAAGCATGCCGCCAGGCCGCCCCGGTCGGCAACGCAATATGCGAGTTCCGGCCCCGCGACGTATTGACCGCCGTGATCCACGGGACGAGACTCGGGCGCACTCGTACCGGGGATCACCTCAGGGAGGTGCGCAGTGGCCACGACGCCCTCGCCGACCGCCGAGCAACCGATGGACGACGACGCCCGACGGCTCGCCGAACTCGGTTACCAGCAGGAGCTGCGCCGCAAGTGGAGCGGCTTCTCCAACTTCGCCATCTCGTTCTCGATCATCTCGATCCTGGCCGGCTGCTTCACCACCTTCGGCCAGGCGTGGAACAACGGCGGTCCGGTCGCCATCTCCTGGGGCTGGCCGCTGATCTCGCTGTTCATCCTGATCATCGGCTTCTGCCTGGCCGAGCTGGTCTCGGCGTACCCGACGGCGGGCGGCATCTACTGGTGGGCGGCGAAGATGGGCCGCCCGGTGCACGGCTGGTTCACCGGCTGGCTCAACCTGATCGGGCTGGTCGCGGTCACCGCCTCGGTGGACTACGGCTGCGCGACCTTCCTCAACCTGACCCTGTCGGCGCTCTTCGACGGCTGGGCCGGGACGCTGCGCCAGGCGTTCCTGCTCTTCGTGATCATCCTGGTGCTGCACGGGCTGATCAACATCTTCGGGCACCGGATCATCGACGTGCTGCAGAACGTCTCGGTCTGGTGGCACGTGGCCGGCGCGGCGGCCGTGGTGGCGATCCTGCTGCTGGTGCCGGACGACCACCAGAGCTTCCGGTTCGTCTTCACCGAGCGGTTCAACAACTCCGGCTTCGGCGACGGTGACACCGGCGGGCTGACTTTCTGGTTCTACGTGCTGCCGCTGGGCTTCCTGCTCACCCAGTACACGATCACCGGCTTCGACGCCTGCGCGCACGTCTCGGAGGAGACTCGGGGCGCGTCCCAGGCCGCCGCCAAGGGGCTCTGGCGGTCGATCTTCTACTCCGCAATCGGCGGCTGGATCCTGCTGCTGGCCTTCCTCTTCGCCGCCACCGACGTGGACGCGATCAACGAGGCCGGCGGATTCTCCGGGGCGATCTTCGAGACCGCGCTGACGCCGTTCTTCTTCAAGACCGTCATCATCATCTCCACCATCGGCCAGTTCTTCTGCGGGATGAGCTGCGTGACCTCGATGAGCCGGATGGCGTACGCGTTCAGCCGGGACCGCGCGGTGCCCGGCTGGCGGCTCTGGTCGAAGGTGGACCGCAACGGCACTCCCGCCAACGCGATCATCGGCGCCACCCTGGCCGGGCTGCTGCTCACCCTGCCCGCCCTCTACGAGAGCCCGTCCGGCATCCCGGTCGCCTTCTACGCCGTGGTGTCGGTGGCGGTGATCGGGCTCTACCTGTCGTTCGTCATCCCGATCGCGCTCCGGCTGCGGATGGGGGACCGGTTCCAGCCCGGTCCGTGGACGCTCGGCCCGAAGTACAAGCTCCTCGGCTGGATCGCGGTGATCGAGATCGCCGTCATCTCGGTCTACTTCGTGCTGCCGATCGTCCCCGCCGGGGTGCCCGGCAACGCCGACTTCAGCTGGTCGGCGGTGAACTACGCCCCGCTCGCCGTGGGCGGGGTGCTGCTGCTGGTCGGCGTCTGGTGGTACGCCTCGGCGCGGAAGTGGTTCACCGGTCCCCGCCGTACCGTCGAGGAGCCGGCACCGGCGACCGGGCCGGCGCCGGTCGACGAACCGGCCTGACCCGCCGCCTCCACCGCCGGTTCACGGTTGCCGGGGACCGGCGGTGGGCGGCGTGACTGCCGGGGGCTGCGGCGGGCCGGTCGTCACCCGGAGGATGCGGTCGTCGTCCGCGGCCGGCGTGCCGCGGCCGTCGCGGTTGCTGGTGGCCACCCAGAGCGAGCCGTCCGGGGCGCGCTCCACGGTCCGCAGCCGGCCGTAGACGCCGCGCAGTTCGGCGGTGGGGGTGCCGACCTCACCGGACACCCCGATTGGTACGGCCCAGAGCCGCGCCCCGCGCAGCGCGGCGACGAACAGGGTGCCCTCGGCGAAGGCGGCGCCGCTCGGTGACGCCTCCGCCGGGTTCCAGACGACGACCGGGTCGCGGAACCGGGGGTTGCCGCTCCTGCCCTCGACGACCGGCCAGCCGTAGTTGCCGCCCGGCACGATCAGGTTCACCTCGTCCCACGTGCTCTGGCCGAACTCGGTGGCGAAGAGCCGGCCCCGCGCGTCCCAGGCGAGACCCTGCACGTTGCGGTGGCCGTAGCTGTAGACCAGCGATCCGGCGAACGGGTTGTCCGCAGGCACGCGGCCGTCCGGCCGCATCCGCAGGATCTTGCCGTTCCGGCTGGCCAGGTTCTGTGCGTCGGCGGGCACGAGCGCGTCGCCGATGCCGGCGTAGAGCATGCCGTCGGGGCCGAACGCGATCCGCCCGCCGTCGTGGGCGGACGCTCGCCGTACCCCGCTGAGGATCACCTGCGGGAACTGCGGCAGATCGAGCCGAAACCGCACGATCCGGATGTCGGAGGCGGTGGTGAAGCAGACGTAGACCAGCCGGTCCCGGCGGAAGGTGGGGGAGACGGCCAGGCCGAGCAGTCCCGCCTCGCCGCCGGCGACCACCCCGGCGATCCGGGCGACCTGCCGCGGTGCCCGGCCCGGCCGGACCCGGACGACGGTGCCCCGGTCGCGCTGGGCGACCAGGGCGCTGCCGTCGGGCAGGAAGTCGAGCCCCCAGGGAACCTGCAGCCCGGTCGCGACGACCTGCGGGTGGGCGAAGTCGAACCCGCCGGAGCCGGACGGCGTGCCCGGCCCCGGCGGCGGCTGCCCGCCCGCCTGGGCGGTGGCGGTGCCCGACCCGAGGGCGAGGACGGTGAGGACGGCCAGCAGGACTCGACGACGCATCGGAACTCCTCCTGTGGATTGCCGCCGACGCCCCCGGGGCATTGACGGTGATCCGGCTTGCCAGTAGACCTTGGTGATGGAGACTCGCTGATGACCAGAACGCCGTTGACGCTGGAAGAGTTGCGGGTCGGCATCGCCGCCGGCGAGATCGACACCGTGGTGCTCGCCCTGGTCGACATGCAGGGCCGGTTGCAGGGCAAGCGGTTCCACGCCCCCTTCTTCCTCGACCAGGTGGTCGCGAACGGCAGCGAAGGCTGCAACTACCTGCTCGCCGTGGACGTCGACATGAACACCGTCGACGGGTACGCGATGTCGGGCTGGGAACGCGGCTACGGCGACTTCGCGATGGTCCCGGACTTCGCCACCCTGCGCCGGATGCCCTGGCAGCCGGGGAGCGCGCTGGTCATCGCCGACCTGGCCTGGCTGGACGGCGGCGGCCCGGTGGCCGCCTCGCCCCGGCAGATCCTGCGCCGCCAGCTCGACCGGCTGGCCGCCCACGGGCTGACCGCGTACGCCGGCACCGAGCTGGAGTTCGTGCTCTTCCGCGACTCGTACGAGGACGCCTGGCGGCGCGGCTACCGCGACCTGACCCCGGCCAACCAGTACAACGTGGACTACTCGCTGCTCGGTACCGCCCGGGTGGAGCCGCTGCTGCGCCGCATCCGCACCGAGATGGCCGGCGCCGGGCTGACCCCGGAGAGCGCCAAGGGGGAGTGCAACCTCGGCCAGCACGAGATCGCCTTCCGCTACGACGAGGCGGTGGCCTGCGCCGACCACCACGTCATCTACAAGAACGGGGCCAAGGAGATCGCCGCCCAGGAGGGCATGTCGATCACCTTCATGGCCAAGCCGAACGCCCGCGAGGGCAACTCCTGCCACATCCACTTCTCGCTGCGCGACGCCGACGGCCGCTCGGCGATGCTCGGCGACGGGCCCGCCCACCTGTCGGTGACCGGGCAGCGGGTGCTCGCCGGGCTGCTCGACACCATGCGCGAGCTGAGCGTCCTCTTCGCCCCCAACATCAACTCCTACAAGCGCTACCAGCCCGGCTCGTTCGCGCCGACCGCGCTGCGCTGGGGCACCGACAACCGCACCTGCGCGCTGCGCCTGGTCGGGCACGGGCAGGGCATGCGGGTGGAGAACCGGGTGCCCGGCGCGGACGTCAACCCGTACCTGGCGATCGCCGCGCTGGTGGCCGGGGCGGTGCACGGCATCGAACGGGAGCTGGAGCTGGGCGAGGAGTGCACCGGCAACGCCTACGACGACCGGGCCGCCGAGCGGGTCCCCGCCACCCTCCGCGACGCCCTCACCCTGTGGGAGTCCTCCGCCGTGGCGAAGGAGGCCTTCGGCGACGAGGTGGTCGCCCACTACGCCAACCAGGCGAAGGTCGAACTGGCCGCCTTCGACGCCGCCGTGACGGACTGGGAGCTGGTCCGTGGCTTCGAACGCCTCTGACGCCGCCCGCCGCACGCGCCCGACCGGCCGGCGCGCCACGGGCGCGACGCGCCGGGACGACAGCTGCGCAAGCACCGCGGAGAGGGCAGGGTGGGGCGGGTGACCGAGGTACGGAACCCGGCGACGGGACAGATCCTGCGAAAGGTGCCGGCCAGCTCGCCGTCGGAGGTCGACGCGGCGATCGAGCGGGCGGCACGGGCGTACGAGACGTGGCGGGGCGTGGCGCCGGGGGACCGGGCGCGGCTGCTGCGGCGGTTCGCCGCCGTGGTGGACGCGCACCTGGAGGAGCTGGCCCGGCTGGAGGTGCACAACGCCGGGCACACCATCGGCAACGCCCGCTGGGAGGCGGGCAACGTCCGGGACGTGCTCGACTACTACGCCGGCGCCCCGGAGCGGTTGACCGGCCGGCAGATCCCCGTGCCGGGCGGGTGGGACGTCACCTTCCACGAGCCGCTCGGCGTGGTCGGGGTGATCGTGCCGTGGAACTTCCCGATGCCGATCGCCGCCTGGGGTTTCGCCCCGGCGCTCGCCGCCGGCAACACCGTGGTGCTCAAGCCCGCCGAACTGACCCCGCTGACCGCGCTGCGGCTGGGCGAGCTGGCGGTCGAGGCGGGCCTGCCGGAGGGGGTGTTCACCGTGCTGCCGGGGCAGGGCGGCGTGGTGGGGGAGCGGTTCGTCACCCACCCGGCCGTGCGCAAGGTCTGCTTCACCGGCTCCACCGAGGTCGGCACCCGGATCATGGCCGGCTGCGCCGGGCAGGTGAAGCGGGTGACCCTGGAGCTGGGCGGCAAGAGCGCCAACCTGGTCTTCGCCGACGCGGACCTGGCGAAGGCGGCGGCCACCGCCCCGTACGCGGTCTTCGACAACGCCGGCCAGGACTGCTGCGCCCGCTCCCGGATCCTGGTCCAGCGATCGGTGTACGACCGCTTCCTCGAACTGCTCGAACCGGCCGTGCGCGCCTTCCGGGTGGCGGACCCGGCCGCCGAGTCGACCGAGATGGGCCCGCTGATCTCGGCCGCGCACCGCGACCGGGTCGCCGGGTACGTCGACGGCGCGAAGGTCGCCTTCACCGGCACGTGCCCCGACGGCCCCGGCTTCTGGCACGCCCCGACCGTGCTGCTCGCCGAGTCGCCGGCTGAGCGGCACTGGCGGGAGGAGGTTTTCGGGCCGGTGGTGTCGGTGCTCCCGTTCGACGACGAGGCGGACGCGGTCCGGCTCGCCAACGACACCGAGTACGGCCTCTCCGGCTCGGTCTGGACCCGCGACGTCGGCCGCGCGCTGCGGGTGGCCCGCGCGGTCGAGGCGGGCAACCTGAGCGTCAACTCGCACTCCTCGGTGCGGTACTGGACCCCGTTCGGCGGGATGAAGCGCTCCGGGCTCGGCCGTGAGCTGGGCCCCGACGCGCTGCACGCCTTCACCGACGTCAAGAACGTGTTCATCAGCACAGAGGAGTGACCAGCGTGCAGGGACGACTTCAGGACCGGGTGGCCGTGGTGACCGGGGCGGGCAGCGGGATCGGGCTGGCCACCGTGCGGCGCTTCGCCGCCGAGGGGGCGCGGGTGGTCTGCGCCGACATCGATCCCGAGGCCGGCAAGCGGGCGGCCGACGAGGTCGGCGGCGAGTTCGTCGCCTGCGACGTGGCCGACGAGGCGTCCGTCCGGGAACTCTTCGACGGCGTGGTGCAGCGGCACGGCCGGGTGGACGTGGCCTTCAACAACGCGGGCATCTCCCCGCCCGACGACGACTCCATCCTGGAGACCGGCCTGGACGCCTGGGAGCGGGTGCTGCGGGTCAACACCACCAGCGTCTACCTCTGCTGCAAGTACGTCATCCCGCACATGCGCCGGCAGGGCAAGGGCTCGATCATCAACACCGCCTCCTTCGTCGCGCTGATGGGAGCGGCCACCTCGCAGATCGCGTACACGGCGAGCAAGGGCGGGGTGCTGGCGATGACCCGGGAGCTGGGGGTGCAGTTCGCCCGGGAGGGGATCCGGGTCAACGCGCTCTGCCCCGGCCCGGTCGCCACCCCGCTGCTGCTGGAGCTCTTCGCCGCCGACCCGGAGCGGGCCGCCCGCCGGCTGGTGCACGTGCCGATGGGACGGTTCGGCGCCCCGGAGGAGATCGCCGCCGCGGTCGCCTTCCTGGCCAGCGACGACGCGTCCTTCATGACGGCGGCGCAGTTCGTGGTGGACGGCGGCATCACCGGCGCGTACGTCACCCCACTGTGAGCGCGAGGAGTGAGCCGGGGCCTGCGAGCCCCGCAGTCGCGAACGGAGACGGCACGGTGAGCGCGAGGAGCGAGCCGGTCCTGCGAGCCCCGCAGTCGCGAACGGTGCCGGCCCGGTGAGCCGCCCGCTGATCGGGATCAGCGCGTACGTGGAGCCCGCCGGCTGGGCGGTGTGGCGGGACGTGCCGGCGACGCTGGTGCCGCAGGCGTACGTCCGGGCGGTGGGCGCGGCCGGCGGCCGGGCCGTGGTGCTGCCCCCGGACGACGTGGACGCCGACGTGGTCGGGGTGCTCGACGGGCTGGTGCTGGCCGGTGGGGCCGACGTGGGCCCGGAGCGGTACGGCCGGCCGCCCGACCCGCGTACCGAGCCCCGGCCGGACCGGGACGCCGGCGAGCTGGCGCTGCTCGCCGGGGCGCTCGCCGCCGACCTGCCGGTGCTGGGCATCTGCCGGGGCATGCAGCTGCTGGCGGTCGCGCACGGCGGGGCGCTGCACCAGCACCTGCCGGACCTGGTCGGCCACGACCGGCACCGCCCGGCCCCGGGCCGGTACGGCGCGCACCCGGTCCGGTTCGCGCCCGGCAGCCTGGCGGGGACGGTGATGGCCGGGGTGGACCGGGTCAACTCCTACCACCACCAGGGGGTCGCCGACCCGGGGCGGCTGGTCGCCACCGGCTGGGCCGACGACGGGGTCGTCGAGGCGATCGAGGATCCGCGGCGGCGGTTCCTGCTCGGCGTGCAGTGGCACCCGGAGAACGAGGCCGACCCCCGCCCGATCACTGCCCTGGTCCGGGCCGCCCGGTCCACCTGACGGGAACGGGCATCCCATCCTTCGGCCACCGGTGCGAGGATGGCCGGCATGGGGAAGGTGTATCCGGAGATCGGCGGGCGGCTGCGGGACTTCATCGAGGCGCAGCCGGTCTTCTTCGTGGCCTCCGCCCCGTCCGGCCCCGACGGGCACGTCAACGTCTCCCCCAAGGGGATGCGCGGCACCTTCCTCGTCGTCGATCCGCTGACCGTGGCCTGGCTGGACTACCACGGCAGCGGCGCGGAGACCCTGGCGCACCTGCGGGAGAACGGGCGGATCACCGTCATGTTCTGCGCCTTCACCGGCCCACCCAAGATCCTCCGCCTGCACGGGCGCGGCGTCGCCACCCCGCTCACCGATCCGGGCTTCGCGCCGCTGCTCGCCGGCTTTCCGGACCCGCCCGACCCGCACGCCGTCCGGAGTGTGGTCACCGTCACCGTCGAGCGGGTCAGCGACTCCTGCGGATACGGGGTGCCGCTGATGGACTACCGCGGCGAGCGCGACCTGCTGATCGAGTGGGGCTCCCACCGCACCGTGGAGGACCTGGCGGCCTACCGGAGCAGGAAGAACGCCGCCAGCATCGACGGCCTGCCGATCTTCTGACGGCTCGCCCCGACCCGCCGTCGAGCGGTGTCCGGCCGGTGGCGGCAGGATGAGACCCACGTAACCAGCGTCGGCGAGTGTCCATGCGTTACGTTGCTGGTCCGTCTGGGTAGAAGGCGGGGCGCGGCCGGTGAACGCCGAGGCGTCACGAGGGCACGGCCGGAGCGGGAGGGTGCATGAGCTCGGCCCAGGTGGGCGAGGGCGAGCGGAACTCGTCGGGCTGGCGGCCCGGCGACGGCTGCCTCCCTCCGCAGCTCGCCGAGGCGTTCGCCGCGGGGGGCGAGATGGGCCGAAGGCTGGCCGGGTACGACTGGTCCCGCACCCCGCTCGGCACCCCCGACAGCTGGCCGCCGGCGCTGTGCCACGCGGTCAGCATGATGCTCGCCTCCCGCGCCCAGATCGCGATGTTCTGGGGCCCGGACCACCGGACCTTCTACAACGACGCCTACCTGCCCACCATCGGCACCAAGCACCCGGGCGTCATCGGGCAGCCGGCGAGCGAGCACTGGGTGGAGACCTGGGACGTGCTCGGCCCGGTGCTGGACGGCGTGCTGCGCACCGGCGAGCCGTACCACGGCAAGGACCACCCGTTCGTCATCGACCGGCAGGGCTTCGTCGAGCAGGTCTACTTCGACGTCTCGTACGACCCGATCCGGGAGGCCGACGGTCGGGTCAACGGCGTCTTCTGCTTCGTCAACGAGACCACCGGCCGGGTGCTCGGCGAGCGCCGGCTACGGGTGCTGGCCGAGCTGGGCTCCCGGCTCGGCGAGGCGCGCAGCGTGCCGGAGGTGGGCCGGATCGCCGCCGAGGTGCTCGACGGGTACCGCGCCGACATCCCCTTCGCCCGGATCCGGCTCTACGACGACACCGGGCAGCTCGCCCTCGCCGGGTGCAGCGGCAGCGATGCGGCGAGCGTCCCCGCCGAGCCGTCGCCGGTGCTGCTCGGGTTCGCCGAGGATGGCGTCGCCGCCGAGATCGACGTGGCCGACCTGCTCGGCGTGGTGCCGCCCGAGGCCGCCGACCGGGCCCTGGTGCTGCCGCTGACCGCCACCAACGAGCCGGCCGGGGTGCTGGTCGTCGGGGTCTCCCGGCAGCTCTTCCTCGGCGACGAGTACCGCGACTTCTTCGACCTGGTCGCCGCGCAGATCTCCCGCGCCGTCGGGCAGCAGCGGG
This sequence comes from Micromonospora sp. CPCC 205739, assembly GCF_036906795.1. Classification (NCBI taxonomy): domain Bacteria; kingdom Bacillati; phylum Actinomycetota; class Actinomycetes; order Micromonosporales; family Micromonosporaceae; genus Micromonospora; species Micromonospora sp. CPCC 205739. The sequence goes on along the minus strand of NZ_JBAKHS010000003.1, from coordinate 49,357 downwards.
CGTACGAGCAGGAGCGGGCCCGCGCCGCCGAGCTGGCCGCGCTGGACCGGGCCAAGACGAACTTCTTCGCCAACGTCAGCCACGAGTTCCGCACCCCGCTGACGCTGGTCCTCGGGCCGCTGGAGGACATGCTCGCCGACCCGACGCTCCCTCCGGCGTACACCGACCGGCTGACCGTGATGCACCGCAACGCGCTGCGCCTGCTCAAGCTGGTCAACACCGTGCTCGACTTCTCCCGGCTGGAGTCCGGCCGGCTGGCCGCCCACTACCAGCCCACCGACCTGGCCGACTACACCTCCCGGCTGGCCAGCACCTTCCGCTCCGCCACCGCGCGGGCCGGGCTGCGCCTGGTGGTCGACTGTCCACCGCTGCCCGGGCCGGTCTTCGTCGACCGCGACATGTGGGAGAAGATCGTCCTCAACCTGCTGTCGAACGCGCTGAAGTTCACCTTCGACGGCGAGATCCGGGTGCGGATCCGCGCGGTCGACGGCGCCGCCCGGCTGGAGGTCAGCGACACCGGTGTCGGCATCGTCGCCGCGGAGCTGCCGCACGTCTTCGAGCGGTTCCACCGGGTGCCGGGGGTGCGCTCGCGCACCCACGAGGGCACCGGGATCGGCCTGGCGCTGGTCCGCGAGCTGGTCGAGATGCACGGCGGCACGGTGGTGGTCGGCAGCCGCCTGGACGAGGGCAGCACCTTCACGGTGACCGTCCCGTTCGGCTCCGGGCACCTGCCCGCCGACCGGGTGACCAGCGGCGCGCCGGCCCCACTGGCCGAGCCGCAGCAGGCCGCGCTCTACGTCGCGGAGACCGCCATCTGGAGCGACGACGGCGACGTCGCGTTCCCGCCGAACCCGGCCGCCCGGGCGGTGGGCGGGCGGGCTGGCCGGATCCTGCTCGCCGACGACAACGCCGACCTGCGCGAACACGTCACCCGGCTGCTCGGCCCGTCGTACGAGGTGGTGGCGGTGCCGGACGGCGTGGCGGCGCTCGAACAGGCCGTGGACGGCTCCTTCGACCTGGTGCTGTCCGACGTCATGATGCCCCGGCTGGACGGCTTCGGCCTGGTCAGGGCGCTGCGGGCGAACCCGGGGACCCGGCACGTGCCGATCGTGCTGCTCTCCGCCCGGGCCGGCTCCGCCGAGGCGGTCGCCGGGCTCTCCGTCGGCGCCGACGACTACCTGACCAAGCCCTTCTCCGGGCAGGAGCTGACCGCCCGGGTGCGCGCCAACGTCGAGCTGGGCCAGCTGCGCGGGCAGATCATCCGCCGGCTCCGGGCGCTGGCCGACGCGGCGGTGGCCGTCAACACCGCCCGCTCCACCGGCGACGTGGTGCAGGTGGCCGCCCGGCACGCGCTCGGACTCGCGGAGGCGGCCCGGGTGCTCGTCACCACCACCGGCGCCCGCTTCGAGGTCGACGGCGGCGGGGACGTCCCGGCCGAGCCGTCGCACGTGCTGCCGCTGACCGGCACCACCGGCGCGCAGCTGGGCGAGCTGCGGGTGTGGCACCGCGACGGCGACGGCACCGAGCAGGCCGCGCTCACCGAACTGGCCCGCCTGGTCGGGGTACGCCTGGAGAACGCCCAGCTCTACGAGGCCGAGCACCGCATCGCCACCACCCTGCAGCACAGCCTGCTGCCGCGGACGCTGCCCCAGCTGCCCGGCGCGGTGGTGGCCAGCCGCTACCTGCCCGGCAGCGCCGACGTGGAGGTCGGCGGCGACTGGTACGACGTGATCGGGATCGCCGACGACGAGGTGGTGCTGGTCATCGGCGACGTGGTCGGCAAGGGCGTCCAGGCTGCCGCGGCGATGGGCCAGCTGCGCAACGGGCTGCGGGCGTACCTGCTGGAGGGGTACGACCCCGGGCAGTCGCTGACCCGGTTGAACCGGCTGGTCGGCTCGACCGAGCGCCAGTCGTTCGCGACCGTGGTGTGCCTCTGGTTCGCCCCGCGCACCGGCCGGCTGCGGTACGCCAGCGCCGGCCATCCGTCCCCCCTGCTGATCCGAGGAGACGACGTGGCCTTCCTGCACGAGGGGGCGCTGGGTCCGCCCATCGGCGCCATCGCCGGCACCACCTACCGGACCGTCGAGGGCGAACTCGCCCCCGGCGGCCGGCTGCTGCTCTACACCGACGGGCTGATCGAGGACCGGCAGGTGAACATCGACGAGGCGCTGGCCCAGCTCCGTCGGGACGCCGCCGTCCGGGGCGAACACGTCACCGACCTGGTGGACGCCGTGGTGGAGCGGGTCGCCGAGCGGACCCGGCGCGACGACGTCGCGGTGCTCGCGCTGGAGGCCGCCGAACTCGACCGGTTCACGCTGCGGCTACCGGCCGACCCCACCCGGCTCAGCGTGCTGCGCAAGCGGCTGGAGGACTTCCTGCTCGCCCACCGGGTCGGCGAGACGGACCTGTTCGACCTGACCGTGGCGGTCTCCGAGGCCGCCGCGAACGCGATCGAGCATCCGGTGGCGCCCACCGACGCGACGATCGACGTCGAGGTGACCATGGCCGACCGGACGGTGGTGGCCACCGTGCGCGACAGCGGCCAGTGGCGCGAGTCGACGGGAGCGGGCTTCCGCGGCCGGGGGCTGGCGCTGATCCAGGCGCTGGGCGAGCTGTCGGTGCGCCGTACCCCGGACGGGACGGAAGTGCGGCTGACCCGGCGGCTGCGCGACTGAGGCCGGCCCCCGCGCACCCGGCGCGGCGTCACTCCCGGCGCAGCCAGTTCTGCTCGCCGAGACCGGAGATCTCCAGCACCCGGGCGACCTGCCGCGACGGCAGCACGGCCAGCCGGTCGGGGACGCGCTGGGCGAGCTGCACGACGGCATGGATGGCGGCCGAGTCGAAGAACGTCACCGCCCGCAGGTCCAGCGTGACCCGCGCGGCGGGCTCCCGCAGGGCGGTCTGGAGCATGGTGTCGGCGGTCGCCATGTCCACCTCGCCGGTCACCACGACGTGGAGGTGATCTCCGTCGAGTTCCGCGCTCGCGGAGAACACGGGAGGTGCGCCCCCTTGATCCACGCAGCCACAATGGCACAGCCGTATGCGCACGGCAACAACCGTCACGGCCGGGCCGTGGCCGGGGTCACGACGGGGCTCGGCGATAGGCTGTCGCCATGACCGTCCGTGCGCCGCTGACCCCAGGCACGCTCTCCCCGTGGCGAGCGGTTCCTGGCCACATCGTCCGTCCGGAGTACGTGGGCAAGAAGCGTCCGCAGCAGTGGCGTGGCTCGCACGTGCAGACCCCGGAGACCATCGAGAAGATGCGGGTCGCCGGCCGGCTCGCCGCCCAGGCGACCCAGCTCGCCGGCGAGCACTGCAAGCCCGGGGTGACCACCGACGAGATCGACCGGGTGGTGCACGAGTTCCTGGTCGACCACGGGGCCTACCCGTCGACCCTGGGCTACAAGGGCTTCCCGAAGTCCTGCTGCACCAGCCTCAACGAGGTGATCTGCCACGGCATCCCCGACTCGACGGTGCTCCAGGACGGCGACATCATCAACGTCGACGTCACGGCGTACCTCGACGGGGTGCACGGCGACACCGACGCGACCTTCTGCGTCGGGGAGGTCAGCGAGGAGGCCCGGCTGCTGGTCGAGCGCACCCACGAGGCGATGATGCGCGGCATCAAGGCGGTCCGGCCGGGCCGGCAGATCAACGTGATCGGCCGGGTCATCGAGTCGTACGCCAAGCGGTTCGGCTACGGGGTGGTGCGCGACTTCACCGGGCACGGCATCGGTGAGGCGTTCCACAGCGGCCTCTACGTGCCGCACTACGACAGCCCGCGCCCCACCGACATCATGGAACCGGGGATGACCTTCACCGTCGAGCCGATGATCACCCTCGGCACCTACCAGTACGACATGTGGGACGACGGCTGGACGGTGGTCACCAAGGACCGCAAGTGGACCGCCCAGTTCGAGCACACCATCGTCGTCACCGACGACGGCTACGAGATCCTCACCCTGCCGTGACCGAGACTCCGGCGGCGCTGCGCGAGGCGCACCACGCGGACGTCTCGGGCGGCTGGCTGCGGCCGGCCGTCTTCGGCGCGATGGACGGGCTGGTCACCAACATCGCCCTGATCGCGGGCGTCGGCGGGGGTGGCGTCTCGCCGCGCAGCATCGTGCTCACCGGCGCGGCCGGCCTGGTCGCCGGCGCGATCTCGATGGGGCTGGGGGAGTACACCAGCGTCCGCTCGGCCAACGAGCAGGTCGCCGCCGAGGTCGCCAAGGAACGGCGCGAGCTGGAGCGGCACCCGGAGGCGGAGGCCCGCGAACTGGCCGACGCGTGGGTCGCCCGGGGACTGCCCCGCGACCTCGCCACGCAGGTCGCCGAGGCGGTCCGGCGCAACCCGGAGGAGGCGCTGCGGGTGCACGTCCGCGAGGAGCTGGGCGTCGACCCCGACGAACAGCCCAGCCCCTGGTCGGCGGCGATCTCGTCGTTCCTCTGCTTCTCCGTCGGGGCGCTGGTCCCGCTGCTGACCTACCTGCTCGGCTTCACCAGCCTCTGGCTGGCGCTCGGCGTCGGCGGGGTCGGGCTCTTCGTGGCCGGGGCGCTCGTCGCCCGCTTCACCAACCGCCCCTGGTGGACCAGCGGCCTGCGCCAGCTGCTGCTCGGCGCCGCCGCCGCCGGCGCCACGTATCTCGTCGGGGCCCTCATCGGCATCCAAGGCAACATCGTCTGACCCCCTCTGGGGCCCGCACCGCGCGCACTTTCCGAAGCCACTCTCAGAGGCGGCACGGGGTGGGGGTCAGGGGGTGAGGAGGTCGTCGACGGTGCCGTCGACGGGGCGGCCTCGGGCGGCGAGTTCGTCGGCCTGGCGGGCGAGCACGCTGCCGATCTCGGTCATGTCGGCGCCGGCCAGCCCGGTGCGGCGTACCGCGTCACCCGGGTCGCGGAAGTAGGTGCGGGTGAGCAGGCCGGTCACCGTGGCCGCGGCCAGCCGCGCCTCACCGAGCATCAGCAGCGCCTGGTCGGTCTCGTACCACTCGGCGAGCCGGGCCGCCCGGGCGTGCGCCGCGCAGCCCCGGTACCAGGCCTGCCGGGCGGCGGTGCTGAACTCCGCCGGCCGGGCCCGGGCCAGCCGGCCCAGGTGCTCGTCGCGCAGCGTGCGCAGCCAGCCGGTCGGGTCGTACAGCGCGGTGGTGGTGACGTACCGGTCGGCGGTCAACGGCCAGAGCGCGGTCAGCGCGCGGGCCTGCCGCAGGTACTCCTCCGCGCCGGCCACGGTGAGGTCGACCAGCACGCCGTCCACCCGCCGGGTCGACGGCTCCGGGCCGACCCCGGGCCGGTAGGTGGCGAGCAGCAGGCCGACCTCGCGGTCCCCGCCGCCGTCGTCGTCGCCGTGCGCGAGCGGGCCGTGCACCGCCACGGCGAGGATGTCCGCCGGGAACCGCCGCCGGGCCGCCTCGGCCACCCGTTCGGCGACCCTCCACCGTGGATCGTCCAGGTGCTCCTCGGTGCCGATCTCGGTACTGCTGACGCCCACCGGGTACCACCTCCGTCACGGTCCGCGCACCGTCGGTACACCGCACCCTAGTCAGCACCGGCCGCCGCGTCGGGCCGCCGCGCCCGGGTCAGGCCGGGGCGTCGCCGACCGGTCCGCCGGTCGGCACCAGCCGGAAGATGCGGATCTCCCGGTCGCCGGCCCGCTCGACGTACGTCCGGTACGCGGGCCACTCGGTGACCAGCAGCCGCCACAGCCGGTCCCGTTCGGCCCCGGTGGCCACCTCCGCGCGGACCGCCATCCGGCGTCCCTTCACGTCCACCTCGGCGGCCGGGTCGGCGAGCAGGTTCATCGCCCAGCCCGGCTGGTGCTGCTGCCCCCAGTTCGACCCGATCACCACGTACGCGTCGCCGTCCGGCACGTACAGCAGGGGGTTGCTGCGGGGCTTGCCGGAGCGGCGGCCGGTGGTGGTGATGACCAGCGAGGGGATCAGCCCGAGCGCGACCACCCGGCCGCGGGTGAGCCGCCCGACCATCCGGTCGGCGGGGACGAGCAGGCGCATGGTGGCCCCGAACCACGCGTGGTGACCGAGTCGGCGAGTGAGGGTTCCCAGAACGGACACGCCGCCAGTCTGCCGGGTCGGCGGGTCCGGCGACACCCCCGGGACGGTCGCGCTCAGTCCAGCCGTCGCTCCACCGCCAGCCGGGACCGGGTGAGCAGGCCCGCGCCGAGCATCGCCACCAGCGGCACCACCACCAGCACCCCGAGGGTCAGCCAGGGCACCACGATCGGGTACGAGGGCTCCACCGGCCAGGCATCGGCGTACTGGCGGTTGACCGAGGTCAGGATGATCACCGCCGAGCCGAGACCGGCGACGATGCCCAGCACCGAGCCGAGACCGGCGATCAACCCGGCCTGGCAGAGCGAGAGCACCCGGCGGAGCCCGGGACTGGCGCCGACGGCGGCGAGGGTGGACAGGTCCCGGCGGCCCTCCGCGGCGGCGAGTCCGGTGGCCACCCCGGCCGCGCCCAGGGTGATCACGCCGGAGCCGAGCGCCAGCAGAAGCAGCAGCGGCCGCTGGTCCGACGCTGGCGGTCCCGGCTCCACCTCGACCAGCACCGGTACCAGCGACCGCAGTTCGGCAGCGAGGCGCCGCTGCTGAGCGGCGCTCGGCGCGTCGTCGGTCGCCACCGCCCAGCCCAGGTGTTCGACGGCCAGGCCGAGCCGCGTCGCCGCCGGCGCGGAGAGCACCAGCCGGTCGACCGGCAGGCCGCCGCGCAGCACGTACCCGGGGACGGTCGCGGTGGTGGTCACCGGCGGATCGGGACCCTCGGTGGTCCGGTCGACCGTCAGGGCGACCGTGCCGTCGACCAGGTAGCGCGGATCGGTCACCACCGCGCCGCCGGCCCGCAGCACGGCCGTCGCCCGGGCCACCTCGTCCGGCGGGGCGTCGGTGAGGGCCGGCAGGGCCGTCCCGTCGTCCACCACCACCGGCAGGTACATCCCCTCGGGGCTCTGCGTCGGCCGCTCGCAGCGGGGGTCGGCCAGGGCGCGCCGCCGGATTGCGGCCGACCGGAACGCCTCCGCCTCGAACGGGCAGGCCCGCTCGGGCGGCAGCATCGCGGCGACGGCGCAGTAGTCCTCGACGGGCCCGGTCGCTGCGCAGATCGGCACGTCGAGCGGGGCGACCGAGTCGGCGGCCAGCACGGCCCGGACCCGGTCGGCGACCGCGGGCACCGGGGGCAGGGCCGCCCCGTCCGGCGGTGCGGACCGCAGCAGCAGCACGTGGCCGGGCGGCACGCCGGGCTGCCAGCCGGCGCGGGTACGCGCGTCGTCGCTGGCGACATAGACGCCGAGGGCGACGCTGCCGGCGACCGCCGCCATCACCGCGGAGATGGCCGGACCCGTCGAGGAGCGGTTGCGGCTGGCGTCGCGCAGCGCGATCCGGGGGGCCGGCGGCAGCGCCGGGCCGGCCCGGGCGAGCAGCCCGATCAGGGTGGGCGTGGCGAAGACCAGCCCCAGCTCGCCGAGGATCAGCCCGGTGAGGATCACCGTCGGGCCGGCGCGCTGCGCCCCGAACGCGGCGATCGCCGACCCGAGGACGGTCAGCGCCACGCCGAGGACGAGCCAGCGGCGGCGGTGCGGCGGCACGGTGCGTCGCCCGGCCAGCCCCGCCACCACGTCCTGCCGGGCCGCCGCCCAGGCCGGGGCGAGCGCGGCCAGCACCCCGGCCAGCACCGCGACCGCCGCGATCAGGGCCAGCGCCGCGGGGAAGACCCGGTATCCGCCGCCGCGGGCACCGAAGAGGTACTGCTCGACCAGCGGCCGACCGGCGAACGCGGCGGCGACGCCGAGCAGCAGCCCGAGGGCCGCGCCGCCGACGCCCAGCACCACGCCGTCGGCGAGCACGATCCGGCGCAGGTGGACGGCGTCGCCGCCGGCGACCGCGACCAGGGCGAGGTCCCGGCGCCGCCGGCGTACGCCGACCGCGAACGCCGGCCCGACCAGCAGCACCACCTCCAGCAGGCCGAGCCCGCCGACCAGCACCACCGTGCCGGTCTCCTCGGCGTCCCCGGCGACCGGGGTACGGCTGAGGTCGGCCTCGACGAGGGTCGCGCCGGGGACCGGCGTCCGCGCGGTGAGCGTGATCCCGCGCGCGTTGAGCCGGTCGGTCAGCGCCGCGTCCACCGGCCCCGGCAGGTCGACCAGCCAGGACTCCTCCGCCGCGCTCGCCGGCGGGGGCACCGCCTGCGGGTGCAGCGCGACCGCCTCGGTCAGGTCGTCGGGGAACTCCACCACGCCGACCACCGTGTAGCCACGGGAACCGTCGGCGAGGGTGACCCGCCCGCCCACCTCGACCCCGAGTCGGCGCAGCGCCCGGGGGCTGACCGCGATCTCGTCCGGGCCGGTGGGCGCCCGGCCGGCGCGCAACCGGGCCGTCGAGCCGGCGAGCGGGTCGGCCAGGTCGAGCGACCGGCCGTTGAAGGCGACGAGGTCGTCGTCGACCCGCGCCTCGAACGGCACCCACCAGCGCACCCGGGCGACCCGGCTGCCGGGCGGCAGCAGCGCGACGACCTCCTCGGCGGTGACCCGGCCGCTGCGTGGCGGGTCGTCCCCCAGCGGGTGGGGGCTCTCGCCCCACGGGTCCTGGGTCACCGCGCCGTCGGCGATCCAGCGCAGCTCGACGTCGGCGGCGCCGAGCCGCTGCGCCGCGCGTTCGCTGCGGGTGAGCGCGGACATGTCGTAGCTGACCGCCACGAAGGTCAGCGCCAGCACCGGCAGGGTGATCATCGCCAGCACCAGCGCGGTACGCCGGCGCGCCCGGCCCGCCTCCCGCCGGGCGATCCGCAGCGCGGCCCGCCACGACCCGACCGCCCCGGCGATCCGCCCGCCGCCACGCCGCACCGGCGGCCGCCTCACCGACCGCTGCCGGAGAGCAGCTGCTCGACGCCGCCCAGCGGGGCGGTCGAGTCCACCATCACCCCGTCGCGCAGGAAGACCACCCGGTCGGCCCAGCCGGCGTGCCGGGCCTCGTGGGTGACCAGTATGCCGGCGGCCCCCGCGTCGACCCGGCGGCGCAGCAGGTGCAGCACCGCCTCCCCGGTCTGCGAGTCCAGCGCCCCGGTCGGCTCGTCGGCCAGCACCAACCGCCGCTCGCCCACCAGCGCCCGGGCGATCGCCACCCGCTGCTGCTGACCACCGGACATCTGGTCGGGAAAGCGCCCGCCGAGCCCGGTCAGCCCCACCTCGTCCAGCGCGGCCAGCGCCGCCCGGCGCGCCGCCCGTACGCTTACCCCGTCGAGTTCCAGGGGGAGCGCGACGTTCTCCGCCGCGGTGAGGCTGCCCAGCAGGTTGAGGTCCTGGAAGACGTAGCCGATCCGGCGGCGGCGCAGCCGGGCCAGCGCGCGACGGTCGAGCGCACCCAGCGACTGTCCCTCGACCCGTACCTCACCGGCGGTGGGGCGGTCCAGGCCGCCGGCCAGGGTCAGCAGGGTGGACTTGCCGGAGCCGGAGGGGCCCATCACGGCGACCAGCTCGCCGGGGTGGACGGTCAGGCTCACCCCGCGCAGCGCGTGCACGGCGGCCTCGCCGCCGCCGTGGGTGCGGTGCACCTCGCGCAGGTCGAGCAGCGGCTCGCCGGCCGCGCTCACCGCACGCCCACCCGGTCGTGCCGGCCGCCGTTCACCGGTGGACCTCCTGGTCGTCGTGCTGCACCGCCCCGGGCCGCCCGGACGGGTCGGCGGGCGGGGCCGGGCGGTACCGGACCAGGCTCGTCTCGCAGTGGTCCAGCCAGCGGATCTCCGCCTCGGCCTGGAACACCATCGCGTCCAGCACCAGCCGCCAGGGCAGGTCCTCCGGCCGGTCGCTGGCGTACTTCAACCGGGTCAGCTCCTGCAGGGTGCGCATGGTCGCGCTGCGCTGGGTCTGCACCACGGACCGGACGTCGACGCCCGGGGTGGTCAGCGCCAGGGCCAGCTTGATGGAGAGCTCGTCGCGGGGCCGGTCGGCGCGGCTGATCGGGGTGGCGAACCAGAGCGCCAGGTCCGCCCGCCCGGCGTCGGTGATCTCGTACGGCCGCTGCCCGCCCTCGTGCTCGGGCAGTGAACGGACCAGGCCGTCGCGTTCCAGCCGGTTGAGGGTGGTGTAGACCTGCCCGATGTTCAGCGGCCAGGTCGAACCGGTCGACTCCTCGAACGCGGCCCGGAGCTGGTAGCCGTACATCTGGCCACGCTCGAGCAGGGCGAGCAGGCCGTGGCGGATGGACATGGCTCCGGAGTATGCATACCTGGTATGCGTACCGCAACCGGAACGGGGGTCGCCGCGCTCAGGCGGGCCGGCCGGGGAAGGCGATGGTGAGCGGCGACATCCGCGCCGTGCGCCGCCAGCGGGTGGCCCGCACGGCGCAGTCGGTCAACGCGTTCAACGCCCGGGTACGGTCCGCGCCGGTGGTGACCGGCAGTGCCGCCCGCCAGAACGCCGCCGTCCGCTCCTCGATCTCCACCGCCAGCCGCAGCGCGGCGGCCCGGTCGGTGACCGGGTAGGGCAGCGCGTAGCCGGCCCGGTCCGCCGGGACCTGACCACCGCCGGCGCTCAGTTGCAGCACCAGCGCGTCGCGCCGGGCCCGGTGCGCCGCCTCGGCCGCCCGGGCGTCGCGGCGGGCCGCGTCGGTGAGCCGCACCCCGATCGGGCCGTACGCGAAGATCGCCGCGTACTCCGCGGTCAGCGCCGCGGCCAGCGCCTGGGCGGGGTCGGCGGGGGCCTGTCGCCGGATCACTTCAGCACCTCCACGTGGGTGGCCCGGGCGGCGGCGATCGAGCCGAGCACCGCGGCCCGCTCGGCCGGCGCGGCGGCGCACGCCTTCGCGGCCGACTCCCGGCCGCGCTGTTCGGCCGCCCGCAGCCCGGCGAGCAACTCGTCCCGGTCGCCGGCCGGCCCGCTGGCGCCCGGGGCGGGGGACCCGGAGGGCACGGGGCGCCCGATCAGACGCTGGATCTCCTCGGCGTGCGCGGCGTGCGCGTCGGCGATCGGGGTGAGCCGGTCGGCCAGCCCCGGGTCGGCGGCCACGGCGGCCCGGTGCCGGGCGGCCAGCTCGCGCGCCTCGCCGGCCAGCGGCTCCAGCGGGTCGGGCGGCGGGGCCGGCTCGTCCCGGTCGAGAAGATCACAGCCAGTCAGCGGCAGGGTCGCGCCACCCGCCGTCAGAAGTGCCCCCGCGCGCAGCACGGTCCGCCGGGTTTGCCCCGGTCCGCCGCGGTGCGTAGTCGTTCTGCCCGTCGCCACCGGACAAGTCAACACCATCTCCGTCATCAGGTGGGCGACCGGCGTCGGTGCGCCGCCCGGCCCGCCGCCCGACCGGCGCGTTACGCTCTGCGCAGCCACCGGCGCGTTCGCCCCGGTGGCGTGTGGGTATGGCGAGCCACGGGGCCGCCGCACAACAGGAGAAGGGTGCGCCAGATGACGCAGCGTGGCCGTGCCACCAGGCCGACGGGGCCGACGGGACGACCCCGTCGTACCGACGGTCCCCGGGGCGGCGACCGTGCGGGCGCACCCCGGGGCGGCGACCTCGCCGCCCGGCGCAACCGGCTGCGCGAGGTGATCGAGCCCGTCGTCCAGGGCGTCGGGTACGACCTGGAGGACCTGTCGGTCTCCCGGGCCGGCCGGCGGCACGTCGTACGCGTGATCGTGGACGCCGACGGCGGGATCAACCTGGACGCCGTCGCGGACGTCTCCCGGGCGGTCTCGGCGGCGCTGGACGCGGCCGAGGAGGCCGGCGGCGACATCGTGGCCGGCGAGTACCAGCTGGAGGTCAGCTCCCCCGGCGTGGACCGGCCGCTCACCCTGCCCAGACACTGGCGGCGCAACGTGGGCCGCCTGGTCAAGGTGACCACCCGGGCCGGCGCGGGCCTGTCCGGGCAGCGCGGCGAGCAGCCCGCCGGGGACCGTCAGGTCACCGGCCGGGTGGTGGCGGCCGACGACGAGCGCGTGGTGCTGGAGACCGACTCCGGCCGCGCGGAGCACACGTACGCCGAGCTCGGCCCCGGCCGGGTGCAGGTCGAGTTCAGCCGCCTCGACGAGATCGACGAGGCGGACGAGACCGACGAGGCCGACGAGGCCGGCGACGACATTGACGACATCGACGACGAAGATGATGTGGAGGACGAGGAGAGGTGAACATCGACCTCGCGGCGCTGCGCGCACTCGAGCGCGAGCGGGAGATCCCGTTCGACACGATCCTCGCGGCGATCGAGACCGCGCTGCTGACCGCCTACCGGCACACCGACGGGGCCGAGCCGCACGCCCGGGTGGAGATCGACCGTAAGACCGGGGCCGCCCTGGTCTACGCCCAGGAGGTGGACTCCGACGGCACCGTGGTGCGGGAGTGGGACGACACCCCGCACGACTTCGGCCGGATCGCCGCCATGACCGCCAAGCAGGTGATCCTCCAGCGGCTGCGGGAGGCCACCGACGAGGTGCACTTCGGCGAGTACGTGGGTCGCGAGGGCGACCTGGTCACCGGCGTGGTGCAGGCGCACGAGGCGCGGGTCGAGAAGGGCATCGTCAGCGTCGACCTGGGCAAGCTGGAGGGTGTCCTGCCGCAGTCCGAGCAGGTGCCCGGCGAGAGCTACAACCACGGCGAGCGGATCCGCTGCGTCGTGGTGCACGTGGCCAAGGGGATGCGCGGCCCGCAGATCACCCTCTCCCGCTCGCACCCGGGGCTGGTCAAGAAGCTCTTCGCGCTGGAGGTGCCGGAGATCGCCGACGGCACGGTCGAGATCGGCGCGATCGCGCGTGAGGCAGGTCACCGTACGAAGATCGCGGTGCGCTCCACCACGCAGGGCGTCAACGCCAAGGGCGCCTGCATCGGCCCGATGGGCCAGCGGGTCCGCGCGGTGATGAGCGAGCTGCACGGCGAGAAGATCGACATCATCGACTGGTCGGACGACCCGGCGACCTTCGTCGGCAACGCGTTGTCGCCGGCCAAGGCGCTGCGGGTCGAGGTGGTCGACCTGGCCAGCCGGACCGCCCGGGTCACCGTGCCGGACTTCCAGCTCTCGCTGGCGATCGGGCGCGAGGGGCAGAACGCCCGGCTTGCTGCCCGACTGACCGGTTGGCGGATCGACATCCGGTCCGACGCGGAGCAGGCCAACCCGGCCGGCCGGGGCGGAGCTGATCACGTCCCGGAGCCGGGCGGCGCGATCTCGACCAGCTAGGGGTAGACTTCTTCCAGTGGTACGACGCGCGCAGCCGGAGCGCACCTGTGTGGGTTGCCGGAGACGTGCGCCGGCCAGCGAATTGCTGCGGATCGTCGCGGTCGGCGACGAGGCTGGTCACAGCCTCCGGCCCGATCCGGCTCGCAGGCTGCCGGGTCGGGGAGCGAACATGCACCCGGATCCGGCCTGCTTCGCGCTGGCGGTGCGGCGGCGCGCCTTCGGGCGTGCGCTGCGCATCACCGGGGTCCTCGACCACGGCGCCCTTGCGGAGCACCTCGATGCGCCAACCACTACGTCCGGTCAGCCCGACCGGGCGAGGGTCGCTAGCAAGGTAGGACGACCGACATGAGCACACGATGAAGTCCCTGAAATGACCAGGCTTCAAGTGCACGAGTGAGGTTGCTGCGGGTGCTGCCCGCACGACCTCGGAGTGAGGAGTGCAGTGGCAGGTAAGGCCCGCGTACACGAGCTTGCTAAGGAGCTCGGGGTCGAGAGCAAGACAGTGCTCGCCAAGCTGAAGGAAATGGGCGAGTTCGTGAAGTCCGCGTCCAGCACCGTCGAGGCGCCCGTCGCCCGACGGCTGCGTGGCGCTTTCGTCGCGTCCGCCGGTGGTTCCGCGGCGCCGGCCGCCCCGGCGGCGGCCGCCCCGAGCCCGGCACCGACCCCGACGCCGTCCCCGACCCCGGGTGCCCCCCGGGTCTCGGCCAAGCCGATGCCGCCCCGGCGGCCGGCCGCGCCGACCCCTGGACCGAAGCCCAAGGGCCCGGTCCCCGGCCCGCCGCAGCCGGCGACCCCGGTCGCCAAGCCGGCGAGCGCGCACGACATCGAGGTGGCCGCCGCCGAGGCGCGCGCTGCCGCGCTGAAGGCTGAGCAGGAGGCCGCGGTCAAGGCCGCGCAGGCCGCCCGCCAGCAGCAGCGTGAGAACGTTCGACGGGAGCCCCCGACCGAGGGTGGCCCCCGTCCGGGTCCGCGTCCCGGCCCGAACGCCGTGCCGCCGCGTCCGGGTACCCCGGCCGCCGGTCGTCCCGGCGCGCCGGCCCCGGGCCCGGGTGCCCGGCCGGGCGGTCGTCCGCCGGCGCGTGGCGCCGGTAACAACCCGTTCGGTATCCAGGGCGGACAGCAGCAGCGGCCCCCGGCCGCCGGTGGCCCCCGGCCGAGCCCGGCGGGTATGCCGCCGCGGCCCAGCCCGGCCTCCATGCCGCCCCGTCCCAGCCCGGCTTCCATGCCGAGTCAGCGCCCGACCACGGGTCGCCCCGGCGGCCCCGGTGCCGGTCGTGGCGGTCCCGGCGGCGGTGCCGGTCGTCCCGGTGGCGGTGGCGGCGGCTTCCGCGGCGGCCCCGGTGGCGGTGGCGGCGGTGGCGGCTTCCGTGGCGGCCCCGGTGGTGGCGCCGGCGGTGGCGGTGGCTACCGCGGTGGCCCCGGTGGCGGCGGTGGCGCTCCGGGCGGCGGTTTCCGTCCGGGTGCTCCGGCCGGCGGTGGCGGTCGTCCCGGTGCCGGTGGTCGTGGTCGTGGCGGCGGCGCCGCGGGTGCCTTCGGGCGTCCGGGTGGTCGGCCGACCCGCGGTCGCAAGTCGAAGAAGCAGCGCAGACAGGAGTTCGACAACCTGTCGGCTCCGACCATGAGCTCGGGTGCTCCCCGGGGTCAGGGTCAGGTCGTCCGGCTCTCCCGTGGCGCCTCGCTGTCGGACTTCGCCGACAAGATCAACGCCAACCCGGGTTCGCTGGTCCAGGAGATGTTCAACCTGGGCGAGATGGTCACCGCGACCCAGTCCTGCTCTGACGAGACCCTGCTGCTGCTGGGTGAGCACCTCGGTTTCGACGTGCAGATCGTCAGCCCGGAGGACGAGGACCGCGAGCTGCTCGCGCAGTTCAACATCGACCTCGACGCCGAGGTCGCGGAGGACCGCCTGGTCAGCCGTGCGCCGGTGGTGACCGTCATGGGTCACGTCGACCACGGTAAGACCAAGCTGCTCGACGCGATCCGCAAGGCGAACGTCGTGGCCGGCGAGGCCGGTGGCATCACCCAGCACATCGGTGCCTACCAGGTCCACGTCCCGCACGAGGGCGAGGACCGCGCGGTGACCTTCATCGACACCCCGGGTCACGAGGCGTTCACCGCCATGCGTGCCCGTGGTGCCCAGGTGACGGACATCGTGGTGCTGGTGGTCGCGGCCGACGACGGCGTGATGCCGCAGACGATCGAGGCGCTCAACCACGCCAAGGCGGCGGACGTGCCGATCGTGGTGGCGGTCAACAAGGTCGACAAGCCGGAGGCGAACCCGGACAAGGTCCGCCAGCAGCTGACCGAGTACGGCCTGGTCGCCGAGGAGTACGGCGGCGACACCATGTTCGTCAACGTGGCGGCGAAGCCGGGTATCGGCATCGACGACCTGCTCGAGGCGGTCCTGCTGACCGCCGACGCGTCGCTGGAGCTGACCGCTCCGATCGACGGGCCGGCGCAGGGTGTGGCCATCGAGGCGCACCTGGACAAGGGTCGCGGTGCGGTGGCGACGGTGCTGGTGCAGAAGGGCACCCTGCGGGCGGGCGACTCCATCGTCGCCGGTGGGGCGCACGGCCGGGTCCGGGCGATGCTCGACGAGAACGGCAACCAGGTCGCCGAGGCGGGTCCGGCTCGTCCGGTGCTGGTCCTCGGTCTGACCGCGGTGCCGGGCGCCGGCGACACCTTCCTCGCCGCGGCGGACGACCGTACGGTGCGGCAGATCGCCGAGCAGCGGCAGGCACGGCGGCGGGCGGCGTCCTTCGCCAACTCGCGCGGCCGGGCCACCCTCGAGACGCTCATGGAGCAGCTCAAGGAGGGCGAGAAGACCTCGCTCAACCTGGTGCTCAAGGGCGACGTCTCCGGTTCCGTGGAGGCCCTCGAGGACGCGCTGTTCAACCTCGACATCCCGGAGGAGGTCCAGCTCAGGATCATCCACCGGGGCGTGGGTGCGATCACCGAGAGCGACGTCATGCTCGCGAGCGCCTCGTCCGAGGCGGTCACGATCATCGGCTTCAACGTGCGGGCCGCCAACAAGGTCCGCGAGATCGCCGACCGCGAGGGCGTGGAGATCCGGTACTACACGGTCATCTACCAGGCCATCGAGGAGATCGACGCCGCGCTCAAGGGGCTGCTCAAGCCGGAGTACGAGGAGGTCGAGCTGGGCTCCGCGGAGATCCGCGACGTCTTCCGCTCGTCCAAGGTCGGCAACATCTCCGGCTGTATCGTCCGGTCCGGCATCATCCGCCGCAACGCCAAGGCGCGGCTGCTGCGGGACGGGGCGGTCGTGGCGGACAACCTCACGATCAGCTCCCTCAAGCGGTTCAAGGACGACGCGACGGAGGTCCGCGAGGGCTTCGAGTGTGGTCTGACGCTGGCCGGTTTCAACAACGTCCAGGTCGGCGACATCATCGAGACCTTCGAGATGCGGGAGAAGCCGCGCGCCTGATCCGGTGCTGACACAGTGATCAAGGGGTTTACGCCATCCGGCGTAAACCCCTTGATCATGTCTGGGGGTGTCCGTATCGTCCGAAGCGATGTACACGGGAACCGCGGTCTTCGACCTGCTGCTGCCGGGCGACTCACGGTCGCTCAAGGCCAAGAGATCATATGTCCGGCCCATCGTGGCGGCGCTGCGCCGCTTCGAGGTGTCGGTCGCCGAGGTGGGCGCGCTCGACCTGCACGGCCGGGCCGAGATCGGGGTGGCCGTGGTGGCCGCCGAGGCGTCCCACGTCCGTGAGGTGCTCGACTCCTGCGAGCGACTGGTGGCCGGCCGGCCCGAGGCGGAGCTGCTCTCGGTGCGCCGCCGGTTGCACGGCGAGGACGACTGACTCCGCCGGTGGCCGTCACCACCGGCGGTGCCGCGCGACCGGCCGGGCGGCGCGGGTAGTGTTCGGGGTGTTGGGCGGTCGGTCCCGGCGGTGCCCCGCGCCGTCGTACCGGCCGTGAGCAGAACGCCCTGGAGGTGGGGGAGATGACGGATCCGGCCAAGGTACGCCGGCACGCGGAGCGCATTCGCGAACTGGTCGCGTCGGTGGTGCGGAGCCAGATCAAGGACCCCCGGCTCGGGATGATCACCATCACCGACGCCCGGATCACCGCCGACCTGCGCGACGCCACGGTCTTCTACACGGTGCTCGGTGACGCGGCCGCGCAGGCCAGCACCGCCGCCGCGCTGGAGAGCGCGAAGGGCATGCTGCGCAGCACCGTCGGCAAGGCGCTCGGCCTGCGCCACTCGCCGACCCTGACCTTCGTCCTCGACGACGTGCAGGACCAGGTCAAGCACATCGACGACCTGCTCGCCGCGGCCCGCCAGTCCGACGCCGAGGTGCAGCGGCTGGCGGCCCAGGCCAAGTACGCGGGCGAGGCCCAGCCGTACCGGACCGAGGACGACGACGAGGACGAGGACGCCGAGGACGACGACGAGGGCACCCCGTCGGCCACGGACCGGCGGTGACCGGCACCCCGGGCGCGGCCGGCGACCTGCTCACCGGGCCGGTGCTCACCGGCCCCGACGAGTCCGACTGGGCCGCCGCCGTCGCGGCGGTACGCCGGCTGCCGGCCGACGCCCGGGTGCTGCTGATCTGTCACGTCAACCCGGACGGCGACGCGCTGGGCAGCATGCTCGGCTTCGGGCTCGGGCTGCGCCGGCTCGGCGTACGGAATCTCCAGGCGACCTTTCCCGGGCCGCCCGAGGTGCCCGAGCCGTTCCGCTGGCTGCCGGGGCTCGACCTGCTGGTGCCGGCGTCCGGGGCGTACCCGGATCCGGACCTGGTGGTCTGCTTCGACGCGGCGAGCGAGTCCCGGCTGGGTGAGCTGGTCGACCGCCTCGACACCGCCGGCGAGGCGCTGGTCCTCGACCACCACGCCTCGAACACCCGGTTCGGTCGGGTGCACCTGGTGGACCCGGCGGCCGCGGCCACCTCGGTCGTCGTCGACGAACTGCTCATTCGGCTCGACGTGCCGCTGGACGCGCAGATCGCCCAGTGCCTCTACGTCGCGCTGACCACCGACACCGGCTCGTTCCGGTTCGCGGCCACCACCCCCGCGGCGCACGAGCTGGCGGCGCGGTTGCTGGCCACCGGCATCGACCCGGGTGACATCTCCCGCCGGGTCTTCGACACCCGGCCGTTCGGCGCGGTCCGGCTCTTCGGCGAGGTGCTGGGCCGGGCCCGGCTGGAGCCGTCGGCCGCCGCCGGCCACGGGCTGGTCTGGACGTACGCCACCCTGGACGACCTGGCCCGGCACGACCAGCGGCCGTACGTGCTGGAGGCCCTGATCGACTCGGTGCGGTGCACGGCCGAGGCCGACGTGGCCTGCGTGCTCAAGCAGGTGGGCCCGGCCGAGTGGGCCGTCTCCATGCGCAGCAAGGGCGCGGTCGACGTGAGCGCGGTGGCGGTGGCGCTGGGCGGTGGCGGGCACCGCTTCGCCGCCGGATTCACCGGTGCGGGCAGCGCCGAGGACGTGGCAGGGTCCATCCGGGCGGAGCTGGACGGCGCGCTGATCATCGGCTGATCTCCGGGGCGCTCCCGCTGAGTGTTGGTCTTCCCGCGCTGCGTGAGCGCGGGGAGAATCGGAGGATGGAGCAGCCCCCCGAGCTCACCGTCGACCTGCCGCGCGTCTGGGACCGTCCGGTGGTCACGGTGCCGGTGCTGGCCTGCCTCTCGCTGGTCGGTGGGCAACTGCCGTCCTTCTCCGCGCAGGCGAACCTGTGGACCCTGGGCACCGGCGGCGCGCTGGTCTGGCTGGGGCTGGGCAACCGGGTGCCCCGCCGGCCGGCGCCGCGCCGGCTCGGACGCGGCGCCGTGTGGTGGGTGCTACCGGCGGCCGTCTTCGGCGTCTTCGAGGCGGCGACGTTCGTGGTCTCCGCCGGCAGCGAGTTCCCCACCTTCTCCCGGCTGGCGGACCCGCTGCTCGCCGACGAGCTGGTCCGCTCGGCCGCCTGGTTCGGCTGGCTGGCGGCCTTCTGGGGGCTGGTCCGGCGATGATGCGCACCCTGGCCATCGCCGGCTTCCTGGCCGCCCTGCTGCTCTTCGCGGCCGTCGAGTGGGCCGCACGCCGCCCGGGCTCGCGGGTGCCGTCGCTCGGTGACGTCTGCGCGTACGTGATGCGGTACGAGGTCGGGCCGGTGCCGGTGGGCCGGATCGGGGTGTTCGGCTTCTGGTGGTGGCTGGGCTGGCACTTCCTGGCCCGGTGAACGCGCCGCCGCCCATCTCGTCCAGATGGCGGGAACTCTGGGCAGCATGTGGAACTGAACGTTAACTTGGGAAAAGACCGGGCGCCGCGCCGCGACGCAGGTCGTGGGCGGTGGTGCCACACCCGGTGCCGCCTCCCTCCAGGGTCAGACCGACCCGGGCTCACGCTGCCAGGCGAGCCGCTCCGGTGATCCCGGACCGCCACCCGGCGCTCAGCAGGACCGCCCGTAGGGCCGCCGTTTCCCCGGTGGTCCGCGCCCTGGAAGGGAACTCCCATGCCGACCAAGCCCAAGCCCGAGACCACCGACGAGGCCCGCGAGCAGATGCGGCGCGCGCTGCAGACCTCGATGGACACCCGTCAGTGACGCTGCCCGACCGGCGGTGACGCCGCCGACGTTCCGCGTCGACGACGTCACCGCCCCTCGGCCCCGGCTCCGGTACGGGGCCTGAACCGGCCTCCGCTCCGGGTACCGTCCGGCGATGCGCCGCATCCTGGTCGTCGGCAGTTCGGGCGCCGGCAAGAGCACGCTCGCCCGAGCGGTTGCCCGCCGGCTCGACCTGCCGCTGATCCACCTCGACCGGCACTACTGGCGCCCCGGCTGGATCCCCGCCGACGAGACGGCCTTCCGGTCCGACGTCGCCGCGCTCGCCGCCGGCGAGCGCTGGGTGATGGACGGCAACTACGCCGCCACCCTCGATCTCCGCCTGCCCCGCGCCGACCTGCTGGTGCTGGTCGACCTGCCCTGGCCGCTCTGCCTCGCCCGGGTCGTCCGCCGCCGCTGGGACCGCCGCGCCGCCGACCGCCCCGACCTGCCCGCCGGCTGCCCCGAACGGCTCGACCTGGGCTTCCTGCGCTACATCTGGCGCTACCCCGGCCGGTCCCGGCCCCGGGTCTTCGCCGCGGTCGCCGCCCACGCGCCCCGGCTGCCGGTCGTCCGGCTGCGCAGTCGCCGCCAGGTCCGTCGCTGGCTCGACACCCTCCCGCCCCGCTGACCCACCGGACCTTCCCGTCCCGCCCCTGCCCCGCCCCTCGACACCGGTTTGCGGCGTGTCGGGGCGTCACCGCTCGAGGACACCCCGACACGCCGCAAACGGGGGCGGCGGCACCGGCCGCGTGTGCGGGGAGCGCCGCCGGGCGCCGGTACCACGTCGCGCCGCTCTGCTCCGCCGGGCTTGCGGCCCGGTCCGGTCCGGCCCGTCCGGGTGACCGTCCCGCGTAAGCGGTCAGAGGTATTGCGATCCTTACGGCGACCGTGCCAGGATCGGCGGCGATGAGTCAGTCCACCGCCACCACCACCACCGCCCTCGCGCCGGCGCGCAGGATCGCCACCCTCGCGCTGCCCGCGCTGGTGGTGCTCGCCGCCGAACCGCTCTACGTGCTGGTCGACACGGCCGTGGTCGGGCATCTCGGCCGGGTGCCGCTCGCCGCGCTGGCCGTGGGCGGCACCGTGATGACCCTCACCGCTTGGCTGGGCACCGTGCTCGCGTACGGGATCACCGGGCGGGCGGCCCGACGCTTCGGCTCCGGCGACCGGGCGGCGGCGGTGGCCGAAGGTGTGCAGGCCTCCTGGCTCGCCCTCGCGGCGGGCGTGCTCGTCGCGCTCGCCATGCAGGTCGGCGGCGGGGCGTTGGCGCGTACCCTCGCCGGGGGTGGGGACGACGTGGCCGGCGCGGCCGCGCAGTGGCTGCGGATCGCGGCCCTCGGCGCGCCCGGGCTGCTCCTCGCCGCCGCCGGCAACGGCTGGCTGCGCGGCATCCAGGACACCCGCCGGCCGCTGGTCTTCGTGCTCGCGCCCAACCTGCTCTCCGCGCTGCTCTGCCCGCTGCTGGTCTATCCCGCCGGGCTCGGCCTGGTCGGTTCGGCGGTCGCCAACGCGATCGCCCAGACCGTCTCCGGCGCGCTCTTCGCCGCGGCGCTGGTCCGCGAGCGGGTCTCCCTGCGGCCCCGGCCCCGGCTCATCCGGCAGCAGCTGGTGCTCAGCCGCGACCTGCTGGTCCGGGGCGTGGCGTTCCAGGCCAGCTTCCTCTCCGCCACCGCGGTCGCCGCGCGCTTCGGCGCCGCCGCCGTGGGCGCCCACCAGATCGCCCTGCAACTGTGGTTCTTCACCGCGCTGGTGCTCGACGCCCTCGCCATCGCCGCCCAGGCGCTCATCGGCGCCGCGCTCGGCGCCGGCGACGCCGCCGGGGCCCGGGCCCTGGCCCGCCGGTTCGCCCTGCTCGGCGGCGTCTGCGGCGTCGGCTTCGCGGTGCTGATCGCCGCCGGTGCCGGCGTCGTGCCGTCCTGGTTCAGCTCCGACCCGCAGGTACGCGAGCAGGCCATGGTGGCCTGGCCCTGGTTCGTGGCGATGCAGCCGCTGGCCGGGGTGGTCTTCGCCCTCGACGGTGTGCTGATCGGCGCCGGGGACGTGCGCTACCTGCGCAACCTCACCATCGTCGCGGCGCTCGGCGGCTTCCTGCCGGCGATCTGGCTGGCCCACGGGCTCGACCTGGGGCTCGGCGGGATCTGGGCCGGGCTGACGCTGTTCATCGTGATCCGGCTGGTCGCGCTGCTGCTGCGGCTGCGCTCCGGCGGGTGGGCGGTGGTCGGCGCGGTCCGCTGACCCGGCCGGCCAGGGTGCGGCAAATGCGGTGGCGGGATTGTGCCGTGCGGTGACGGCGCCCGCGACCCCGTCTGGCAGGCTTGGCGGTCGTGAGCGGTGACGGTCTGATCGTGGTGGACAAGCCGGGCGGCATGACGTCGCACGACGTGGTGGCGCGCATCCGCCGGCTGGCGAGGACCCGGCGGGTGGGGCACGGCGGCACCCTCGACCCGATGGCCACCGGCGTGCTGGTGATCGGGGTGGGCCGGGCGACCCGGCTGCTCACGTACGTCATCGGCGCGGGCAAGAGCTACACCGCCACGGTCCGGCTCGGGCAGGCCACCGTCACCGACGACGCCGAGGGCGACGTGATCGCCACCACCGCCGCCGGTCTGCTGACCGACGAGGCGGTCCGGGCGGCGTTCGCGGCGTTGGCCGGCGAGGTCGACCAGGTGCCGAGCGCGGTGAGCGCCATCAAGATCAACGGGCAGCGGGCGTACAAGCGGGTGCGCGAGGGGGAGAGCGTCGAGCTGCCCGCCCGGCGGGTCACCATCTCCCGCCTGGACGTGCTCGCGGTGCGCCGGGACACCCCCGACGTCCTCGACGTGGACATCGACGTGACCTGCTCGTCCGGGACGTACATCCGGGCCATCGCGCGGGACGCGGGCCTGGCGCTCGGGGTGGGTGGCCACCTGACCGCGCTGCGGCGCACCGCGGTGGGCGGCTTCAGCCTCGCCGAGGCCGCCACCCTCGACGAGCTGGAGCAGCGCGCGCCCGAGGTGGTCAACCTGCCGCTCGACGCGGCCGCCGACCGGTTCTTCCCGCGCCGGGAGGCCGGCCCGGACGAGGCGAAGGTGCTCAGCCACGGCGGGCCGCTCGACGCGGCCGGCATCGCCGGGCCGTACGCCGTCTTCGGTCCCGACGGCGGCTTGATCGCTATCGTCAGCGAGCGGGACGGCCGGGCCCGCGCGGAGATCGTGCTCGCGCCGGCCTGACGGCGGGGGCGGGTGCGCCGGCCGCGCGGCCGGCGCGGGTACCCGGCGAGGCCCGGGGGAAGCAGGGGAGGAGCGGCATGCAGCGGTGGCGGGGGTACGACGCGGCACCCGGTGGCTGGGGGCGTTCGGTCGTCACCATCGGCGTCTTCGACGGCGTGCACAAGGGGCACCAGGCGACCATCGGGCACGCCGTGGCCCGGGCCCGGGAGCTGGGCGTACGGTCCGTGGTGGTCACCTTCGACCCGCACCCGGCGGAGGTGGTGCGCCCCGGCTCGCACCCGGCGGTGCTCACCGAGCCGGCCCGCAAGGCGGAGCTGATCGAGGCCCTCGGCGTCGACGTGCTCTGCGTGGTGCCGTTCACCCCGGAGTTCTCCCGGCTGCCCGCCGAGGCGTTCGTGCACGACATCCTGGTCGAGCACCTGCACGCCGCGCTGGTGGTGGTGGGGGACAACTTCCGGTTCGGGCACCGGGCCGCCGGCGACGTGGCGCTGCTGGAACGGCTCGGCCGCACCTTCGGCTTCGGGGTGGAGGGCGCGCCGCTGGTGGCCGAGGCCGGCACGGTCTTCTCCTCGACGTACATCCGCTCCTGCGTCGACGCCGGCGACGTGGCCGCGGCTGCCGCCGCGCTCGGCCGCCCGCACCGGGTGGAGGGGGTGGTGGTCCGGGGCGACCAGCGCGGACGTGAGCTGGGTTACCCCACCGCCAACCTGCTCTGCCACCGGCACGCGGCGATCCCCGCCGACGGGGTGTACGCCGCCCGGCTGGTGCGCCGGGGGCAGCCCGAGCCCCTCGCGGCGGCGGTGTCGATCGGCACCAATCCGACCTTCTCCGGCCGGGAGCGGCGGGTGGAGGCGTACGCGCTGGACTTCTCCGGCGACCTGTACGGCGAGCGGCTGGCCCTGGACTTCGTCGCGCACCTGCGGGAGCAGCGCCGGTACGACGCGATCGAGCCCCTGGTGGCACAGATCGCCGAGGACGTCGAGCGGACCCGCCGGGCGCTCGGCTGACCGCGCCGCCCGCCGTGTCCCCGGCCCTTCGCCGGGCGGTACCGGGGTGAACTGGTAGTCTGGCGGAGACGTCGGCTGACCGACGTGGGGCCTCGCGTGCCTGCACGACGCCGCGGGTGCGAGGTACCGGTCCGTTCCGGTCTCCTGACCGGTCCGACGGACACCAGTGATCAACCCATCGAAACAGGGAGAACATGGCGCTCGACCAGGATGCCAAGGCCAAGATCCGCGCGGAGTACGCGACCGCCGAGGGCGACACCGGTTCGCCGGAGGTGCAGGTCGCGGTCCTCACCAAGCGGATCGCGGAACTCACCGAGCACCTGAAGGTGCACAAGCACGACCACCACAGCCGCCGTGGGCTGCTGCTGCTGGTCGGCCGTCGCCGCCGGTTGCTCAACTACGTCCAGAAGAAGGACATCAACCGCTACCGGTCGCTCATCGAGCGGCTCGGCCTGCGCCGATGACGTGACGGGGGAGTGGCCTGCGGCCGCTCCCCCGTTCTGGTACCACGGAAGAACCGCTCTGGTACCACAGAAGAACAGGGCCGCTCGACCACCCGAGAGGGAGCCGGTCAGCGTACCGGTCTCCGGTAGTGGCCTCCGGGCACGCCGGCATCACGCCGGCCACCCGGGCGCTTCGATCGAAGACCGGCCGTCTGAGCAGCTCCCGTGTCGTGGGCCCCCGACGCGAAGGAGCACGACAGCACATGACCGAGACCAACCTCGGCACCGAATCCCGCACCGCCGTGATCGACAACGGGTCCTTCGGCACCCGTGAGATCACCTTCTCCACCGGCCGGCTGGCCCGTCAGGCCGCCGGCTCGGTCGTCGCCCAGCTGGGCGAGACCGTGGTCCTCTCCGCCACCACCGCCGGCAAGCAGCCGAAGGAGCAGTTCGACTTCTTCCCGCTGACCGTCGACGTCGAGGAGCGGATGTACGCCGCGGGCCGGATCCCCGGCTCGTTCTTCCGCCGCGAGGGCCGCCCCAGCGAGGACGCCATCCTCACCTGCCGGCTGATCGACCGGCCGCTGCGCCCGTCGTTCGTCAAGGGCCTGCGCAACGAGGTCCAGGTCGTCGAGACCATCCTCGCGCTCGACCCGCAGCACCCGTACGACGTCGTGGCGATCAACGCCGCCTCGATGTCGACCAAGCTCTCCGGCCTGCCGTTCTCCGGCCCGATCGGGGCGACCCGGATGGCGCACGTGGACGGCCAGTGGGTCGCCTTCCCGACCATCGATGAGCTGGCCCGGGCCACCTTCGACATGGTGGTGGCCGGCCGCGCCCTGGCCGACGGCGACGTCGCGATCATGATGGTCGAGGCGGAGGCCACCGAGCACACCGTGGCGCTGGTCGCCGGCGGTGCCCCGGCCCCGACCGAGGAGGTCGTGGCCAGCGGCCTGGAGGCCGCCAAGCCGGCCATCCGCGAGCTGTGCCGGGCGCAGAGCGAGCTGGCCGAGGTGGCCGCCAAGCCGGTCGCCGAGTTCCCGGTCTTCCTGGACTACCAGGACGACGTGTACGGCGCGGTGGCCGAGCTGGCCCGCACCGACGTGGCCGAGGCGCTCACCATCGCCGGCAAGGCCGACCGCGAGCAGGCCCTGGACCGGGTCAAGGCCCGGGTCGCCGAGGAGCTCGGCGGTCGTTTCGAGGGCCGGGAGAAGGAGCTCAGCGCCGCCTTCCGGTCGCTGACCAAGTCCGAGGTCCGCAACCGGGTGCTGCGCGAGCAGATCCGCATCGACGGCCGCGGCCCGCGCGACATCCGCCCGCTGACCGCCGAGGTCGGCGTGCTGCCCCGGGTGCACGGCTCGGCGCTGTTCGAGCGGGGCGAGACCCAGATCCTGGGCGTCACCACGCTGAACATGCTGCGCATGGAGCAGTCGCTGGACACCCTCTCCCCGGAGAAGTCCAAGCGCTACATGCACAACTACAACTTCCCGCCGTACTCGACCGGTGAGACCGGCCGGGTCGGTTCGCCGAAGCGGCGCGAGATCGGCCACGGCGCCCTCGCCGAGCGGGCGCTGATCCCGGTGCTGCCGGCGCGCGAGGAGTTCCCGTACGCCATCCGGCAGGTCTCCGAGGCGCTCGGCTCCAACGGCTCCACCTCGATGGGTTCGGTCTGCGCCTCGACGCTGGGCCTGCTCAGCGCCGGTGTGCCGCTGAAGGCGCCGGTCGCCGGCATCGCCATGGGCCTCATCTCCGACGAGGTCGACGGCAAGACCCAGTACGTGACGCTGACCGACATCCTCGGCGCCGAGGACGCGTTCGGTGACATGGACTTCAAGGTCGCCGGCACCCGGGACTTCGTCACCGCGCTGCAGCTCGACACCAAGCTCGACGGCATCCCGTCGGACGTGCTGGCCGCCGCGCTGCAGCAGGCGCACGAGGCCCGGCAGACCATCCTCGACGTGATGCAGTCGGCGATCGAGGCTCCGGCCGAGATGTCGGACTACGCGCCGCGGGTCACCACGGTGAAGATCCCGGTCGACAAGATCGGCATGGTGATTGGCCCGAAGGGCCAGACCATCAACGCCATCCAGGACGAGACCGGCGCCGAGATCTCCATCGAGGACGACGGCACCATCTACGTCGGCGCGACCAACGGCCCGTCGGCCCAGGCCGCGGTGGACCGGATCAACGGCATCGCCAACCCGACCCTGCCGAAGGTCGGGGAGCGGTTCCTCGGCACGGTGGTCAAGACCGCCGCGTTCGGCGCGTTCGTCTCGCTGCTGCCGGGCCGCGACGGCCTGCTGCACATCTCCAAGGTGGGCGACGGCAAGCGGGTCGAGAAGGTCGAGGACTTCCTCAACGTCGGCGACAAGGTCGAGGTGGAGATCGCGGACATCGACGCCCGCGGCAAGATCTACCTGGACAAGGTCCGCCCGGAGGGCGCCGAGGAGCCGGCCGCCGCTGAGGCCGCCGGTGGCGAGCGTCCGGCCGGTCGCGGCGGTGACCGCGGCGGCGACCGGGGCCCGCGCGACCGCGGCGACCGTGGCGACCGGGGCGGCGACCGGGGCGGCCGTGCCCCGGAGCGCGGCGACCGGCCCCAGGGCAACGGCGAGGGTGGCGAGGGCGGCGAGCGTCCGCGCCGCCGGACCCGGCACAGCTGACCCAAAAGCACCACCGCACCACCCACCCCTCGTCAACTGAAAGCAGGTCTCCGTGAGTCGGGCCCAGCGGCTGTCTTTTCCTGCGGGTCGACGGGGGGTGGGGCCGTCTGGATCCGTCCGGCACGCCACCGGGACGCAACCCGGTCGCGCCGGGTCGGGCCGCGCGGTTACCCGCACGCTGAGTGACGACCCGCTGGGCGGCACGGTACGTCGTACCGTGCTGCCCAGCGGGTTGCGCGTGCTCACCGAGGCGATCCCGGCGATGCGCAGCGTCTCGTTCGGCATCTGGGTGGCGGTCGGCTCCCGGGACGAGACCGGCCCGCAGGCCGGGGCCGCGCACTTCCTGGAGCACCTGCTCTTCAAGGGCACCCACAAGCGCAGCGCGCTGGAGATCTCCTCGGGGATCGAGGCGGTGGGCGGCGAGACCAACGCCTTCACCACCAAGGAATACACCTGCTACTACGCCCGGGTGCTCGACGAGGACCTGCCGCTGGCGATCGACGTCATGTGCGACCTCGTCGCCGACTCGGTGCTCGAGGCGGCCGACGTGGAGACCGAGCGCGGCGTCATCCTCGAAGAGATCGCCATGCACGACGACGAGCCCGGCGACGAGGTGCACGACCTCTTCGCCCGCGCCGTCTACGGCGACCACCCCCTGGGCCGGCTGATCTCCGGCACCGAGGAGACGGTCACCCCGATGACCCGACGGCAGATCCAGAGCTTCTACCGGCGCCGCTACACCGCGCCGCAGATCGTCATCGCCGCCGCCGGCAACCTCGACCACGCCGCCGTGGTCAAGCTGGTCCGCCAGGCGCTGCGCGGCACTCCGCTGGACACCGACCCGGCCGCGCCGGCGCCCCACCGGTCGGCCACCCCGGCGGTACGCACCAGGCCGGCCACCACGCTCATCGAGCCGAAGGAATCCGAGCAGGCGCACGTCATCCTGGGCTGCCCCGGGATCGACCGCACCGACGAGCGGCGCTTCGCCCTCGGCGTGCTCAACAACGTCCTCGGCGGCGGCATGTCCAGCCGGCTGTTCCAGGAGATCCGCGAGCAGCGGGGCCTGGCCTACTCGGTCTACTCGTACGCCAGCCAGTACGCCGACAGCGGCATCTTCGCCGTCTACGCCGGCTGCGCCCCGGGCAAGGTCGACGAGGTGCTGGAGCTGACCCGTACCGAGCTGGCCCGGGTGGCCGCCGAGGGGATCACCGAGGCCGAGCTGGCCCGCGGCAAGGGGATGAGCAAGGGCTCGTTCGTGCTGGGCCTGGAGGACACCGGCTCGCGGATGAGCCGGCTGGCCAAGGGGGAGCTGCTCTACGGCGACCTGATGCCGGTGGACGAGCTGCTCACCCGGGTCGACGCGGTCACCCTGACGGACGTGAACACGCTCGCCGCCGAGCTGCTCACCCGGCCGATGTCCCTCGCGGTGGTCGGCCCGTTCGGCGAACACGACTTCTCCGCCTGACCCTCTGACCCGCCCGACCCGGCGCGGCCGCTGGCCCGCGCTGTGGTCCCGCCCCGCCTTGCGGCGTGTGGGGGTGTCGGCGCGGTGGGTGGGCCCGACATGCCGCAACCCGGAGTGGATCCTCGGCGTCCCGTGGGACGTGGGTGGTCCCGGCGAGTGACCGCGTCCCGATTGGGATAGGTTGTGCCGCGTGACTGACGAGCAGGAGAAGGGCCTGGACGAGCCGATCCGGGTCGGCGTGCTGGGTGCCCGGGGCCGGATGGGTGTCGAGGTGTGCAAGGCCGTCGACGCGGCCTCCGACATGGACCTGGTGGCGATGGTCGACCAGGGTGACTGGCTGTTCAACGCCTCCGACGCCGGTGCCGAGGTGGTCGTCGACTTCACCACGCCGGACGTCGTCATGGACAACCTGCACTGGTGCATCGACCAGGGCATCAGCGCGGTCGTGGGCACCACCGGCTTCACCGACCAGCGCATCGAGCGGGTGCGCGGCTGGCTGGAGCGCAAGCCCGGCGTCGGCGTGGTGATCGCCCCGAACTTCGGCATCGGCGCGGTGCTGATGATGCAGTTCGCCGCGCGGGCCGCCCGGCACTTCGAGTCCGTCGAGATCATCGAGCAGCACCACCCGCGCAAGCTCGACGCCCCCAGCGGCACCGCCACCCACACCGCCCGCCGGATCGCCCAGGCGCGCGCCGACGCCGGCCTCGGCCCCGCGCCGGACGCCACCTCCGACGAGGTGCCGGGCGCGCGCGGCGCCGACATCGACGGGGTACGCGTGCACGCCGTGCGCGCCACCGGGCTGGTCGCCCACCAGGAGGTGCTCTTCGGCACCACGGGCGAGACGCTGACCATCCGGCACGACTCGTACGACCGGGCGTCGTTCATGCCGGGCGTGCTGCTGGCCGTCCGCGCGGTGCGTACCCGCCCGGGCCTGACCATCGGCCTGGACTCGCTGCTCGACTGAGCGCCCGCCCGGCCGGCCCGTGCCGCGGGCCGGCCCGCGCCGGCCGGTGCGGCACCGGGCGAAACGGCTCGTCACCGGGTCCGGCCGGGACCTAGGCTGACCGTCATGATCGATTCTGGGCTACGTGACCGGGCCGGACGTCACATCACGCTGCGGCCGGTCGACGACGACAACTGGCGGGATGTCGCCGACGTGGCTCCCCGCGACGACCAGCGCGCCTGGGTGCCCGCCCTGGCCGCCCGCTACCTGGTGCTGACCATGCGCTCCGACGTGTGGACCTCGCTGGCCGTCTACGCCGACGAGACGGTGGTCGGACACGCCATGTGGGGTGTCGACGACGACGGCTCCCGCTGGATCGGCGGCATGGTGATCGCCGCCGACGAACAGGACCGGGGCGTCGGCCGGGCCACCGTCCGCACCCTGGCCGACTGGCTCGCCGCGCAGGACGGCGGCAGCGTGGTCCGCCTCTCGTACCACCCCGACAACACCCCGGCGGCCCGCCTCTACACCGCCCTCGGCTTCGCCCCGACCGGTGCCGTGGAGGACGACGAACTGGTCGCCGAGCTCACCTCCTGACCTCACCGGTCCTGAGATCGACGGCGCCGCCGACCTCAGGACCGGTCCGGTCACGTCCGGACGGCGGAGTCGGGCGCGCGGCGGGGGGAGGGGACGGCGGGGGTCAGGGTGAGGGTCGGCGGGAGGTTGGCGAGGGTGGCCTGGCCGGTGGCGTCGACGTGGACGTCGACGCGGGTGCCGGCGACGCGCAGGCCCTGGACGGAGACGGCGCCCAGCTCGGGACCGGCCAGGGGACGCAGGGCGACCCGACCGTTCGGCACGTCCGGGTGCAGCCCGGTCGCGGCGTGCAGGAGCAGCACCGCGGCCGCCGCCGACCAGGCCTGCGGCTGGCAGGCCGCCGGGTAAGGGACCGGCCGGCCGAGCAGCGTACGGTCGTCGCCGCCGTAGAGCTCGGGCAGCCGGTGGTCGAACGCCTCCGCCGCGCCGAGCAGCCCCTCCGCCAGGCCCAGCGCGGCCTCCCGGAAGCCGGCCCGGGCCAGCCCGGCGAGCACGATCGCGGTGTCGTGCGCCCAGATCGACCCGCAGTGGTACGACAGCGGGCTGAACCCGGCGTCGCCGGTGGACATGGTGCGCAGCCCGAACCCGCCGGCCAGCGCGTCGCCGGTGAGCAGGTGGGCGACCTGCGCCTCCTCCTCGCCGGAGAGCAGGCCGGTGCCGAGCAGGTGCCCGATGTTGCTGGTCAGCGAGTCGACGGGGCGCTTGTCCCGGTCCAGCGCCAGCGCCGGGTGCGGGCCCTGCGGGCCGTCCACCCAGAAGGCGGCGCGGAACCGGGTGGCGAGTGCGTCGGCGTACCCGCGCCAGCGGTCGGCGCCCGGGCGGCCGAACGCGTCGAGCAGGTCCGCCCCGCCGACCGCCGCCTGGTACGCGTACCCCTGCACCTCGGCCAGCACGATCGGCGGCGCGGCCAGCCGGCCGTCGCGGAACCGGACGGCGTCCCCGGAGTCCTTCCAGCCCTGGTTGGTCAGGCCGTGCCCGGTGGTGTCGACGTACTCGACCAGGCCGTCGCCGTCGGCGTCGGCATGCCCGTCGAGCCAGCCGAGCGCCGATTCCAGGTGCGGCAGCAGCGGCTCGATCTGGTCGGCGGGCAGTCCCCAGCGCCAGGCGTCGTGCAGCAGCGCCACCCAGAGCATGGTGGCGTCGACCGTCCCGTAGTACGCCGGCGGTAGCCGCAGCCCCTCGCCGAGCATGGCGAACTCGTGCCGGCGCAGCTCGTGCAGGATCTTGCCGGGCGCCTCACCGGTGGCCGGGTCGAGCCGGGCGCCCTGCCGGCGGGCGAGCACCCGCAGCGTCCCGGCGGCAAGTTCGGTGCCGAGCGGCAGCATCATCCGCGCCGCCCAGAGACTGTCCCGGCCGAACAGGGTGAGGAACCAGGGCACCCCGGCGCCGAGGAAGACGTCGGCGGGCGAGGCGGGTTCGGCCAGGCGCAGCCCGCGCAGGTCGTCCAGGGACCGGTCGAGCAGGCGGACCAGCCGCCGGTCGTCGGCCCGGACCACCGGCCGGGACCAGTTCGGCTCCCCGGTCGGGGCGGTCACCACGGCCCGGGGGTCGTCGACCCGCAGCCGCCAGCGCAGCGTCGCGATCCCGCCGGGGCCGAGGTCGACCGGCCAGGACAGCCGGGGCGCAGTGGCCCGGCCCGTGTCCACCCGGGCGCCCTCGCCGGTGACGGTCACCGTGATGCCGTCGGCGACCCAGCGCACCCCACCCGGCTGCCCGGTCCGGGCCTCGATCGGCGTGGCCGCGCCGCCGGACTTGACCACCTCGATCGGGGCCAGGTCGCAGCCGAGGTCGACGCTGACCGTGGCCCGCACCGGCACGGCGGCCGTCGAGACGACGCGGATCTCCTCGTCGACGCCGTGCGGGCCGGCCCGGCGGGTCCGTTCCACCCGCACGGTGGGATCCGCGCCGGGGTCGCCGAGCCAGCGGGCGAGGCCGACGAAGCGTGCGCCGTGCGGGCCGTCGGGGCCGTGGGCCAGCGCCTCCGGCTCCCGGTCGTCGATCCGCAGCTCCGCCCGGGACAACACCCGGGCGTCGGCGTGGAAGACCCCCTGGACGCCGGCCGGGCGGATCTGCCCGGCCCGGTCGCCCAGCGCGCTGGTCGGGGCGAGGACCACCCCGACCAGCTCGTGCAGCAGGGGTTGCAGCTGGCGTTCGGTCACGGTTGCGGCTCCAGGTCCTGAGGGGGCGGACGAACTCTTGACAAGCCGTCCGGGGCGGTGCAAAGTGCGAAACATTCCAGAAACTTGAACGATCTAATCCTGCCGTATCCGAATTGGATCGTTCAAGGCGGCGAGAGGCATCAAGTGTCCGAAAAGGTGACCATCGCGACGGTGGCCCGGCACGCGCAGGTCAGCCGGCAGACGGTGTCCAATGTGCTCAACTCGCCGCACGTCGTGCGGGAGGAGACCCGCCGGCGCGTGCAGGAGGCCATCGACACCCTCGGATATCGGGCCAGCCAGGCCGCCCGGCAGATGCGTACCGGCCGGTCCCGGCTGATCGCCGTCCGGATCGAGCCCACCCGCGACGGGATCAACGGCTCGGTGCTCGACCGCTTCCTGCACGGCCTCACCGAGACCGCCGAGGCGGCCGGCTACCGCGCGATGCTCTACACCGCCGCCGACGCCGCCGCCGAGATCGCCACCTTCGACGACCTGCTCAGCGCGTACGACCTGGACGGGTTCGTGCTCACCGGCACCGACCACGGCGACCCGCGTACCGCCTGGCTCGCCGAGCGGGGCGTGCCGTTCGTGACCTTCGGCCGGCCCTGGGACGACCCCGACGCCCACCCCTGGGTGGACGTCGACGGCGCCGCCGGAACGGCCCAGGCCACCGGCCACCTGCTCGCCGCCGGTCACCGCCGGATCGGCTTCATCGGCTGGCCCGCCGGCTCCGGCGTCGGCGACGACCGCCGCGCGGGCTGGCGGGAGGCCCTGCGGGCGGCGGGCGTGGACCCGACCGGGCTGGACCGGGAGGCGGTGGACGGCATCGCCGAGGGCGAGCGGCTCGCCGCCGA
Source organism: Micromonospora sp. CPCC 205739 (assembly GCF_036906795.1). Taxonomy (NCBI): domain Bacteria; kingdom Bacillati; phylum Actinomycetota; class Actinomycetes; order Micromonosporales; family Micromonosporaceae; genus Micromonospora; species Micromonospora sp. CPCC 205739. Next base: position 16,312 of record NZ_JBAKHS010000003.1, on the reverse strand, counting down.
CCTGCTCGCCGCCGCGTCGCCGCCGACCGCCCTGGTCTGCGCCAGCGACTCGCTCGCCCTGGGTGCCCTCCAGGCCGCCCGCGCCGCCGCGCCGAGCACCGGCCCGGCCGCCCGCACCGCCGCGCCGGCCACCGGCACGGCCGCCCACACCGCCGCGCCGGCCGTGCCGGTGATCGGCTTCGACGACACCCCGGTCGCCGCGGCGGTCGGCCTGACCAGCGTCAGCCAACCCCTGGGCGACGCCGCCGCCCGCTGCGTCGACCTGCTCACCGCGGTCCTCGACGGGCCCCCGCGGACCCCTGCCCCCGTGCTGCTCCAGCCCTCGCTGGTGCTGCGGCACACCGCCTGACACCGTCCCCCACCCAGGAGAAACGATGGCACCTCGAACCCTCACCCGCGCGGCGGTGGCCGGCCTCGCCGCCGTCGCGCTCCTCGGCTCCGCCGCCTGCGGCAGCGGCTTCGACGACGACCAGTCCGGCACCGCGCAGTCCAGCGGGCCGGCCAACCTCCAGATCCTGATCGGCTCCTCCGGCGACGCCGAGACCAAGGCGGTGCAGGACGCCGCCGCGAAGTGGGCCTCGTCGTCGGGCAACCAGGCCACCGTCACCCCGGCCCAGGACCTCACCCAGCAGCTCGGCCAGGCCCTGGCCGGCGGCACCCCGCCGGACGTCTTCTACGTCGACGCGGCCCGGTTCGCCGACTACGCCAGCGTCGGCGCTCTGGAGCCGTACGGCGACAAGATCAGCAACAAGGACGACTTCTACGAGAGCCTGCGCACCACGTTCACCTACGACGGCAAGCTGTACTGCGCGCCGAAGGACTTCTCCACGCTCGCCCTCCAGATCAACACCGACCTGTGGACGAAGGCCGGCCTGACCGACGCCGACGTCCCGACCAACTGGGACCAGCTCACCGCCACCGCCCGCAAGATCAAGGCGAAGGGGCAGGTGCCGCTGGCCCTCGGCGACACCCGGGACCGGATCGGCGCCTTCCTGGTGCAGAACGGCGGCTGGCTGCTCAGCGAGGACGGCAAGCAGCCCACCGCGGACACGGCGGAGAACCTGGCCGCCCTCACGTACGTGAAGTCGCTGATCACCGAGGGGCTGGCCCGGTACCCGAAGCAGCTCGACGCCGGCTGGTCCGGCGAGGCGTTCGGCAAGGGCAAGGCCGTGATGACCATCGAGGGCAACTGGATCAAGGGCGCGCTGCAGAACGACTTCCCGAACGTCAAGTACAAGGTGGTCGAGCTGCCCGCCGGCCCGAAGGGCAAGGGGACCCTCTCCTTCACCCAGTGCTGGGGCATCGCCGCCAAGAGCAAGTACAAGGAGCAGGCGGTCAAGTTCGTCGAGGCGATGACCGCCGGCGAGCAGCAGATCACCTTCGCCAAGGCCTTCGGCGTGATGCCGTCCCGCCAGTCCGTGCGCGAGCAGTACACGGCCGCGTTCCCGGCGGACAAGCCGTTCATCGACGGCGCCGAGTACGCCCAGGGCCCGGTGAACGCCCCGAAGATGGACAGCGTCGTCGGTGATCTGGACACCGGCCTGCAGGGGCTGGCCAACGGCGACCCGAAGACCATCCTCGGCAACTTCGACAAGAACGCCAAGACGGCGCTCGGCGGCAGCTGACGGGCCGGGGGCGCCGCCGCACCGGTGGCGCCCCCACGGCGAGTCGAAGGAGGGTGGATGGCAACCGAAGCAATCGCCGCGCCGGCCACCGCGACCGGTGGCCCGGAGCGCCGGCGCGGCGGGGGCGTCCGCGGTGGCGAGAACCTGGCCGGCTGGCTCTTCGTCGCCCCGGTCATCGTGATCCTCGGCCTGTTCCTGCTGCTGCCGATCCTGATGGCGCTCTGGGTCAGCCTCACCGACTGGAACGGTCAGGGCAGCCCGTTCACGTCGAAGGTGCCGTTCGTCGGCGCCGACAACTACACCCGGCTGTTCACCGAGGACGGGCTGGCCCGTCGGGACTTCATGACCAGCATTCGCAACAACGGCTACTACGTGGCGATCGTGGTGCCCGCGCAGACCGCGCTCGCCCTCGGGCTCGCGCTGGTCGTCAACAACCGGATGCTCAAGGGCAAGGCGTTCTTCCGCAGCGCCTTCTACTTTCCGTCGGTGACCAGCTCGGTGGCGATCAGCGTGGTCTTCCTGTTCCTGTTCGCCAACTCCGGTGCGGTCAACGCGCTGCTCGGCGTCTTCGGCGTGGACGGGCCGCAGTGGTTCGCCGACTCGCGCGGCGTGCTGCACCTGCTGCTCGGGGCCGTCGGGATGGACACCGCGCCGGCTGCGCTGGCCGGCGGCGGGCCGTTCGGGCTGAGCTGGTGGGACTGGCTGTCCGGGCCGAGCGTCGCGATGATGTCGATCATCACGCTGGTGGTGTGGACCACCTCCGGCACGTTCATGCTGATGTTCCTGGCCGCGCTGCAGAGCGTTCCGGTGGCGCTGGACGAGGCCAGCACGCTGGACGGCGCGAGCCGCTGGCAGCGGTTCCGGTACGTCACCCTGCCGATGATCAAGCCGACCATGTTCCTGGTGCTCACCCTCGGCCTGATCGGCTCCTGGCAGGTCTTCGACCAGGTCTACGTGATGAGCCAGGGCGAGCCGGCCAAGACCACCCTCACCCCGGCCTACCTGTCGTACCGGACCGCGTTCCGGGACTTCGACTACGGCTCCGGCGCGGCGATCTCGTTCGTGCTGTTCCTGATCATCATCGTGCTCACCCTGGTGCAGCGCCGGGTGATGGCCGACCGGGACACCGACCGGCCGCGGCGGGCCCGGTGGTGGCGTCGGCGCGTACCGGAAGGGTCGCCGTCATGACCGCACTCACCGACCGCCCGCCGGTCGCGGCGGCGCCCGCCCACCGCGCCCGCCGCGGCGCCCGCACCCTGGCCACCCGGATCCTCGGGTACGCCACGCTGGTCTTCTTCGGGCTCGTCTTCCTCTACCCCTTCGTCATCCAGCTCGGCAACTCGTTCAAGACCGAGCCGGACGCGGCGGCGAACCCGCTCTCGCCGATCCCGGACCCGCTGACCATCGCCGGCTTCGAGCGGATCTTCGCCGGCACCAACTTCCCGCTCTGGCTCGGCAACTCGTTGCTGGTGACCGTCCTGGTCACCCTGGGCCGGGTCTTCTTCGACTCGCTCGCCGGGTACGCGCTGGCCCGGCTGCGGTTCCGGGGACGGTTCGGGCTGTTCGCCGCGGTCATCGCGGTGATGGCGGTGCCCGGCGTGGTGCTGCTCATCCCGAAGTTCCTGGTGCTCAACCAGCTCGGCATCTACAACAGCTACGCCGGGCTGGTGGTGCCGCTGCTCGCCGACGCGGCCGGCGTCTTCATCATGAAGCAGTTCTTCGAGTCGATCCCGGTCAGCGTGGAGGAGGCGGCCCGCATCGACGGTGCCGGCGTCTTCCGCACCTACTGGTCGGTGGTGCTGCCGATGGCCAGGCCGGCGCTGATCACGCTCACCATCCTGTCCTTCCAGGGGTCCTGGAACGAGTTCCCGCACAGCCTGGTCTCGGTGCAGGACCCCGACCTGTTCACCCTGCCGCGCGGCCTGGCCGACCTGGTCAGCGGTTCGCTCGGCAAGGGCACCCAGTATCCGTTGAAGCTGGGGGCGGCGCTGCTGGCCACCATTCCGGTGGCGGTCCTCTTCGTGATCTTCCAGCGGCACTTCGTGCGGGGCGCCAACGAGGGCGCCGAGAAGGGCTGACCCCGCCGGTGGCGGTTCCCGGCCGGCGCCGGGAGCCGCCACACCGGGTCAGTCCTGCGCGAGCACCGACAGGATGTTGCCGGCCGGGTCGGTGAACCAGGCGATCGTCGGCCCCTTGCCGCGCATCACGCCCTTCTCGTCCTGGCCCATCCCTTCGTAGCGGGCGAAGCGCACGCCCCGCGCGGTCAGCTCGTCCACGGCCCGGTCGACGTCCGGCACCGGGAAGTTCAGCACGGTGTGCCGGGCCGGCTCGTGGTCCGCCTTCGGATACACGAGCACCGGCCGGTCCCCGGCGATGTGCAGGGTCAGCAGGCCGCCCATCTTGTCGTCGCGCGACACCCGCAGGCCGAGGGTGTCGGCGTAGAACTGCTGGGCGCGTCCGATGTCGTCCACCGAGAACGAGCTGAACGCCAAGGTGTCCGTGAACATGCTGTCTCCGTTCCTGCGCGGCCGGCGGCATGACCGTCGCCGGGTGTGGCTGCCGTCCCGGTCATGGTCCTCCGCCGACGGGGCGCTGTCCTGGGATGGACTCCGGCGTTGGCCGGAACTCGTCGGTTCGGACACCGGCCCGTCGGCGCCGTACCGCTCAGGGCAGCCGGTCGGGCAGGCCGAAGAGCGGGAAGAGCCGCGGCTGGAGGAAGTGGGTGAGCCGGCTGATCCGGCCGCCGGAGGTCGCCACCAGCTGGATCGAGAACGCGCGGTGACCGCCGGCCGGGTCGGGCCGGAACTGCGCCAGCGCCGGAGCGCCGTTGGCGGCCACCGGCAGCAGCCGCGACCCCCGGCAACCGGCGCCCGGCCCGGTCAGCCAACGGCCGATGTCGGCCGCCCCGCGCAGCCACAGCCGGTACGGCGGCATGCTGTGCACCGCGTCCTCCCGCAGCAGCGCCACCAGCGCGTCGATGTCGTACCGCTCGAAGACCTGGACGTAGCGGTCGAGCAGTTCCCGGTGCTCCCGGTCCAGTGCCGCGACCGGCGCGGCCGCCTCCCGGTCGGCCATCGTGGCCCGGGCCCGCTGCAAGGCGCTGGTCACCGCGGCGACGCTGGTGTCGAGCAGTTCGGCGACCTCGCCGGCCCGCCAGCGCAGCACGTCCCGCAGGATCAGCACCGCGCGCTGCCGCGGCGGCAGGTGCTGCAACGCGGCGACGAAGGCCAGCCGCACCGACTCGCGGGTCACCGCCAGCTCGGCCGGGTCCGCCGGCAGCACGCGCGCGTCGGGCGCCGGTCCCAGCCACTCCCGGCCCGAGCCGGGCGCGCCGAGCGACGCCGCCACCGGGGCGGACGGCTCGCCGAGGTCCGTCGGCAGGGCCCGCCGGCCCTGACCCCGCAGCAGGTCGAGGCAGACGTTGGTGGCGATCCGGTAGAGCCAGGTGCGCAGGCTGGACCGCCCGTCGAAGCGGTCCAGGCCGCGCCAGGCCCGCAGCATCGTCTCCTGCACGGCGTCCTCGGCGTCGAAGACCGAGCCGAGCATCCGGTAGGCGTAGCCGGTCAACTCGACACGGAACCCCTCCAGGATCGCCGGATCGGCGTCGGCCCGGCGGTCGCCGCCGCGACCGGCGCGGTCCTGCCGCACGTCCGCCGGGTGCCCGGCTGCCACCGGAGGAGCCGGGATCGGGCCCGCGTCGGGGCCCGCCGTCGCAGCGGTCATGCGGCCACCGTAGGCGACGCCTCCGACACCGCCGGATCGGCGCGCGCGGAGTCCCCGGTCAGTCGGTGGCGACCGGCTCGGCCGGGACCGCGACGTGCAGGCGGAGCTGGGGGACCAGCATGTCGTCGACGTCCAGCGCCCGCGCCGCGCCGTCCGGCTCCCACCCGGTCGAGGTGAGGAACTTCCGGGTCGCCTCGTCGCCCTCGAACGCCCAGGCCACCGCCCGGTCGAAGCCGTCGGTGCGCCACTGGTCCACGGTGGCCGCGAGCAGCCGGCTGCCGTGCCCGCGCCGACCCCAGCGGGGCTCGACCAGCAGGTCGGTCACCGCCGCCACGCCTCCGGTCAGCGCCTCGGCCGGCTCACCGGGGGCGAGCGCCTCGGCGTCCGCCGGACCGGAGGCGGCGAACCCCACCAGATAGGATTGCTCGGCCTGTTCGACGGCGACCAGCACACGGTGCGCGCCGGAGGGCGGCTCCTGCACCGCCGCGCTCCACCGCCGGGCGAGCCACGCCTCGTCCAGGTTGTCGAGCACGTGCCGGGGCAGGATCCGGCGATACGCGACCCGCCAGGTCGCGAGCTGGATGCGTGCGATCTCGCCGGCGTCCTCGGGACGCGCCGGGCGGACGTACCCCATGGCCATGGGACTGAAGCCTACGCAGGGCGGGAGTGACGATGGTGGCGCAGGGTGCCAGGCGGACGACCGCGCAGGTCGTCGGGGTGGTCGCGCTCGCCGTCGCGGTGGCGGCCTTCCTCTCCGTGGCGGCCGTGCGGCACGGCTTCTTCGACCTGAAGGTCTACTACGGCGCGCTGACCTTCTGGGTCCACGACCACGGCGAGATCTACGACTACCTCAAGCCCGGCACCCAGTACGGCTTCACCTACCCGCCGTTCGCCGCGCTGGTCATGCTGCCGATGGCGTACCTGCCCTGGCCGGCGGCGATCACCGTCAGCGTGGCCGCCAGCGTGGTGGTCAGCACGGTGCTGATCTGGTGGCTGCTCGACCCGGTCTCCCGCCGCGCCGGCTGGACCCGCTGGTTCGCCCTCGCCGTGGCGCTCTGCCTGGCCGCCGCATTCGAGCCGATGCGCGAGACGATCAACTTCGGCCAGGTCAACATGCTGCTGCTGTTCCTGGTCGCGCTGGACCTGCTCCGGTTGCTGCCGCGCGGCAGCCGCTGGGCCGGCGTGGGCATCGGCCTGGCCACCGCGATCAAGCTGACCCCGGGCGTCTTCATCGTCTACCTGCTGATCACCCGGCGCTGGCGGGCCGCGTTCACCTCGATGGCCGCCGCGACGGGCGTGACGCTGCTGGCCGCCGCGCTGTTCCCCGACGCCTCCCGCGAGTTCTGGACCACCTCGCTGTGGAACACCAGCCGGGTCGGTGAGCTGGCGTTCGTCTCCAACCAGTCGCTGCGCGGGGTGGTGGCCCGGCTGAACCCGGAGCACCCGAGCGCCGTGGCCTGGCTGGTGCTGGTCCTGGCCACCCTGGCGGTCTGGGCGTGGCGGTCCCGGGCGGCGGTGGCCGTCGGCGACGAGGCGACCGGGCTGGCGCTCACCGGCGCGGTGATGTGCCTGGTCAGCCCCGTGACCTGGGTGCACCACCTGGTCTGGCTGATCCCCGCGCTGATCCTGCTGGTCGACAACGCGGTGGCCGCGCCCGCCGCCGGGACGCGGCGGCGCGCCCTGGCCGCCTTCGCGGTGGTCGCGTACGGGTTGCTGATCAGCCGGATCGTCTGGGCCTGGGAGAAGGACTTCACCGGGATCGACGGCTTCCTGGGCAGCAACACCTACGTCTGGATCAGCCTGGCGCTGCTGGTGCTGCTGCCGATCCGGCGCTGGGCGGTACCGGCCGCCGCCGGGGCGGCCCAGCGACCGGACCCGGCCGGGTCAGCCGTCGAGCCGGCCGGCGTACCGCAGCTCGTCGAGCCGGACCGGGGGACGCCCGCCGGCGAGCGGCACCGGGTAGGTGGACCGCTCGCCGTCGGCTGACAGCCCCGCCCGTTCGTAGAACCGGCGGGCCCGGGTGTTCTCCGCCAGCACCCAGAGCCGGTACTCCCGCCAGCCCCGGGCCGCCAGGCCGGCGCGCGCTGCGGCCAGCAGCGCCGAGGCGGTGCCGTCGCCCCAGTGCGCCGGCTCCACGTACGTCGCCAGCACCTCGCCGTACGCCGGGTCCAGGTCGTCCCGGTCCTGGTTGTTGCGGTACGGCCCGAACGTGGCGAACCCCGCGGGCACCCCGTCGACCTCGGCGAGCAGCGTGGTGAACGGGTGCTCCGGGTCGGCGGTGCCGAGGTCCCGTCGCCGCTGCGCCCAGGCCACCGGGTTGAGCCGGCGCAGGACCTCGTCGGGCATGATCCCGGCGTAGCCGGCCTGCCAGCCGTGGATGTGCACCCGGGCGATCGCCTCGGCGTCCTCGGGCTCTTCGCGGCGGATGGTGAGCATGTGTCCGTTCTATGCCTCGCCGGGCGTGTGGTCCAGCGTCCGCTCCGGCGTCGTACCGCTGGATTAGGGTGCCCGACGATGGCCGCACCGGAATCACTCTCCCTCGCCCAGGCCCGGCGGGTGGCGCTCGCCGCCCAGGGCTTCGCCGACCCGGCGCCCACCGGCGTGCCCACCCGGCGGCACCTGCGCCGGGTGCTCGACCGGGTCGGGTTGATCCAGATGGACTCGGTCAACGTGCTGCAACGGGCGCACTACCTGCCGCTCTACAGCCGGCTCGGGCCCTACCCGACGGCCCTGCTCGACACCGCCGCCTACCGCCGACCCCGGGAGCTGTTCGAGTACTGGGGCCACGAGGCGTCGCTGGTGCCGGTGGGGCTGCACGCGGCGCTGCGCTGGCGGATGGCCAAGGCCCACTCCGACGCCTGGGGCGGCATGCGGCGCATCGCGCAGGAGCAGCCCGAGCTGGTCGCCTGGGTCCGCGACGAGGTGGCCGCCCGCGGGCCGCTGACCGCCGCCGAGATCGAGCACGACGCGCCCCGGGAGACCGGCAACTGGGGCTGGAACTGGTCGGCGGTGAAGCGGGCCCTGGAGTTCCTCTTCTGGGCCGGCGAGGTGACCGCCGCCGACCGGACGACCTCCTTCGCCCGCCGCTACGACCTGCCCGAGCGGGTGCTGCCGGCGGCGGCCCTGGCCGCGCCCACGCCGACGGACGCCGAGGCGTACCGGACGTTGGTGTCGCTGGCCGCGCGGTCGCTAGGGGTGGCCGCCGAGCCGGAGCTGCGCGACTACTTCCGGCTCCCGCTGGCCGGCGCCCGGCAGGCGATCGCGGAGCTGGTCGAGGCCGGTGAGCTGCGGCCGGTGGCGGTGCAGGGCTGGCGGCAGCCGGCCTGGCTGCACGCCACCGCCCGGCTGCCCCGCTGGGTGCGGGGCAACACGCTGGTGAGCCCCTTCGACCCGCTGGTTTGGGAGCGGGCCCGCACCGAGCGGCTCTTCGACTTCAGCTACCGCATCGAGATCTACGTGCCGGCGCCGCAGCGGGTGTACGGCTACTACGTGCTGCCGTTTTTGCAGGGGGAGCGGTTCACCGCGCGGGTCGACCTCAAGGCCGACCGCCGGGCGGGCGTGCTGCTGGTGCCGGCCGCCTGGGTGGAGCCGGGCGCCGACCCGGGGGAGACCGCCGTCGCGCTCGCCGCGGAGCTGCACCGGCTCGCCGGCTGGCTCGGCCTGGACGCGGTGGCCCCGCCGGTCGCCGGGGATCTCGCCGATCCGCTGGCCGCCGCGTTGAAGGGCGTGGCCGGTGTACCGTGAGCGCGTGACGAGCGTTGACGGGTCGACGGGTCAGCCGGGTCAGCAGGTGCAGGACGCCGACACTGTGCCGGCCACGCCGCCCGGCGCGGCGACCACCCCGCACGGTGCGGGCGCCTGGACGCCCGAGGCCGCGTCCGCCGCCTGGCCGCCGGGCGCCTACCAGCAGGTCGAGCCGGACCGGCTCACCCGTTTCGTGCTCCGGGTGCACGCGCGTTCCCCGCGCTGGGCGGCGCCGCTGGCCGCGCTCGGCTGCGTCGGCATCGGGCTGGCGTACGCGCTGGTCAGCGATCCCACCCGCAGCGACCCGGACGCCGCCCCGAGCTGCCTGCTCAAGCTGACCACCGGGCTGGACTGCCCGGGTTGCGGCGGCACCCGCGCCCTCTGGTACGTGCTGCACGCCGACCTGCCCGCCGCCGCCCGGCACCACTTCCTCTTCGTCTTCGCGCTGCCCTTCCTGGCGTACCTCTTCGTGGCCTGGGCCGGGAAGCAGGCGTTCGGCTGGCGACTGCCCGAGCTGCGGATCAGCTCACCGATGATCGCCGGGTTCCTCGCCCTCTGGCTGGCCTTTTCGGTGGCGAGAAACCTCCCCTGGGCCCCTTTCACCGCGCTCTACGTCTGACCCTGCCCGTCGGCCGCACCGGCGGCCCACGCCGCCGCGCGTCCCGACGCGCACCGCGACGTGCCGGCTGCGAGATCTTGGACACTTGCCGTTCAGCCGGAACGGAAACTGTCCAAGATTTGCAGCTCAAGGCCCGTTTCGCGGCCGGGAGGTCGACTTTCGCCCAGCCGTACCGGGCCACTACAGTCCCAGGAATGCCGGAGATGGTGCAGCCCCAGGTCAAGCTGATCGCATGGACCCAGTTCCAGGCCCCGGACGACGTGCCGTGGTCGACCGACGCCGACGGCGGTCAGGCGCTGGCGGAGTTCGCCGGCCGGGCCTGCTACCAGAGCTGGAAGAAGCCGAACCCGGCGACCGCCACCAACGCCGGCTACCTGGCGCACATCCTCGAGGTGGGCCACCTGAGCGTGCTGGAGCACGGCTCGGTGAGCTTCTACTTCACCGGCGTCTCCCGCTCCCTCACCCACGAGCTGATCCGGCACCGGCACTTCTCGTACTCGCAGCTCTCCCAGCGCTACGTCCCCGAGCGGGACGCGGCCATGGTCGAGCCCGCGGTGATCGCCGACGACCCGGAGCTGCACAAGAAGTTCGTCGAGGCGGCCGAGGCGAGCGTCCGGGCGTACACCGAGCTGCTGGAGGGGCTGGAGCAGCGCTTCTCCGACGAGCCCAACCCGACGCTGCGGCGCAAGCAGGCCCGGCAGGCGGCCCGCGCGGTGCTGCCCAACGCCACCGAGACCCGGATCGTGGTCACCGGCAACTACCGGGCCTGGCGGCACTTCATCGCCATGCGGGCCACCGAGCACGCCGACGTGGAGATCCGCGAGCTGGCGGTGGAGTGCCTGCGCCAGCTCCAGCGGGTGGCCCCGAACGTCTTCGCCGACTTCGTCATCTCCGCCCTGCCCGACGGCACCGAGGTGGCGACCAGCCCGCACGGCGAGTGAGTCCTGAGCCCTTCCCCACCGGCCCTCCGGTGGTCGTCCGCTAGGTTGTGAACATGACGCACGACCACCCTGCCGCCCCCGTCCGGGGCGCATCGCGCCCGTTCGGGCGACTGCTCACGGCCATGGTGACCCCGTTCACCGCCGACGGTTCCCTCGACGTGGACGGCGCCGTACGGCTCGCCGCCCACCTCGTCGACGAGCAGGGCAACGACGCGCTGGTGCTCAACGGCACCACGGGTGAGTCACCGACCACCACCGACGCGGAGAAGGAGACCCTGATCCGCGCGGTCGTCGAGGCGGTCGGTGACCGGGCCCGGATCGTCGCCGGGGTGGGCACCAACGACACCCGGCACACCATCGAGCTGGCCGCGTCGGCCGAGAAGGCCGGCGCGCACGGCCTGCTGGTGGTCACCCCGTACTACAACAAGCCGCCGCAGAGCGGGCTGCTGCGCCACTTCACCGCGGTGGCCGACGCCACCGGGCTGCCGATCATGCTCTACGACATCCCGCACCGGGCCGGGGTGGCCATCGCCACCGACACGCTGGTGCGTCTCGCCGAGCACGGCCGGATCGTCGCGGTTAAGGACGCCAAGGGCGACCTGACCGCCACCAGCTGGGTGCTCAGCCGCAGCGACCTGGCCTTCTACAGCGGCGAGGACGCGCTCACCCTGCCGACGCTGGCGGTCGGCGGGGTCGGCCTGGTGGGCACGTCGACGCACTTCATCGGCGCGCAGACCAAGCAGCTGATCGAGGCGTACGAGGCGGGGGACAGCGCGACCGCGCTGGCCCTGCACCGGCGGCTGCTGCCGCTGCTCACCGGGATCTTCCGTACCCAGGGCGTGATCCTGGTGAAGGCGGGCCTGGCGGCCCAGGGTCTGCCGGCCGGCCCGGTGCGGCCGCCGCTGGTGGACGCCACCACCGACGAACTCGCCCAGCTGCGCGCCGACTGCGCGGCGGCGGGCCTGGAACTGCCCGAATGATCGAACGACACGACGGACGCCGAGTGACGGCGTCGCAGATTGAGGTGGACGCGTGACCGAGGCGCACATCGAGGGTGAACTGCCCCCGCCGCTGCCGGAGGGCGGCCTGCGGATCATCCCGCTCGGCGGGCTCGGCGCCATCGGTCGGAACATGACCGTCTTCGAGTACGACGGCAAACTGCTGATCGTCGACTGCGGGGTCCTCTTCCCCGACGTCGAGCAGCCGGGCGTGGACCTGATCCTGCCGGACTTCGGCCCGATCCTGGACCGGCTGGACGACGTCCAGGCGATCGTGCTCACCCACGGTCACGAGGACCACATCGGCGCGGTGCCGTACCTGCTCGCCCACAAGCCGGACATCCCGCTGGTCGGCTCCCAGTTCACCCTGGCCCTGGTCGAGGCGAAGCTGGCCGAGCGGCGGATCCAGCCGTACACGCTGACCGTGCGGGAGGGCGGCCGGGAGCGGCTGGGCCCGTTCGAGTGCGAGTTCTTCGCGGTCAACCACTCGATCCCGGACGCCCTCGCGGTGGCCATCCGCACCCCGGCCGGTCTGGTGCTGCACACCGGCGACTTCAAGATGGACCAGGTCCCGCTGGACGGCCGGATCACCGACCTGGCCGGCTTCGCCCGGCTCGGCGCCGAGGGCGTGGACCTGCTGCTGTCGGACTCCACCAACGCGGAGATCCCCGGCTTCGTCACCCCGGAGCGGGAGATCGGGCCGGTGCTCGACTCGACCTTCGCGAAGGCCAGGGGGCGGATCATCGTCGCCTCGTTCGCCTCGCACGTGCACCGGGTGCAGCAGGTCTTCGACTCCGCCGCCGAGCACGGCCGCAAGGTCGCCCTGATCGGCCGGTCGATGGTCCGCAACATGGGCATCGCCCGCGACCTGGGCCTGCTCAACATCCCGGCCGGCCTGGTGGTCGGCATCGAGGAGGCGACCACGCTGCCGCCCGAGCAGATCGTGCTGATGTCCACCGGTTCGCAGGGCGAGCCGATGAGCGCGCTGGGCCGGATGGCCAGCGGCGACCACCGGCACATCACCATCGCTCCCGGCGACACCGTGGTGCTGGCCAGCTCGCTGGTGCCGGGCAACGAGACCTCCGTCTACCGGGTGATCAACCGGCTGGCCCGGGCCGGCGCGGTGGTCGTGCACAAGGACGTGGCCAAGGTGCACGTCTCCGGCCACGCCCCCGCCGGTGAGCTGCTGTATCTGCTCAACGTGGTGCGTCCCAGCAACCTGATGCCGGTGCACGGCGAGTGGCGGCACCTGCGGGCGCACGCGCGCCTCGGCGTCGAGTCCGGCGTCGCCGCCGACCGGGTGGTGCTCTGCGAGGACGGCGACGTGGTCGACCTGGTCGAGGGGCGCGCCAGCCTGGTCGGGCACGTGAAGAGCCGCTACGTCTACGTCGACGGCCTCGCCGTCGGTGACGTCAGCGAGTCGCTGCTCACCGAGCGGCGCATCCTCGGCGACGGCGGCTTCATCGCCACCACCGTGGTGGTCGACTCGGTCACCGGCAAGGTGGTCGGCGGCCCCACCCTCTCGGCGAAGGGCTTCTCCGAGGACCCGGAGGCGTTCAACCCGGTGGTCCCGCTGGTCACCGAGGCCCTCAACCGGGCCGCCGCGGACGGCATCACCGACCCGCACCAGCTCCAGCAGATCGTCCGGCGCACCGTCGGGCGCTGGGTCAACGACAAGTACCGGCGCCGCCCGATGATCGTCCCGACGGTCGTCGAGGTCTGACCCACCGGCTCCGCACGCCGGTCCACCGTCCGCGGTGGACCGGCGTCGTCGTGTCCGGGTACGCCCCGGTGGGTCACCGGACGGACACGCTGCGCTGAAAGGTCCGGGTCGGGGTCAACCGATCGGCCGTCGTCTCCGTACTCCGTTCCGGCAGGCGTACCCCGCGCCGGCCGGGAGGAGCATGCGGATGGACCGCAGACGGATGACAGCCATCGGCGTCGTGGTGGCGGCGGCGGGATTGACGGCGGCGGTGACCCTGCCGTCGTTCGCCGGTGAGAACACCGGACCGCGAGCCGGTGGACCGGCCGGGGCGAAGGCCACCGGCGGGGTGGCCCCCGAGGTGCTGGACGCGATGAGCCGCGACCTGTCGCTCAGCCGGGAGCAGGCGGTACGGCGGTTGGCGGCCGAGCGGCGCGCCACCGGCACCGTCGGCCGGCTGCGCACCGAACTCGGCGCGGCGTACGGCGGCAGCTGGCTCAGCGCCGACGGTGCCACCCTGACCGTGGCGGTCGCCGACCCGGCGCAGGCGGCCCGGGTCAGGGCCGCCGGTGCGGTGCCGAAGGAGGTCGACCGCGGCGTGCGGGAGCTGGACGCGGTCAAGGGCCGGCTCGACTCGGCCGGCGCCCGGGCCACCCCGGACATCGCCGGCTGGTACGTCGACGTCGCCACCAACTCGGTGGTGGTGCTCGCCCGGCCGGGCGCGGAGCAGGCCGCCCGCCGGTTCGCGGCGGCCACCGGGGCGCCGGCCGGTGCGGTGCGGGTGACCGCCTCCAGCGAGTCGCCTCGGCCGCTGTTCGACGTGCGCGGCGGCGACGCGTACTTCATCAACAACGCCGGCCGCTGCTCGGTCGGCTTCTCCGTGGTCGGCGGCTTCGTCACCGCCGGGCACTGCGGCCGGCCGGGGGACCGCACCACCGGGGTGAACCGGGTCGCCCAGGGCACCTTCGCCGCGTCCTCGTTCCCCGGCGACGACTGGGCGTTCGTCCAGGTCAACAACCAGTGGACGCCGCAGGGCGTGGTGAACGACTTCAACGGCGGCACGGTGCCGGTCAACGGCTCCACCGAGGCCCCGGTCGGCGCCTCGATCTGCCGTTCCGGCTCCACCACCGGCACCCGCTGCGGCGTGGTCCAGGCCAAGAACGCCACCGTCAACTACCCGGAGGGCACGGTCACCGGGCTGACCCGGACCAACGTCTGCGCCGAGCCCGGTGACTCCGGCGGGGCGTGGCTCTCCGGCGACCAGGCGCAGGGCGTCACCTCCGGCGGGTCCGGCGACTGCACCGCCGGCGGGATCACCTTCTTCCAGCCGGTCAACGAGATCCTCCAGCGCAACAACCTGACCCTGGTCACCGCGAACGGTCAGTCGGCTCCCGCCGAGCCGCCGGCCGGCGGCGACGCCACCGCCCCGCCGGCCACCGCCGCCCCGACCGCCCCGCCGGCCGGCGACTCCTCGGTCTGCACCGGCGAGGTCAGCCGCTCCGGCAGCATCGCCGCCGGCCGCTCCCAGGCGCAGCCCGACGGCCGCTGGTACGTCGCCGACGGCGGCGCGCAGAGCGCCTGCCTGGACGCCCCCGACGGCGCCGAGCTGGTGCTGGAACTCCAGCGCTGGACCGGCACCGGCTTCCGGACCGTGGCCCGGGCCGGCACCGCCGAGGGCGTCGCCCGGCTCGACGCGGAGGGCCCGGCCGGCGCCTACCGCTACCGGGTCACCGCGCTGAGCGGCTCCGGCCAGTACACCCTGGCGTTCTCGGCCAGCTGACCCACCCTCGACCGCGGCCCCCGACCCCCACCGCCCGGTGGGTCGGGGGCCGCTCCGCGCCCCCGCCCCCATGGCCGCATCTTCCGAGAAAGCGTGGCTATGCCGCGCGGAACAGCCACGCCTCCTCGGAGAGTGCGTACCGGGGTGGGTGAATGTTGCGGTCGTGCCGGGCGGTCGCTGGTGCGTCGGTCGGGAGTGCTCCTGGCTCAGCGGAGCAGGGCGTTCAGTTCGCCGTATGAGGTGGCGGGGGTGAGGGCGGTGTAGGTGCCGCGGGTCAGCGCCTCGGTGGCAGCCCGCCGGACCAGGCCGTACGCGGCCTCGGCCAGCGACGAGCCCAGGCTGACCCGGGCCACGCCCAGCTCGGCCAGGGTGGGCACGGTGGGTGCGCCCGGACCGGCGAGCACGTTCACCGGTCCGTCCACCCCGGACACCAGCGCGGCGATGCTCTCCACGTCGACCACCCCCGGCACGAAGACGCCGTCCGCCCCGGCCGCCAGGAACGCCTCGGCCCGGCGCAGGGTCTCGGCGAGTCGCTGCGCCGGGTCGCCGACCGCCCGCAGGTAGGTGTCGATCCGGGCGTTGACGAAGAGCGCCACCCCTGCGGCCTCGGCGGCCTGGCGGGCGGCGGCGATCCGGGCGCACTGCTCCGTCGTGGCGCGCAGCCGGGTCGGGTCGTCCGGGTCGGCGTCCTCGATGTTGATTCCCACCGCGCCGGCGGCCAGCACCTCCGTGACGGTACGGGCGACGCCGGTCGGGTCGGCGGCGTACCCGTCCTCGATGTCGGCGGTGACCGGCACCGTCACCGCCGCGGCGATCCGGGCCAGTGGCGTGAGCGCCCGGCTGCGGTCCAGCGCCCCGCCGTCGGAGACGCCCAGGGCCCAGGCGACGCCGGCGCTGGTGGTGGCCACCGCCTCGGCCCCACACTCCTCGACCAGGCGGGCGCTGGCCACGTCCCACGCGTTGGGCAGGACGAGCGGTGTACCGGGCCGGTGCAGGGCGCGCAGGTGGGCGGCCCGCTGCTGCGGTGTCGTCATGCGGCAAGTCCACCAGCCCGGCGCGTCGGTGTCCGGCGGCTTTCGGACCTCACTCGCGCCGGATGCTCCTATGGATGTCAAGCGGTGTTGAGGGCGGCGAAGTCGGCCATGAGTGCGGCGTGGATTTCACGGACGATGTAGCGCTT